>NZ_CBCPLU010000001.1:1267260-1584075 GCF_965119495.1 Streptococcus sp. Marseille-Q7156 | reverse complement strand
GATAGAATTTAGTATCTTGCCAGTCCTTGTGGGCTTGGTGGTCATGGATTTGCCTGCTGCTCTAGGAGTTCTCTTGCTTCGCTCACTCTTGAAACTGCTTCTTAACAGCCAGGGAGTGAATACTTACATTGGTTTGCCAATGAATATCGTAGCTTTGGGAGTTTTTGTCATCGTATTTGCTTTGATTTGGAAAAAGGAACGGACAACCCTTCGTTTCCTACTAGGCTCTCTAGCTGGAACTATTGGTTTAACCGTGGCTATGTTGGTTCTCAACTATGTTTACGCTGTTCCTTTGTACGCTAAGTTTGCTAACTTTGATATTGGAAAAATTTTGGGACTTTCCAACTACCTAATGACTATGGTATTACCTTTTAACTTGATTGAGGGTGTAATTTTTTCCGTTTCATTCTGGTTGTTGTATGTTCTCTTAAAACCAACCTTAAAACATTATGAAAGATAAACAAACATTTTTAATGAAGGGCAGTTTTGCCCTTTTACTTTTCGTTATTCTGGGCTATATGGTCAAATTTTACCCTGAAATGTTGGTCAATTTTGACCAACCGATTCAGACGGTAGTTCGAGGAGACTTGCCAGATTATTTAACTATTCTTTTCCGATCCATTACACGCCTGATTGATATCCCAGTGATTATCACTTGGGTTGTCATTGTAGCCTTTATCTTTTATCGTAAGCGGTGGAAGATAGAAAGCCTACTTATGCTGGGGAATTTGGCGTTGGCAGGTCTTTTAATTGTGATCTTTAAAAATATCTACCAGCGTCCACGACCAGCTATTTTACACTTGGTTGAGGAGAAGGGATTTTCCTTCCCGAGTGGGCATTCTCTGGCTGTAACCTTGATGGTCGGATCTCTGATTGTCATTCTCAGTCAACGGATTAAAGATCCAGTCTGGAGAAAAATCGTGCAAATTATTCTTGGCCTCTACCTAGTCAGTGTGCTGGTATCAAGGGTCTATCTGGGAGTTCATTACCCATCAGATGTTCTTGCCAGTCTCTGTGTAGGCTTGGGAGTCCTGTTTATCGAGTTTCCCTTCTATGATAAACTTCGCTTCCAATGGCGATTTAAAGGTAAGCAGAAGTGATGAAAAAGATAAAAAATTATACAAAGATAAGGATATAAAATATATATTTTAAACATGTTTTTGAAACTTGATGTACTTTAATAAATAAAGCAAGGAGGAATAAAGTGTGGACATGTTACTAGCGACACGCTTAAAAAACAAGAGAAAGGAATTAAAATTATCTCAAAAGGAATTGGCTAAGGGGATTTGTGAGCAAGGACAGATTAGCCGTATGGAGCAAGGTAAATACTCACCCGGGTCAGAATTACTCTTTCAGCTATCTAAGCGATTGAAGGTGAGCATGAATTATTTCTTTGAAGAGACTGAGGTTTCTAGCTTGGAAAATATTGATAAGTTTAAAGAACTATCTAAGAAGTTTTTGGATGAGAGGGAATATGAATCTCTCCATTACATCTATGAACTAGAAAAATCTAAACGTGCTCGTTTATCTGCTAAAGATCAGATTTATTTAGACTGGATTGATACATTAGTTCAATTCCATTATCTGAATCATCAAACAGAGGCAGTTGCGAAATTGGAAAAAATACTGTTGTCTCTGAAAAAATCTGATTTTTACTATCTACAGCTGGGAAATACCTTGGCTAATTTTTATTTTGATATGGGGCAGGAAGACACATATCAGGAGCTCTATCAACTTTTAAAAGAGAATATCCAGTCATTATCTGTTCATCATTTGGAACAATTAGAATTGATGATTAAATTCCGATATAACTATTGTAGATATTTGTGGTTGAATGAACAAACATCTGAAGCTATAGAAGAGATTACAGAAACAATAGCTATTTGTAAAAGATATAATAGTAGTTATCGATTAGCAGATTTGTATTGTTTATTGGGAAATATAAGTGTGGGATTTGCTGAAAAGGATAGGATACTAGGTTTTTATCAAGTATCTTATCAGCTTTACAAGCACGAAGAGAACCAGAGAATGATGATGGAAATTGAGAAGGAAATGAAATTATTGGAAAGTGAAGATTAAGAAAAAGATTTGTATTTTTAGATAACTTAAATTCATATTTCAAAAAAAAATAAGAAATCTACATAAAAATTATTGACAAACTAAAATTGATGTGTTAGAATATCGTCAATAGTTAAGGAGGTTTAGAAGATGAAAAGATTTCAAGTTGTCAAGCTATGTATATTAATTGCTTTATTGCTTCTATTTCTATTTAATGTGTTAAGTGGCTCTTTATCTGTAACAACTAGAGGAGTTGATCCAGGACCAGCATATGGAATTTCACTTTAAAGATATCCAACATATCGCTTCATAAACAGAATTGAGTTTTACTTTCAAAAATAAATCAGATTCTGATGGAGGATTTAGTCCTTAAGTGTTGTATTAGTGTATTGAGACTTCATTTATCTGGATGTTGAAGTTTTGCTTGTGAGATTTATCTAAAAAACTCTTTAACTATATTTATAAAGGCTTTATAGAATTTTCCTTTCCGGAAAAAGAATTCTAAATAAAATTAGGAGAATCACCATGGAAACATTGTCAAATCTTGAGATGTTACCAGTTGCACCTCTTCCTACGCAAGTTGAAAGATTATGCGACTTTACATGCTCGGTTACAGTCGGTTAGTCTTAAATGCTTTTAGAACCTCTTCTTATTGAAATGTTGATGTCTGCATATAAAATATTTCATAATTCTTTATAGTTTGACAGTTCATTTTTAAGAAGTTCAAGTTTAATAGGCGCTTTCATGTATTTAATCAATTGTAGATTATTTACGAAAGTTTAAGATAGTTTAATTATATAGGAGAGGTGGGTTAGTCTACTTCTCTTTCTTTATATACGAGGAGTAATTAATGGATGTTCTTGAGAATTCAATACAACAATTTGATTCTAAAGTTAAGTATGTTTCTTCTGACTGGGTTTATTTTGGCTATAATAAGAATTTATCAGATTCGGGATGGAAAATTCACATAAGTTCACAAATGAAAGATGCGGTTAGTATCTTTACACTAGTAGCATCTTTTTTACGCGAAATTGAATGTTCATTTAAAGTTGTTAAGGATATTGAAAGTTTAAAAAAGATTAACTCTCCACGAGAAACGTCACCTATAGCCAATAAATTTATGACAATTTATCCTGCAAATGATAAGCAAGCTCGTGAAATAATATTAGCGTTACGTGAGAAACTTGCTATATATTTTTCTCCAAGAATATTGTCTGATTTTCAATGTGGAAAACATTCACCGCTGCACTATAGATTTGGTTCATTTAAAAAAATACAAGAATATGACGAAAAAAATCACAAAATTATTTATTTGTTGAAAAACGAGGAGGGGAATTGGGTAGAAGATGTTCGTAAAAATTTTCCTGTGATACCTGATTGGAAGGAGGATCTTTTTACTCCAGAAGAGAAACAGGAGTTATTTGGAGAGATAGGGAGAATACCTGAGAATCATTTAATAAATAACTATAAATTTGAAATAATATTAAAAAAATCTAACAGAGGGAATGTATATAGAGCTAAAAAGAAAGATACTGGGGAAAAAGTTATTGTGAAACAAGTGCGCTCTTTTGTCAGCAACGATGTTGAGGGGAAGCATTTTGCTATCGCTGAGATAAAAAATGAAGCTAATATGTTGAAGATATTAGATTCTCAGCTTTATACGGCAAACTTTATAGATGAGTTTGAAGTTGATGGAGACTATTTTGTTGTTCAAAGTTTTATTGAAGGATATAGTTATTTTGATTTAATTGGGGAAGAAAGGTTTTCTTATAGAACAAAATTAAAATTAATAGATAATTTAATATCAATTGTTAATTCTATTCATAGTTTAGGATATAAGATTGTAGACTTATCGCCTACAAATTTTATTTATAGAGAAGATGGTTCTATATTTTTAATAGATTTAGAGAATGTATCTCTGATAAAAGATGTACGACGATATGTAAAAACCCCTTTTATGGTAAATCCAGATAATGACCTATCTGAGAGTTCGATTAATCAAGATTATTTTGCTGTAGCCATGACTAGTTTTGCTATTTTGGTTGGTAGAACATTAGCTTTTTCGCCGGGAGACAATCTGTACGATATTAGTTGTATTGATAAAATAAAACAAGCGTTACGAATCGCTAAAAATATGGAATATATATCAGAGAGTGTGTATTACTGGTTGATTTATCTGTTGAATTTAAGTGAAGCGAAAGAATCTACTAATATAATAAAGAAAATTAATGAAATTGAAATTTTGAATATTGATATGTCAGAGGTGGATTTTAATGTTAGTTGTTATGATTTTAAAAAGGAATCTGAGAAAATAGCACATTTTATTTTATCCCAAAATATTGATAGCACAGGTCGTCTTTTACCTTCAAATGAATTTGGAGAATTTGTTAACCCGATATCTTTTCAGCACGGACTGTCTGGTTATATAATATTTGTTACTCAATGTTTATCGTCTTCTGAACTGAAGTTAGTTAAGCAATGGGTTCAAAAGATAGAAATAACAAGAGATAGCAAGAGTTATCTGTATCAAAATTCATTGTATTTTGGTGCGTCAGGATTTTTATGGGCTTTAATATTATTGTTTGAAAGAACAGGTGATATTTTTTATAAAAATAAAGCTACTACTCTAGTAAGTGAAATATTGTTAGGTTATAATGATATTAGCGAACAGGATTTTGTTTTAGGAAAAGCAGGTGTTTTGCTATCTCTTATGAGGTATTATGAGTTGGAAGGAACCGCCTATCTTGAAGAATTTATCCATACTGCAATTTCTGAACTTCAAGAGGAAATCGGTCAGGATTTTTCACAATATAATTCCTTGTTTGATTATAGTTTTGCTCATGGAAAAGCAGGAATAGCATATGTTTTGAATGAATATAAAATTTTATTTGATAGTAAGAAATTTGATTCCATAATAAGTATTTTTACAGAAGAAATTGCAAAAATATTATCACAAGAAATTTTGAAAAATAAAAATAGTTACAATAATTTAGAGCTATCTTGGTGTGATGGACTATCAGGGTTGATTCTATATCTTTGTTTGGTCGAACCTCTAAAATACTCTAAGTTAATTTCGGAGGCTAGAGTGGTGATTCTTAACCACCACCTGAGTATGGAAACATGTTATTGCCATGGCATTGCTAGTCTGTTACAAACTTATGCGTATGTATTTGGAGATAAAGATAAGAATGATATAGTTCAGTTGCTTCTTACTAAGTCTTTTAGAAAGTATGATGAACTTCTTGTTTTTCAAAGTGAGAATCGAAATTACGAGTATTTTGATTTTGGTATTGGAACTTTGGGAATATATTGGGCACTGTTAGAATTTCAATTTCCTTTTGAACTGAAGAAGGAGGCGATCCAATGAATACTTTTTTGAATAATAAAAGTTATCGAATGTTGCTGATTAATCAATGGGTTTCGTCATTTGGTGATACACTGTTTTATATTTCCTTTATTTCGTATGTATCGGGATATAAATTTGCTTCATTAGCTGTTCTTTGTATAACAGTTTCGGAGACTTTGCCACAGATTTCTCAGTTGTTTACAGGTGTTATTGCCGATTTTCAAAAAAATCGTGTTGCAAAATATATTGCTATATTGGCAAGTAAGTTTCTGCTTTATACTCTATTGACACTGTTTGTAACGGATAAGAACTTCTCTATGGGGATGGTTCTCCTTATTTGCGGAATCAATCTTTTATCAGATACCATGAGCTATTTTGCAGGTGCTATGATTTCTCCTTTGTATGTGAGGATTATCGGAGATGATATGACAGATGCTATGGGGTTTAGACAGGCAACTGCTGGTGTAGTTAATATTCTCAGCAACCTTATAGGTGGAGTTTTGATTGGGGTTATCAGTCTTCAGATGTTTGTAGGTTTGAATGCTTTGACCTTTCTTTTTGCACTGTTGGGTGTGGTGTTTATTCGTACTTCTTTGAGTGATATTGAGGGACAGATGGAGGTTGGTAAAAGATTAACCGCAAAATCTTTTGGAGAGCATTTCCTCCATTCAATGAAGATATTGTCAAGTTTTCCAGCCATCATAAAATTAATATTCATTGCAGCTATGAACCAAGTGATTTTAAGCATTATTACCCCTTTAACGACCTTGATGTTGATCCATCATCCATTTATCTTCTTTGACACTGGGCAATCCATTGCAGTTTTGTCAGTGGTTATTTTTTCAGGAACGATTGTGGGAAGTTTTCTGAGCGGAAGTATCTTAAAAAATATTCCCATAAAAATGATTGCTTACTTTGAAGAAATTATGCATCTCTGTATTCTCTTTTCTTGGTTGACCAATCAGTTTCTCCTTTTATTGGCAGTTGTCTTCTTATGCGCAGTTGCTGTAGGAATGATGGGACCTCGGATTTTCAACCTTGTATTTTCGATGGTTCCAGAGGAAGTTATGGGAACCATACAGTCAGTGCTTGGAGTGTTTAATGTTGTTGTACCAGGAATTCTTAGTATGCTCATCGTTGCATTAGCGAGTGCTACAAACCTAAAAACCACAGTGATTCCACTTTTTATTTTTGTGTTGACTGCCTTAGCGATTGTGAGAGCAATGAAAATAGAGTAATAGTAGTATGAACTATTGTCTCTTTTGTGGATGGGAGTCCTGTTTATCGAGTTTCCCTTCTATGACAAACTCCGCTTCCAATGGCGATTTAAAGGCAAGCAGAAGTGAGTATCAAATTCCTTTGAGGAGAAAGAAATGAAAGTCAATATAGCAGATCTTCATCCGACTCAACTATACTTATCAGAAAAGAAGTTGCAAGATATTCAGATGCTTTATCAGTCGGTAGAACTAAACAATGTTGATCCAATTAGTATTCTTGCCTTTGGAAATTGCTTGTTGATTACAGATGGGCATCATAGGGCTTATCAGGCTTTATTGGCAGGTTGGGATACGATTTCTGCTGAGTGGGATAGAGATGGTGGTGATGAATTATATCACCTCTATGCGCAAGCTTGTGAGGAAAGAAAGATTTACTCTGTTCTGGATTTAAAAAATCATATCTTAGCTCAAGATGAGTATGAAGCAAAATGGTATAACTGGTGTGATGGTTTTAATCAAGCAACAACTCTCTTATTGAAAAGGAAAGCTGATGAAACAGATTTTACAAATAGATAATGCACTACGTCTCGTTCCTTATTGTAAGGTCAATCATTGTGAGGAAGCTTTTGCTTGGTATCAGGATGTGAACTTGGTTTACCTCGTAGATGGGGTAAAGCTTCCTTACAGTCAAGAAACTTTGGAAGCCATGTATTCCTATTTGGATCAGCATGGTGAACTTTTTTGGATTGAAGTCAAGGAGAAGGGAGAATGGTTTCCAATTGGGGATGTTACACTATCTCAGGATAATCTCCCCATTGTGATTGGGAATTCAGCTTACCAACATCGAGGACTTGGAAAAAAGATTCTAAGTGCTTTGATTGAATTGGCTCGAGTAAAAGGATGGAAAGAATTGAGAGTCAAGGAAATCTACACCTACAATCATGCTTCTAGGAGGTGTTTCAAGTCGCTTGGATTTGTTGAAAATGGAGCAACAGAAAAAGGAACGAGTTTTGTATTGAAATTAGTCTAATCTAACTTGTTTTTTAACTAAAAATCTGATAAACTATGTAGTAATTGAATAGAAATCTGCAAGACTAGTAACTCAAGGGAAGTATATCAGGGAGGAGAGCCGTGACTGCAAGCTCTCTATATGAAAGCTGGGTGAATTCACTTGCGCATGGATTTAGAAATGAAGGTCTGACTTGTCAGATGAAAACGGATGGTACCGCGTGTCAACGCTCCGAGTGGAGTTTTTGGCATGTGGTTTTCTTTTTATCTGATAAGCGACTGATGGAGGAATTATGTCAACTATTGAAGAACAATTAAAAGCGCTTCGTGAAGAAACGCTGGCAAGCTTGAAGCAGATTACTGCTGAAAATGAAAAAGAGATGCAAGAATTGCGTGTCTCAGTCCTTGGTAAAAAAGGTTCGCTCACTGAAATTCTCAAAGGGATGAAAGATGTCTCTGCTGAGATGCGTCCAATCATTGGGAAACACGTCAATGAAGCGCGCGATGTCTTGACAGCAGCCTTTGAAGAAACAGCTAAGCTCTTGGAAGAAAAGAAAGTCGCGGCTCAACTGGCTAGCGAGAGTATCGATGTGACACTTCCAGGTCGTCCAGTTGCGACTGGTCACCGTCATGTCCTTACACAAACCAGTGAAGAAATCGAAGATATTTTCATTGGGATGGGTTACCAAGTCGTGGATGGTTTTGAAGTGGAGCAAGACTACTATAACTTTGAACGTATGAACCTTCCAAAAGGCCACCCAGCTCGTGATATGCAGGACACTTTCTATATCACAGAAGAGATCTTGCTCCGTACTCATACATCTCCTGTACAGGCGCGTGCTATGGATGCCCATGATTTTTCAAAAGGTCCTTTGAAGATGATTTCGCCAGGGCGTGTCTTCCGTCGTGACACAGACGATGCGACCCACAGTCACCAGTTCCACCAAATTGAAGGCTTGGTTGTTGGGAAGAACATTTCTATGGCAGACCTTCAAGGAACCCTTCAGTTGATTGTGCAAAAAATGTTCGGTGAAGAGCGTCAGATTCGTCTGCGTCCATCTTATTTCCCATTCACAGAGCCATCTGTTGAGGTGGATGTTTCTTGCTTCAAGTGTGGTGGAGAAGGCTGTAACGTATGTAAGAAAACAGGTTGGATTGAAATTATGGGGGCCGGTATGGTTCACCCACGTGTCCTTGAAATGAGTGGTATCGATGCGACTGTTTACTCTGGCTTTGCCTTTGGTCTTGGTCAAGAGCGTGTAGCTATGCTCCGTTACGGAATCAATGATATCCGTGGCTTCTACCAAGGAGATGTCCGCTTCTCAGAACAGTTTAAATAATGATTAGAAAAGTAGAAAAGGCAGATGTTGGGGTGTTGTCCAAAATTGCCAAACAAACCTTTCGTGAAACATTTGCGCATGATAATACGGAAGAGCAGTTACAGGAATACTTTGAAGAGGCTTATAGTCTGAGAGTTTTGTCAACTGAGTTGGAAAATCCAGAATCCGAAACCTACTTCATTATGCATGAAGAGGAGATAGCTGGTTTTCTCAAAGTCAACTGGGGAAGTGCTCAGACTGAGAGAGAATTAGAGGATGCTTTTGAAATTCAACGCCTCTATGTGCTACAAAAATTCCAAGGATTTGGACTAGGTAAGCAACTGTTTGAATTCGCTCTTGAACTTGCCGAAAAAAATGGTTTTTCCTGGGCTTGGTTAGGTGTTTGGGAGCATAATACAAAAGCTCAAGCGTTTTATAATCGATATGGTTTTGAAAAATTTAGCCAACATCATTTTATGGTTGGTCAAAAAGTAGATACAGATTGGTTACTGAAAAAGAAATTAAGGTAAGAAGATGATTCTTCTATTGAAATGATAGGAAAGGAAAAGAACTAGAGTGGCAACGGTCATTCTGGAGAACTAAATTATGCTTGTATCTTATAAATGGTTAAAAGAATTGGTGGACATTGATGTGCCATCACAAGAGTTGGCTGAAAAAATGTCAACTACAGGGATCGAGGTCGAAGGTGTCGAATCACCTGCTGCTGGTCTCTCAAAAATTGTCGTCGGTGAGATCTTGTCTTGCGAAGACGTGCCAGAAACTCACCTCCATGTTTGTCAGGTTAACGTTGGCGAAGAAGAAGCCCGTCAAATCGTTTGTGGTGCCCCAAATGTGCGTGCTGGTATCAAGGTTATGGTGGCTCTTCCAGGAGCTCGCATCGCTGACAATTACAAGATCAAAAAAGGGAAAATCCGCGGTCTTGAGTCACTTGGAATGATCTGTTCCCTTGGTGAATTGGGAATTTCTGACTCAGTTGTGCCTAAGGAATTCGCAGATGGCATCCAAATCTTGCCAGAAAATGCCGTTCCAGGTGAGGAAGTCTTTTCTTACCTAGACTTGGATGATGAAATCATCGAACTGTCTATCACACCCAACCGTGCGGATGTCCTTTCTATGCGTGGGGTAGCTCACGAAGTAGCAGCTATCTACGATAAGGCAGTCAACTTTAAAGAATTTACTCTTTCAGAAACTGACCAAGCTGCAGCAGATGCTCTTTCTGTGGGCATTGAGACAGACAAGGCGCCTTACTATGCAGCTCGTATCTTGGACAATGTGACTATCGTACCAAGTCCACAATGGTTGCAAAACCTTCTTATGAATGAAGGTATCCGTCCTATTAACAACGTAGTGGACGTGACCAACTACATCCTGCTCTACTTTGGTCAACCTATGCATGCTTTTGACTTGGATACCTTTGAAGGGACTGACATCCGTGTGCGTGAAGCGCGTGCTGGTGAAAAATTGATGACCTTGGATGGTGAAGAACGTGACTTGGACGTGAATGACTTAGTTATCACTGTCGCAGACAAGCCAGTAGCCCTTGCCGGTGTCATGGGAGGTCAAGCAACAGAAATCTCTGAAAAGTCTAGTCGTGTTGTCCTTGAAGCTGCAGTCTTCAACGGAAAATCAATCCGCAAGACCAGTGGTCGCCTGAACCTTCGTTCAGAATCGTCTTCTCGCTTTGAAAAAGGCATCAATGTGGCAACTGTTAACGAAGCCCTTGATGCGGCGGCTAGCATGATTGCAGAACTTGCAGGTGCGACGGTGCGTAAAGGCATCGTTTCATCGGGTGAACTTGATACCTCTGATGTGGAAGTTTATTCAACTCTTGCTGATGTTAACCGTGTCCTTGGTACAGAACTTTCTTACGCGGATGTAGAAGACGTCTTCCGTCGTCTTGGCTTTGGTCTTTCTGGAAATGCAGACAGCTTTACAGTCAGCGTCCCACGTCGTCGCTGGGATATCGCTATCGAGGCAGACCTCTTTGAAGAAATTGCTCGTATCTATGGTTATGACCGCTTGCCAACCAGCCTTCCAAAAGACGATGGTACAGCTGGTGAATTGACAGTTACACAAAAACTCCGCCGTCAAGTTCGTACGATTGCTGAAGGAGCAGGTTTGACAGAAATCATCACCTATGCTCTAACAACTCCTGAAAAAGCAGTTGAGTTTACGGCTCAACCAAGTAACCTTACTGAACTCATGTGGCCAATGACAGTGGACCGTTCTGTCCTCCGTCAAAATATGATTTCTGGTATCCTTGATACAGTGGCTTATAACGTGGCTCGTAAGAATAAAAACTTGGCCCTTTATGAGATTGGAAAGGTCTTTGAACAAACTGGCAATCCAACAGAAGAACTTCCAAATGAGATCAACAGCTTTGCCTTTGCCTTGACAGGCTTGGTTGCTGAAAAAGATTTCCAAACAGCAGCAGTTCCAGTTGATTTCTTCTATGCTAAAGGAATCCTTGAAGCCCTCTTTGCTCGTTTGGGATTCCAAGTAACTTATACAGCAACATCTGAAATCGCTAGCCTTCATCCAGGTCGTACAGCAGTCATTTCACTCGGTGACCAAGTTCTTGGTTTCCTTGGTCAAGTACACCCAGTTACTGCTAAGGCCTACGATATTCCAGAAACGTATGTGGCTGAGCTCAACCTTTCAGCCATCGAAGCTGCCCTTCAACCAGCTGCTCCATTTGAGGAAATCACGAAGTTCCCAGCAGTCAGCCGTGACGTTGCCCTTCTCCTCAAGGCAGAAGTGACTCACCAAGAAGTTGTAGATGCTATCCAAGCTGCCGGCGTGAAACGTTTGACAGATATCAAACTCTTTGACGTCTTCTCAGGTGAGAAATTGGGACTAGGTATGAAGTCAATGGCTTATAGCTTGACCTTCCAAAATCCAGAAGACAGCTTAACGGACGAAGAAGTAGCACGCTACATGGAAAAAATCCAAGCATCGCTCGAAGAAAAAGTCAATGCAGAAGTGCGTTAAGTTATTAGAGTTTGAAATGAAAGTTTAGACTTAAACATAAAAAACGAATAAAACTAGTTTTCTAGACGGTTAGAATTCTATTTTGTTCGTTTTTTGTTTTTAAATCTTAGGTCTTGTTAGTGTGAATGAAGCTGTTCTTATATACTTTCTTGATTTCGCTTTTATAACTGTTTAAGACTACAGTAGATTGAAATAAACTGCGAACAAATCTATTGGGGAATTCAAACAAGTTTATAGCAATGTTTTAGAAGTTTCAATGTGCTGTTTCAACTTCGGCATGAAATAAAATCTAAGTGTATTTTTATTTTTCTGTCTAATAAATCAAAATACTTGATTTATTAGCATAACAATGATAAAATTAGAATTAGAATAGTGTATATGTGATTCTTTTAGTTAATATATATATATATATTAACTAGCATTACCGTCTTCACTAGTTTAATAAATTATAAAGGAGTCTTTATAGATGGAAAATAATTATTCTATGAGTCGAGTAGAACGCTCACGTCGTGAGAAGGTAACTCGTTACTCTGTCAGAAAAGTAAGTTTTGGTGCGGCCAGTGTAGCGGTTGCAGCATTTTTTATGTTTTTGGGAAATGGTGCAGTGTATGCAGCAGAACCAAACGTAACAGCAACAGATTCTGCCCTAGCAGCTACTCCAGCAAATAATCAGTTGGATGAAAATTCTGGTAGCAGTGAAGCTACTGTTTCGAAAGCTCAAGCAGATACAACTACTCCAACACCTGCTGATGCAAGCTCAACATCAGTGGAGTCAGCTACTGTTTCGAAAGCTCAAGCAGACACAACTACTTCAAAACCTGCTGATGCTACTCCAGCGCCAGTAGTATCATCTACTACTTCAACAACAGAAGAAAAATCAGCAGAAAAAAACACTGAGGCATCATCTGCAGAAGCAAATAGCGTAGAAAACAAAGAACAAACAACAGTGAAAGCTGAAGAGAAAGCTGCTACTCCAGTAACAGAAAGCAATAAGCCGAAATCACGAAAAAGACGTGCCGCAGACACTAGTTCAACAGCACCGAATACTACAAGTGATGAGGCGGCAAATCAAGTTTTTGAAACACCAAATCAAAATGTAACTTTAGAGGAGTTATCTAAAAAGTTACAAGGATTACCGAGTAAGGTAGAAAATAATAGCAAGCTACAAAATATGGATAAGCTAGGAGAAGAGAAAAGTCTTAAAGAAGGGAAGGTTGCAGAAATTAACGAATTTGGTGGTTGGACATCGGTTAATGGAGGGGTTTTTGCTATCGCAAGAAAAACAATAGACGGGGTTTTTCCACTAGAGACTATAAATTCAACATTAGATGATAAAGTTTGGCTAAGAGAACAAGCCTTTGATAGATCAAGCCAATATATCTTACTGTTATCAAAAAGTAGAACTAGAGCAAACAAAGATGCATTAGTAAAAGACAATAGTCAATACAGAGATTCAAATGAAGGGAGTGGTATAACAAAGAATGTGGTAGGCTTCAATGGTATTGAAAAGACTTTTAAAGCTTACTCCAAAGAACATGGATCGAGTGTTGTTGTGAAATTTAAGACAGGTTATGCTGGAGATTCTGAAGGATATAAAGCTAACTATAAAGTAGAAGTATTCAGTATAGTTGGAAGCACTGAAAAAAAGGTCTATGAGACTACTTTTGATCCGTCTAAGAATTATAGTGATCAAGATAAAATAGTGACCAAGGCGAGTGATGGAACTAATAAGGACATAATTAGAATTTCAGAAACTTCGAATGGTTTTGTGCAGGGACAAACTAAGACTCGTAACAAGTTTATAGGTAAAGAACAAGCTGAGAAGAAAATTGCTGAAGCTAGTAATATTCCGAATGGTAAATCGGGAACATTTACGAGTAAAAATATTGTATTAGATAAAGGTGTTGAAAAATATAAAGTAAGGGTCAGTTTAGCAGATGAAAATAGAACAGGTATGAGTTATCAAGCTTGGGATATAAAATATTCACTGCCGATATCAGGACTTGACTTCACTCTTTCTCAAGATACAAGAGATGTTGCAAAAGATTTGTTGACAAGGGTTTATAATAAATTAAAAGAAACTGAAGCGTCAGATGTAAGCTGGAGAACAGATGATAGTAAGGCGGCATATGAGGAACAATTAGCAAAAATTCAAAGTTTGATCTCAGGTTCAGATAATTCTAAATCTACAGATGATTATAAAGAAGCTTTAACGGAAGTGTTAGCTAAAAAAACAGCATTGGTAGATGAAGAGAAAACAGTAAAAGACGCCGCTAAACAACAAGTAACAGAAAAACTGAAAGAGAAGTTATCTGAAATTGAAACTTCAACAGTTACTACGCAAGAAGAAAAAGATATAGCAAAACAAGCAGCTCAAGACGAAGCTAAAAAAGCTATAGATAAAATTGATAATGCAACTGATAAAACAAAAGCAAATGAGGCAAGAGATGCTGGAGTAAATCAAATAACGCCAATAATGCCGGTAGCAGCAGTAAAACCAGCCGCAAGACAAGCGATTGAAGATGCTTATACTGCAAAAGTTGCAGAGATTGAGAAACGTCCTGAGTTAACAACAGAAGAAAAAACAGCTGCGAAAGCAGAAGCACGTAAATTGGCAGATGCAGCTAAAGCAAATGTTGATAAGGCAAAAACAAACAATAGAGTGGATACAGTTAAAGCTTCAGGCGTTGATGAAGTAGATGCTTACAGTCCAGCGGGTGTGGAAAAAGACACAGCTAAAAAAGCCGTAGAAGCCGCATTAAAAGCACAAGAAAAAGCGATTGACGCAAAAGCAGATTCAACAACAGAAGAAAAAGAAGCTGCTAAAGAAGAAGCTAGAGCGAAAGCAGAAGCAGCCAAAGAAGCCATCGATAAAGCAGATTCTAATGCGAATGTAGCAGCAGCTAAAGAAGCAGGAGTAGGAAAAATTACCCCTGTAGTGCCAAAAGCAGAAGTAAAACCAGCCGCAAAACAAGCGATTGAAGATGCTTATACTGCAAAAGTTGCAGAAATTGAGAAACGTCCTGAGTTAACAACAGAAGAAAAAGAAGCAGCCAAAGCAGAAGCACGTAAATTGGCAGATGCAGCCAGAGCAAATGTTGATAAAGCGAAGACAGACGATGCAGTAGAAACAGCAAAAGAATCTGGAACAGGAAAAGTCGAAGCAGTAGATCCAGCAGCTGTAGAAAAAGACACAGCTAAAAAGGCCGTAGAAGCCGCATTAAAAGCACAAGAAAAAGCGATTGACGCAAAAGCAGATTCAACAACAGAAGAAAAAGAAGCTGCTAAAGAAGAAGCTAGAGCGAAAGCAGAAGCAGCCAAAGAAGCCATCGATAAAGCAGATTCTAATGCGAATGTAGCAGCAGCTAAAGAAGCAGGAGTAGGAAAAATTACCCCTGTAGTGCCAAAAGCAGAAGTAAAACCAGCCGCAAAACAAGCGATTGAAGATGCTTATACTGCAAAAGTTGCAGAAATTGAGAAACGTCCTGAGTTAACAACAGAAGAAAAAGAAGCAGCCAAAGCAGAAGCACGTAAATTGGCAGATGCAGCCAGAGCAAATGTTGATAAAGCGAAGACAGACGATGCAGTAGAAACAGCAAAAGAATCTGGAACAGGAAAAGTCGAAGCAGTAGATCCAGCAGCTGTAGAAAAAGACACAGCTAAAAAGGCCGTAGAAGCCGCATTAAAAGCACAAGAAAAAGCGATTGACGCAAAAGCAGATTCAACAACAGAAGAAAAAGAAGCTGCTAAAGAAGAAGCTAGAGCGAAAGCAGAAGCAGCCAAAGAAGCCATCGATAAAGCAGATTCTAATGCGAATGTAGCAGCAGCTAAAGAAGCAGGAGTAGGAAAAATTACCCCTGTAGTGCCAAAAGCAGAAGTAAAACCAGCCGCAAAACAAGCGATTGAAGATGCTTATACTGCAAAAGTTGCAGAAATTGAGAAACGTCCTGAGTTAACAACAGAAGAAAAAGAAGCAGCCAAAGCAGAAGCACGTAAATTGGCAGATGCAGCCAGAGCAAATGTTGATAAAGCGAAGACAGACGATGCAGTAGAAACAGCAAAAGAATCTGGAACAGGAAAAGTCGAAGCAGTAGATCCAGCAGCTGTAGAAAAAGACACAGCTAAAAAGGCCGTAGAAGCCGCATTAAAAGCACAAGAAAAAGCGATTGACGCAAAAGCAGATTCAACAACAGAAGAAAAAGAAGCTGCTAAAGAAGAAGCTAGAGCGAAAGCAGAAGCAGCCAAAGAAGCCATCGATAAAGCAGATTCTAATGCGAATGTAGCAGCAGCTAAAGAAGCAGGAGTAGGAAAAATTACCCCTGTAGTGCCAAAAGCAGAAGTAAAACCAGCCGCAAAACAAGCGATTGAAGATGCTTATACTGCAAAAGTTGCAGAAATTGAGAAACGTCCTGAGTTAACAACAGAAGAAAAAGAAGCAGCCAAAGCAGAAGCACGTAAATTGGCAGATGCAGCCAGAGCAAATGTTGATAAAGCGAAGACAGACGATGCAGTAGAAACAGCAAAAGAATCTGGAACAGGAAAAGTCGAAGCAGTAGATCCAGCAGCTGTAGAAAAAGACACAGCTAAAAAGGCCGTAGAAGCCGCATTAAAAGCACAAGAAAAAGCGATTGACGCAAAAGCAGATTCAACAACAGAAGAAAAAGAAGCTGCTAAAGAAGAAGCTAGAGCGAAAGCAGAAGCAGCCAAAGAAGCCATCGATAAAGCAGATTCTAATGCGAATGTAGCAGCAGCTAAAGAAGCAGGAGTAGGAAAAATTACCCCTGTAGTGCCAAAAGCAGAAGTAAAACCAGCCGCAAAACAAGCGATTGAAGATGCTTATACTGCAAAAGTTGCAGAAATTGAGAAACGTCCTGAGTTAACTACTGAAGAAAAAGCAGCAGCCAAAGCAGAAGCACGTAAATTAGCAGATGCAGCAAAAGCAAATGTTGACAAAGCGAAAACAGATGATGCAGTAGCGGCAGCAGAAGACAAAGGAACTACAAAAGTAGCAGATGTAGATCCAGCAGCAAAAGCAAAACCAGCAGCAAAAGCGGCAGTAGATGCAGCATTGGCAGAAAAAGACAAAGCGATCGACGCTAACGACAAACTTTCAGATGCAGAAAAATCAGCAGCGAAAGAAGAAGCTAAGAAAGCAGCAGACGAAGCTAAGAAAGCAATCGATGCAGCAGCAGACCAAGCTGGAGTAGACGCTAAATCAACTGAAGGAACAGCCGCAGTAGAAGCAGTCAACCCAGTAGGAAAAGACAAAGCTAAAGCGGCAGTAGATGCAGCATTGGCAGAAAAAGACAAAGCGATCGACGCTAACGACAAACTTTCAGATGCAGAAAAATCAGCAGCGAAAGAAGAAGCTAAGAAAGCAGCAGACGAAGCTAAGAAAGCAATCGATGCAGCAACTGATCAAGCTGGAGTAGACGCAAAAGCAACTGAAGGAACAGATGCAGTAGCGGCAGTAAACCCAGTAGGAAAAGACAAAGCTAAAGCGGCAGTAGATGCAGCATTGGCAGAAAAAGACAAAGCGATCGACGCTAACGACAAACTTTCAGATGCAGAAAAATCAGCAGCGAAAGAAGAAGCTAAGAAAGCAGCAGACGAAGCTAAGAAAGCAATCGATGCAGCAGCAGACCAAGCTGGAGTAGACGCTAAATCAACTGAAGGAACAGCCGCAGTAGAAGCAGTCAACCCAGTAGGAAAAGACAAAGCTAAAGCGGCAGTAGATGCAGCATTGGCAGAAAAAGACAAAGCGATCGACGCTAACGACAAACTTTCAGATGCAGAAAAATCAGCAGCGAAAGAAGAAGCTAAGAAAGCAGCAGACGAAGCTAAGAAAGCAATCGATGCAGCAACTGATCAAGCTGGAGTAGACGCAAAAGCAACTGAAGGAACAGATGCAGTAGCGGCAGTAAACCCAGTAGGAAAAGACAAAGCTAAAGCGGCAGTAGATGCAGCATTGGCAGAAAAAGACAAAGCGATCGACGCTAACGACAAACTTTCAGATGCAGAAAAATCAGCAGCGAAAGAAGAAGCTAAGAAAGCAGCAGACGAAGCTAAGAAAGCAATCGATGCAGCAGCAGACCAAGCTGGAGTAGACGCTAAATCAACTGAAGGAACAGCCGCAGTAGAAGCAGTCAACCCAGTAGGAAAAGACAAAGCTAAAGCGGCAGTAGATGCAGCATTGGCAGAAAAAGACAAAGCGATCGACGCTAACGACAAACTTTCAGATGCAGAAAAATCAGCAGCGAAAGAAGAAGCTAAGAAAGCAGCAGACGAAGCTAAGAAAGCAATCGATGCAGCAACTGATCAAGCTGGAGTAGACGCAAAAGAGGCTGAAGGAAAAGCAGAAATCGCTAAAGTAACACCAGCAGCAGCGGTAGAAGTAGGAAAATCAGCAGCGAAAGCGGAAATCGAAAAAGCAGCAAAAGCCAAAGAAGCAGCCATCGAAGCTAACGACAAACTTTCAGAAGCAGCAAAAGCAGCAGCAAAAGCACAAGTAGCAGCTGAAGCTAAGAAAGCAATCGAAGCAATAGAAAAAGCTGCAACAGAAGCAGATGTAGAAGTAGCGAAAGAAGCAGGAAAAGCAGAAATCGCTAAAGTAGCACCAGCAACAACAGATTACAAGGCTAAAGCCAAAGCAGAAGTAGAAGCTGAACTAGCTAAGAAATTAGCTGAACTTGAGAATGCAACTGATTTAACAGAAGCAGAAAAAGCAGCGGCAAAAGCACAAGTAGTCAACAAAGCTAAGGAAGCAATTGAAGCGATTCAAAAAGCAGCAACAGAAGCAGATGTAGACCAAGCGATTCGTAACTTTGTTTACCGTATTTCAGCAGTTATTCGTGAGCAAGAAGAATATGATTTATCAAAATTGTTTGTAAATGGTTCTGTAACTGTTAAGCAAGGTGAATCTTTAACAGATAAAGATGTTTTATCAAAACTAAACTTACCAAGCGGTGTAGAAATTGTTAAGGTTGAAAAACCTACAACATCAGCATTAGGTACAGTGATGGCTAAAGTAACAGTTAAATTAGCAGATGGAAGCGTAGAAGAAATTAACGTACCTGTTGAAGTGATTGTTTCACAAAATCATGGAAATGAAGGAAATGGAGCAAATAACGGAGCTAATAACACTGAAGCCAAAGTTAATAAAGCTAAGTTAGAAGGTGCTATCCATCAATTAGATGAATTGCTCCTTAAAGAATCAGCTAAGCTTGATGCAGAAACTGCAAAAGAAGCGAATGTATTATCAGCAGATGCTAAGAAAGTATTTGCCAATGCAGACGCAACTCAAGCAGAAGTGGATGCAATGGTTAAACGTATCGAAGACTTCATGGCGAAAGTTGCTCCATCAACGGATCATGCAAATACAGCTAACGATCAATCTGCTCAAACACCAGCTGTAGTTCCAGCTAACAACCAATCTGTGCAAACAGCAGTTGTAGCTCCAGCTACTACTCAAGCAGCAGCTAATGCTAGCCAAACAGTATCAGCACAAGCAAATGCGCGTAAAGCGGCTAAAGAATTGCCAAATACAGGTACAGTAGATTCTACTGTAGCTATGGTAGCAGCAGCTGCAAGTGCATTACTTGGTCTCGGTCTTGCAGGCCGTCGTCGTAAAGAAGACGAAGAAGCTTAATTAGTAGATTGTTTGATTATTAGATAATGAATCTGATTTTTAGAGTTTAAACAAGTATCTCTCGTAAGAAAATCTCCTAGCAGAAAAATCTGCTAGGAGATTTTTGATACAGGTAAATTGAGTAGTGAATCTAAATCCTAAATTTCATGGAATTTCATGAGGTAATGAGAGGTTTAGGCCAACTCAATTTCAAAAAATTTTTAGGTTTAGGAATGACTATTCATATAGAGATAGGTAATTCTTCAAAGATGGTAGTCATATAGAGGAAGATAGTTGTTAAGTAATGTTTTAATTGATAATAGTTGCTATTTGATGATGTTTTATGTCAAAGTAAATAGATAGGATTTTTATTTTTGACAAATGATAACATATGATGTAATGATTTTTAGGGAAAAGCTATTTGGAATAAAGGGGTTGCTCAAATAACAATTCAGGATTAAAAATGGACAGTTGAGGAGCAGAGGTGATAAATTGAGTTTGCTACTGTATAATGGATTTATCACTAAAAGTGCTCCAGACCGTATTTTACACAGCAATAGTCTTCTGAAAATGGACAAAAAACATTGTAAAGGCTATCAAAAAGGAGTATAATGAGTGAAAGACATTTCGGAGGTGAAAGATGCTAGAAGTAAGAAATCTAGAGAAAAGTTTTGGATCCAAGCAAGTTTTGTTTGGTATTGACTTTCAAGCGCGACCAGGTCGTATTTTGGGATTAGTCGGGAAAAACGGTGCTGGGAAAACAACGATTTTCCACAGTATTTTGAAGTTTTTAGAATACCAAGGAGAAATCAGTCTAGATGGTCAGGATATTCGTCAGGAGACCTACGCTCGGATTGGCTATCTTCCTGAAGAACGCAGTCTCATGCCTAAATTGACAGTTCTTGAACAAGTTCGCTACTTGGCGACTCTAAAAGGCATGGATGCCAAGGAGGTCAAGGAAAAACTCCCTCAATGGATGAAGAGGTTGGAAGTGAAAGGGAAGCTGACAGATAAAATTAAGAGTCTGTCAAAAGGAAATCAGCAGAAAATTCAGCTCATCATTACTCTTATTCATGAACCAGACTTGATTATCTTGGATGAGCCTTTCAGTGGATTGGACCCAGTCAATACAGAATTGCTCAAGCAAGTCATTTTTCAAGAAAAAGAACGTGGGGCAACCATTATCTTTTCTGACCATGTTATGACCAACGTCGAGGAGCTTTGTGATGATATTCTGATGATTCGAGATGGTCGTGTGGTCTTGCATGGACCAGTTCAGGATGTTCGCAATCAATACGGGAAAACGCGTCTCTTTGTTTCAAGTGAACGAAGCAAGGAAGAATTGGAAAAACTTCCTCATGTCAAACAGGTGAGTTTGACCAAACAAGGCAGTTGGAAATTGATCTTAGAGGATGAGAGCGCTGGAAGGGAACTTTTCCCAATCTTGACTCAGGGGCAATATATCGCAACCTTTGACCAGCAAGCGCCGACAATCGATGAAATCTTTAAACTAGAATCAGGGGTGGAAGTATGAGAAATATGTGGGTTGTAATGAAGGAAACCTATCTTCGACATGTCAAATCGTGGAGTTTCTTCTTTATGGTGATTTCACCATTCTTGTTTATCGGTCTATCTGGGGGAATTGGCTATCTACAAGGCTCTTCAATGGCTAAAAATGATAAAGTGGCAGTAGTGACAACAGTGCCGTCTGTAGCAGAAGGACTGAAGAATGTAAATGGTGTTAACTTTGACTATAAAGACGAAGCAAGTGCCAAAGAAGCGATTAAAGATGAAAAATTAAAAGGCTATCTGACTATTGATCAAGAAGATAGTGTTCTAAAGGCAGTTTATCATGGCGAAACATCGCTTGAAAATGGAATTAAATTTGAGGTTACAGGTACACTCAATGAACTACAAAATCAGCTTAATCGTTCAACGGCCTCCTTGTCTCAAGAGCAGGAAAAACGCTTAGCGCAGACAGTTCAATTCACAGAAAAGATTGATGAAGCCAAGGAAAATAAAAAAATGATTCAAACCTTTGCGGCCGCAGGGCTTGGTCTCTTCCTTTATATGATTTTGATTACCTATGCTAGTGTCACTGCTCAGGAAGTGGCTAGCGAGAAAGGAACCAAAATTATGGAGGTTGTCTTCTCTAGTATCCGAGCTAGTCATTATTTCTACGCTCGCATGCTGGCTCTGCTTCTTGTGATTTTGACCCATATTGGCATTTACGTCGTGGGTGGACTTGCTGCCATTCTTCTCTTTAAAGACCTACCAATCTTGGCACAATCTGGTATTTTAAACCATATAGGAGAGGCTTTCTCGCTCAACACCTTATTGTTTGTCTTGGTTAGCCTCTTTATGTACGTTGTTTTAGCAGCCTTCCTAGGTTCTATGGTTTCTCGTCCTGAGGACTCAGGGAAAGCCCTGTCGCCTTTGATGATTTTGATTATGGGTGGTTTTTTTGGAGTGACAGCTCTAGGTGCAGCTGGTGACAATCTCATCTTGAAGATTGGTTCTTATATTCCTTTTATTTCGACCTTCTTTATGCCATTTAGAACCATTAATGGCTATGCAAATGGGGTAGAAGCTTGGATTTCACTTGCTATTACGATTGCTTTTGCAGTAACGGCAACAGTCTTTATCGGACGCATGTATGCCAGCCTAGTCCTTCAAACGGATGATTTAGGGATTTGGAAAACCTTTAAACGTGCCTTATCTTATAAATAGAAGAGCCTCGCGAAAGCGAGGTTTTTTAGAGATAAAAAGAGTGGAATTTAGAAAAATATTTTTCATATCTATTGACTTTTAGGGGTGAAATTTGGTATTATAGTAGGCGGTATTGTTTACCCCATTTGAAAGGCCCCGGAACCTTCCAAATACTTTTCGATGGGAAGGAACACCCATCATCGTAAACAAAAATCGAACTATATATAGGAGAAATCATGAACAAAACAACATTTATGGCTAAACCAGGCCAAGTTGAACGTAAATGGTACGTAGTTGACGCAACTGATGTACCACTTGGACGTCTTTCTGCAGTAGTTGCTAGCGTACTTCGCGGAAAAAACAAACCAACATTTACACCACACACTGATACAGGTGACTTTGTGATTGTTATCAATGCTGAAAAAGTTAAATTGACTGGTAAAAAAGCAACTGATAAAATCTACTACACTCACTCAAACCATCCAGGTGGATTGAAACAAATCTCTGCAGGTGAACTTCGTTCTAAAAATGCAGTACGTTTGATCGAGAAATCAGTTAAAGGTATGCTTCCACACAATACTCTTGGACGCGCTCAAGGTATGAAGTTGAAAGTATTTGTTGGAGCTGAGCACACTCACGCTGCACAACAACCAGAAGTTCTTGATATTTCAGGACTTATCTAAGGAAAGGAACAATAAAGTATGTCACAAGCACAATATGCAGGTACTGGACGTCGTAAAAACGCTGTTGCACGCGTTCGCCTTGTTCCAGGAACTGGTAAAATCACTGTTAACAAAAAAGATGTTGAAGAGTACATCCCACACGCTGACCTTCGTCTTGTAATCAACCAACCATTCGCAGTTACTTCAACTACAGGTTCATACGACGTTTTCGTTAACGTTGTAGGTGGTGGATACGCTGGTCAATCAGGAGCTATCCGTCACGGTATCGCTCGTGCCCTTCTTCAAGTAGACCCAGACTTCCGCGATTCATTGAAACGCGCAGGACTTCTTACACGTGACTCACGTAAAGTTGAACGTAAGAAACCAGGTCTTAAGAAAGCTCGTAAAGCATCACAATTCTCAAAACGTTAATCAATACGATTATATCAACGTTTACAGACATTCAAGAATTATCTCTTGGATGTCTTTTTTTTGTTTATGTGACTATTAGTTCGTCTCGCTCCGTTAGGTGCGAGACAAAAAAACCACCCGCTATGCGGGTGCGCGTCGAAGGTTATACCAAAAAAACTCCGAACGCGATACAATAAAGGTATTCAAGCCAATTGTAAAGCGAAAGGAGAAAAATATGGCACAAAAGGCTCATAGTTTATCGCACACAAAGTGGCACTGTAAGTATCACATTGTGTTCACCCCTAAGTATAGACGAAAAGTTATCTATAATCAATATCGAAGTAGTTTAGGCGAAATATTTCATCGCTTGTGTAGTTATAAAGGAGTTGAAATTATCGAGGGTCACTTAATGCCAGACCATGTACACATGTTAGTAAGTATTCCACCAAGGACAAGTGTTTCGAGTTTCATGGGTTATTCAAAAGGAAAAAGTGCACTCATGATGTTTGACAAACACTCCAACCTCAAGTACAAGTTTGGGAATCGGCATTTCTGGGCGTAAGGTTATTATGTAAGTACGGTGGGACTCAATGAAGCCACGATTAAGAAATATATACAAGATTAAAGAAATTATCCAGTGGATGATTTCTTCACGAGTATGAAAATTTGAGAACGAGTAAAGCATGATATAGCACTAGATAAATTAAGTGTAAAAGAATATGAGGATCCCTTTAGGGATAGTGGTAAGTAATACTAAAGCCTCTTTGAGAGGCAAGTGACGAGTCAAGAGCAATAAGGCTTGAACAAAGTGAAAGCCAGCG
The DNA here is from genome assembly GCF_965119495.1 of Streptococcus sp. Marseille-Q7156. The sequence goes on along the minus strand of NZ_CBCPLU010000001.1, from coordinate 1,559,885 downwards.
TCTTTAGGCGCTGGCTGGTAATTTGGGCTTATAGCCCTGGTACAAACCACCCGTTTGACGGGTGGTCATGATTGTTCAAAATTCGACTTAGTGTTTCAATGCTAGATTTTAAGTGAAATAACTCAGTTTTACTGTATCCACTTTCATGATTATTTTCTATATTTTTGCAATGGCGCTCAATATGACATAATGTCTTGCGGATATTGTTTTCTTTAATATTTTTCATAGTTATATCGTAACAAAGAAAAATATAAAGAGGCATTAAAAATTCTCAAATGATTAAAAATAACCTGAACTGCATTTAAAAATTTCAATCAGAACAAAAAAATATTCTGATTTGACAATGTTTAATATTTTTAGTATCATTCAATCAGAACGAAAAAATGTTCCGACTGAAAAAGAAAGAGATAAAATATGTATACTATTTCAGAATTATTACCACCAGCTGTTGAAGGTCAAAAAGCATTTATTTTGGATCATGGGAAAATAGAAGATGATGGTCAATTGAAATATGCAGATGATGCAACTAGTTATGGATGGAATATTCATCAATATGGGAAATTAAAGATGGGAGCTGTTGTATTAAACCGCCATCCAGGTAAAATTACTAAAGATCGTAAATGGGAAATTTACGGGGAGGTTATGTCGAGAGCATTTCCGAACCAGATGAGGACGGTAATGTTATTGCAGTAATTTCACATGCTTTCAAGATAGAACCTCCAATTAGACAGGGAGATTCTTTTATTGAAAATTACGAATGGAAAACACCGAGTAAGAAAAAACGAAAAAAACAAATTCATGGTTGCATTTTGGGATCAATACGGAATGAATGAAATCTCATATGAAGACTTTGTAGCACTAATGGAAGATCGTCTAATTATTTCTATTGATTCTATTGAATCTATCTATCGCACGTCAGTTAATCCTGATTTTACAGCTGCTGAATGCAAAGAATTTGAAAATGTAGAGGATTTTACAGTACTTATTGATGAAGATGGACCTAGACGTTCAACCAAACCTAAGAAACATAAATTTACTGGGCGTAAAATTGATTGGGAACTTGAAAATAAATCAAAACAGAGGACTGGTGTGGCAGGTGAAGAAATCGTCTTTGATTTACTATGTAAGGAAGCCGAGGAGAAGGGGTTGAAACTACCTGAACATGTATCAAAAACAAAAGGTGATGGTCTTGGTTATGACATTTGTTTTTGGGATGAAAATGGAGAAGAAGTCCATATTGAAGTGAAAGCATCAAAACTAAAGTTTTCGGATGGTTTTGAACTGAGTTCTAATGAATTAGAGGCATCTCGCGCTGGATTTCCATATAAAATATATTTTGTTTATGACTTAAATATTGAATCAAAACAGTGCAAAATTAAAATTTATGATGGACCTATTACGGAAAACTCATTTAAGCTAGTTCCTAGTTCTTATAAAGTTTATCTAAATTATTGATGTTCTATACTATGTATAATTGGGCTAGTAATTTAATTTTTAGGGATAATTGCAATGTGGATCGTAATTTTAGAAATTAAGTAAGGATGATATTTTAAAATGGAGAAATTAAAGACTATATATCAGTGTGAAGGTTTTGGTGATTATTATAAAAGTGTGTTAAATGGTGGCAAATATGTTGATCCCGACTGTATAGATGATATCAATACACCTTATTATAATTTTTTAACAGAATTTCTAAAAAAGAGAGAGAGTGAAAGTTGTTATGAAAATAAATTCTCTTTTGTTCCTCCTAAAAATGCTAAACTAACCACTGATGATGAGAAAAACTTAAAAGACAATGACGAGTATAAAATTGTTGTGAAACAAGATGATGAGGAGTTATTCAGACTAACTTCAGATCAATTTGGTTTCTCCGGGAATGAAGGTATTTATCGGCAAACTTATGGGCATCTCAAGTATCCCTTAGCTAGAATTAATTATTTATCTAAGAGTGAATCTAACGAATCTAAAGTTGAGAGAAAGCAAGTTTTAAACATTTTAATTGATTATGTTCAAAATACCAGAACACTTGGTGGATCTTTTATTTGGCCTGTACCGAATAAAAGTGAAGGATATCGGAATAGTAAGTATAATTTAAATCGTGGGGTAGGTTCTTATATAGAAGATAGAGTGGATTTAACACTATTAGAAATAAAACATGCTTTAGATGGAGAATATAACAAAGAACAATATAAGGATGATATCTTATTTACTCTTTATCAAAATAACACAGACGGGATACGAACTTGGCTTGAACATTTTGAGACATTTGAGAAATTTATTGAGTATTTTATGTTTGATAATTTTGTTGAAAACGGTATGCCGATTAATATCTTGACTGGTAAAGCTATTTGTGAAGAAGAGGTGGAAAAATACAAAAATAGGACAAGCCAGATCAAGAAACTCAATCTAAACGAATTGTTAAATATGATTGAGAGATTAGAAAACATGATAATAAAAAGGACATGTTTAATGGAAGAATACATACAGGATTATAAAGAAGAGAGAAGTAGTAGGGATTGATTTCGCTTGCTTATTATAGGAAATAAAAAGTATTAAGAAATTACCCTGTTGCAACCAAATTTTTTCAAATTTTCTTAAGAGTCTGGGACAAAAGTCTAACCTTAAATATAAAAAGCGAACCAAACGAGTTATCTGACAATCAGAATTCTGTATTGTTCGATTTTTTATCTAATCTATCGATTTTTAAAATTTATAATAAAGAATTCCTAAAATCAAAATCTTTTTGTCCCAGACTCTAAATATTGATATCAAGTTATTTTCAAACACTTTAATGTAAAATTATATTAAACAATGCTTGAAAAAGCTCGTAAAGCATCACAATTTAGTAAACGTTAATTCGAAAGAATTACTATACTTACAAAGATCACCTTTCGGGGTGTTCTTTTTGTACTTTCTTACTAAATTGGTGCAATTGACACAGTTGTTGCGACTTTAGTCGCTTGCAAATATGGCTGCAACCGGACAAGACCAGTTGCCTCAAAATGTTAATCAATACGATACTATCAACGTTTCAAATCACTCGAAAGTTTGTCTTATTGTTTCTTTTTATACTCTTAAGAGATCAAAAGCAACATAAGTTGTCAGCTCTTTATTACAAAAACATTAATTAGCATTCTAGCATTATCTTCAGTCTAAAATCAGTATTTTGAGTTGTACGAGATCAGTTTTCGAATTTGCTCTTTGAATTTTGTCTAGTCTTACTTCATTTTCCCCTGAAGTTAAGTTTTTACTCAGCATCATTAGTTAAAAAGGAAAAAAACGCGTTTTCATATTTGGGTTTGAAGTTTATAAAATAGGCTAAATGTGCTGAAAATTTAGATATCACAAACAAAATAAAATTTTTAAAAGCTACAGAGAAACATGGTATAATGTAACTAAAGGAAGTAGCATATGTCCTTAGATATAGATAAAGAAAAGATGACAATCATGGGAGTAGCTTTTGAAAACTGATCTGTTTTTTAGAGTGTTTGGTATGCTCTAAGTACAAATATGATTGAAGGATGGCGATCTACGGTTAGTGGTGTTGAAACATTGCGAGATGAAGCTCTTGCTCTGGGGATGACTTAATGAAGCGTAAATGTTAGGAGTCTTATGACGATATTGATTCGGATAATTTATATATCTATCCAGCTTCTTCAGTTCTAAGAAATAAGCAGGAAGGAAAAAAGCACGCGAGCTTGAATATCGTATGATTGCTAGTAAGAGTTTGAAATTATATATCAATCCTATCTTAGTTAATAGTTTAAAAGTAGTTTGTTTCACAACTACATAGGCTTAGAAAGGTTGAAAAGTGATAACTCTTTAATAAACTCTTGGTTTGTTAAAAGATATTTTGTCCACTACATTTTTTCAATTGACTATTATTTGTCATAGATATAACATATAGAACATTGCATTCAGAATAATGAAAAACGCATCAAAAATGGTGCGTTCTGTTTTTATGCTACCATAAAAGGAGGGAAACAAATTGAAAATTTTTAAGGGAGAGTTTTATAGAATCTCTGTATTAACAGACAAGCTAGTAAGGTTAGAATACTCTCAAACTGGAAGTTTTGAGGATAGAACGACACAACTTATCTATAATAGAGATTTTGGCCAAGTTTCGTTAGATTATATCGAGACATCAAACGTACTAGATATTATGACGGACTATTTTCATCTGCACTTTAATAAAGGAGAATTTAACGCCGAAAATTTATTTATAGAATTAAAAGGAAATTTTGCCGTATATGGTAGTCGCTGGTATTTTGGTGAATCTATTGAAACGTTAAAAGGAACAGCTCGGACTCTGGATAAGGCAGATGGAGCAATCCCATTAGAAGATGGAATTATTAGCCGAAATGGTATTGCCTTACTGGATGATTCTCAAGGATTTATTTGGGATGAACAGTCTGGTTATATTGAGAGAGAAAATCAAATTGACCTGTATTTCTTTGCCTATGGGCATGATTATAGAGGAGCAATCAGAGACTTTTACCATTTGACTGGTTCAACACCCTTGTTGCCAAGATATGCTTTAGGCAATTGGTGGAGTAGATATTGGCCTTATACGTCGGATGAATACTTGGATTTAATAGACAGATTTGAAACAGAGAACATTCCATTATCTATAGGTGTGTTAGATATGGATTGGCATATAACTGAAATTCCAGCCCGTTTTGGAAGTGGCTGGACAGGATATAGCTGGAATAAAAACTTAATACCTAATCCAGAACAGTTATTGCAAGAACTTCATGATAGGAAGTTAAAACTCTCCTTAAATGTACATCCTGCTGATGGTATACGGGCTTATGAAGAATCTTATCCTCGAGTTGCCAAACGATTGGGGTTAAATGTAGAATTAGAAGAACCTGCCATTTTTGATTTTTTTAATCCCTCTTTTAGGGAATCCTACTTTAAAGATGTTCATTATGAACTAGAAAAGCAGGGAGTAGATTTTTGGTGGATTGACTGGCAACAAGGGACACAAGGCATGTTGGATCCACTATGGCTTTTAAACCATTATCATTATCAGGATAGTTGTAAAAATGTAGAAGGTGGCTTGATTTTATCAAGGTATGCAGGTCCTGGTAGTCACCGCTACCCTGTTGGTTTTTCAGGGGACACCATTATTAGTTGGAATTCGTTAAGATTTCAACCTTATTTTACAGCGACAGCATCAAATATCGGTTATAGTTGGTGGAGTCATGATATCGGTGGACACATGTTGGGGGATTATGACGAAGAGTTACAAACTAGATGGCTACAGTTTGGTGTTTTTAGTCCGATTACTCGATTACATAGTTCTAGAAGTCCCTTCAATAGTAAAGAACCTTGGTTTTTTTCAGAAACAACATCTAAGATTATGAAGAAATACCTTCGTTTGAGACATCAGATGATTCCATATCTATATACCATGAATGTAAAGACACATGAGGAAGGTGCCCCTTTAATCAGCCCAATGTATTATTTCTACCCAGAGAATGATGAGAGCTATAATGTTCCAAACCAATACTTTTTTGGAACAGAACTAATGGTGGCTCCCATTGTAGAAAAGATGGATTTGGCATTCCAATCTGCAAAAGTAGATGTATGGTTCCCTGAAGGTGAATGGTATGACTTCTTTTCAGAGAAAAAATACACAGGTGGTGTGAAGTTAAGTGTTTATAGAGACATTTCGACGATGCCTGTGTTTGCAAAAAGTGGTGCAATCATTCCCTTGGTTGGTTCTGAGATAGATATGGGTGTTGAGTTACCTGAAGTTGTAGATTGGTATGTATTCCCAGGCAAACAACATTCTTTTGAAATGATTGAAGATCAAAATGGTCAAAGATATAAAACAAGATTATCAATCGATTGGGAAATGGGAATGGTAGAGTTGGCATTACAAGGAGATTCTAGTATCGTTCCAAGCAATAGAAAACATAGAATTCATTTTAAAGGAACGAATGTGTCTATAATTGAATTGCCAAATAAGAATGCTACAGCTAGATTTGAATGTAAAGATAATAAAACATTATCTTTAAATGATGAAGTTTTTAGACTACTAAAGACTGCTTCTCTTCCATATGAATTAAAAGATAGATTGTTAAATCAATTCATCAATGCCAAAAATTCTTATGAGTTAATGAATATCTTGCATCATCAGGATAAGGAATTGAGAGGGCGTTTGTTGGAAATGATATTTACTAGCGAAAACTAATTGAGAAATTTCGTACACAATTTCTATTCTTTATTTTTTAATGTGTAATAGTTTTACATCTCTATGCTTATTGACTTGTATTTTAGTAATTACAAGTTTGGCATAGGGATGTTTTTTGTTTACTGAAGAGTAAAGGATAAGTATATTTCAAGGTTTGAAACATTTTTAAACTAAACAAGAGCAAATTTTTAAAGGTGATTTTTCAAAGTAACTTCCACTTGCCTGACAGAAGTGGAAGTTAGTCTGAAATGGATTTTTATGGTGGAATTAAGTATGTGACGTATGATTTTTTCAGAAAATTTTCTAAAACAAACAGGATTTGTTTGACATTTATTTGAAAATTCTGTAAAATGAATTATTATATCGTTCAAGGAGAATATATATGGAAAAACAGAAAACATTTTTTGGACATCCTATGGGCTTGTCCACCCTCTTCTTTACAGAGATGTGGGAACGCTTTTCTTACTATGGGATGCGAGCTATCCTACTTTACTATATGTACTATAGTGTGCAAGATGGTGGGTTGGGGATGGATAAGACCACGGCCGCATCGGTTATGGCGATTTATGGCTCACTGGTATTTTTGTCCTCGGTTATCGGTGGTTTTGTCAGTGACCGTATTTTAGGAAGTCGTAAGACTGTCTTTTACGGTGGGATTCTGATTATGCTAGGGCATATTGCTTTGGCAACACCTTTTGGACAAGTGGCTCTCTATCTTTCTATTGCCTTGATTATCTTTGGAACTGGATTTTTAAAACCCAATATCTCAGATATGGTGGGGGGAATTTATGAGAAAGAGGATGATAGACGGGATGCAGGTTTTAGTATCTTTGTCTTTGGTATTAACTTAGGTGCCTTCGTTGCCCCTTATCTAGTAGGTTATCTAGGTCAGGAAGTCAATTTCCATCTAGGTTTCTCATTAGCTGCCGTTGGGATGTTCTTTGGTCTGGTGAAGTATGTTTTAGATGGGAAGAAATACCTGCCTGAATCAAGTCTTTACCCCACTGATCCCCTTTCACAGAAGGACCAGCAGACCTTGATTAAACGCTTGCTGATTATACTTGTCATGGTTATTCTTGTGGTTATAGGTTTAGTCTTTACTCACCAGTTTAACGTGGATATGATTGTTAATATCTTTACAGTGATTGCGGTAATCATTCCAATCTACTATTTCTTCAAAATTTTATCTAGTCAGAAAATAACTACTACTGAGAGATCCCGAGTATTTGCCTACATTCCTTTATTTATCGCTGGAGTACTCTTCTGGTCTATTGAGGAACAGGGATCTGTTGTTCTCGCTCTATTTGCGGATGATCAAACTCGACTTTACTTTAATGTATTTGGGAATCAAATTCATTTCCCATCTAGCTTTTTCCAAAGTATCAATCCACTTTTCATTATGATTTATGTGCCGATTTTTGCGTGGTTGTGGGGGAAAATGGGTAAAAAGCAACCGTCCTCTTCTAAGAAATTTGCTTACGGTTTATTAGCAGCAGGTTTATCCTTCTTGTGGATGATGTTACCAGGGATGCTCTTTGGGACAGATGTTAAGGTCAGTCCTTTCTGGTTGATTATGAGTTGGGCTATTGTGATTGTGGGGGAGATGTTGATTTCGCCTATTGGTCTATCAGTCACTACTAAGCTAGCACCAAAATCCTTCCAAGCACAAATGATGTCTATCTGGTTCTTGAGTAATGCTGCTGCCCAAGCTATCAATGCTCAAATTGTAAAATTTTATACAAGCGAAACTGAAGTGGCTTACTATGGAATTGTTGGAGGAATTACGATTGTATTCGGTATTATCTTACTCTTCTACGTTCCACGTATTGAAAAACTAATGTCTGGTATCAAATAGAGAAAAACTGGAATTTCTGTAGGGATTCTAAAAGTTAGATCAATTATTTATTCAAAGGATTTAGTTCTGTATTGCATAGGGCTAAGTCCTTTTAGTTTGATTAATACTCTTCGAAAATCAAATTCAAACCGCGTCAACGTCGCCTTGCCGTATATATGTGACTGACTTCGTCAGCCTTATCTACAACCTCAAAACAGTATTTTGAGCAACCTGCGGCTAGTTTCCTAGTTTGCTCTTTGATTTTCATTGAGTATAAAACTCACGATGTTTCTGCTTTTCCTAGTGGACATTTGTCTACTTTTTTTATATAATAAAACTAAACCATATTGGTTGAGTTTTAAAAATATGGATTCAAGCATCGATTAGTCTTTCTAAGGGAGATAATGTCCATTAAAGCATCATAATAGGAGGTGAAGTATGTATCAGCCAGAAAAATTAAAGGCTCGGAGGAAAGAGTTAAAACTGACACAGAAGGAAATTGCAGAGCAACTTGGGATTAGTTTCCAAGCTTACTCAGCTTGGGAACGTGGAATCAAGGAACCGTCCAAGGAGAAGGTAGCCCAGCTAGAGAACATTTTAAAGGCACCCAAAGGATATTTTACTCAGATCGAGATTGTCCGTCTCTACCATAGCCTCTCCAAGCAAGGGCAGGAGAAGGTTGTTCTCTATGCTCGCAACCTATCTCAAGAGGAGAAAGCCCAGAAAGTAACAGCGATGCCAGAGCGCCTCTACGAGTACCGTGTTTATGAACGCATGTCAGCAGGGATTGGGGCTTCAGTCTACGATGATCAGAATTTTGATACGGTTTACTTTAATGAGGAGTTGGCTCATGATTTTGCGTCATGGGTGTCTGGGGACTCCATGGAACCTAAATACCAAAATGGTTCCGTGGCTTTGATTCGAGAGACCGGATTTGACTATGACGGGGCGGTTTATGCAGTGGTTTGCAACAACCAGACCTATATCAAACGGGTTTATCGTGAGGAGAATGGATTGCGTCTGGTCTCTATCAATCCTAAATACAAGGATATTTTCATCTCCTATGAGGAAGATCCTCGGATTGTGGGCATTATCGTTGGGAACTTTGTACCGATGGAGGGCTAGTCAATGGGCTACTTTGATTATTCCAGAGAGCCCAAAAGTGACATTGCCTTTGTCGATATGAAATCCTTTTATGCCAGTGTTGAGTGCGTGAAAAGGGGATTACATCCGCTGAAAACCTCGCTTTGTGTCATGAGTCGCGCGGATAACTCAACTGGTCTTATCCTAGCCTCCTCTCCCCTGTTTAAGAAGATTTTTGGCAAGTCAAATGTTGGTCGAGCCTATGATCTGCCCTTTGATATCAAGACCCGCAAATTTTCCTATTACAATGCTCGAAAGCAAGGACTACCTATCGACTCAGACTATGTTCGCTGCATCGAAGATTGGGCTCAAGTGACCTTGATTGTGCCACCTAGGATGGATGAGTACATCGCAGTCAATATGGAAATCCAGCGAATCTTTCAAAACTATGGCAGTCCAGATGATATTTATCCTTACTCTATCGATGAGGGCTTTATTGACCTGACTAGTTCGCTCAACTATTTCATCCCAGATAAGAGTCTCTCTCGCAAAGACAAGCTGGATATGCTTTCTGCTCGTATTCAGAGGGATATTTGGAGGCAGACAGGGATTTACTCTACAGTGGGGATGTCCAATGCCAATCCTTTACTGGCCAAGTTGGCTCTGGATAATGAGGCCAAGCACACTCCGACCATGAGGGCCAACTGGTCTTACCAGGATGTGGAAGAGAAGGTCTGGTCCATTCCCAAGATGACCGACTTTTGGGGGATTGGCAGGCGGATGGAGAATCGCTTGCATGCTCTGGGGATTTTTTCCATCAAGGAATTGGCAACCAGCAATCCCGACCAGCTAAAGAAAGCTCTGGGTCAGTCTGGCTTACGTTTGTGGTTTCATGCTAACGGAATTGATGAGAGCAATGTTCATAAGCCCTATAAAGCCAAATCCAAGGGTTTGGGAAATTCTCAAATCTTGCCGAGAGACTACGTGAAGTTACGGGATATTGAAATTATTCTCCGGGAAATGGCGGAGCAGGTGGCTATTAGACTGAGAAGGTCTGGCAAGAAAACAACCCTTGTCTCTATCTATGTCGGTTTCTCTAAACAGGAAGTCAGGCCATCTATTCACACACAAATGAAGGTCGAAGCTACCAATAATACCGCTGTCTTAACAGATTATGTTTTGAAGTTATTTCATAACAAATATACTTCTGGGGCGGTCAGAAGTGTCGGAGTAAACTATTCAGGGTTTGTGGACGAGTCCTTTGGTTTGATTTCCCTTTTTGATGATGTTGACAAGTTAGAAAAAGAAGAAAGGCTCCAGACGGCCATTGACTCCATTCGGGAACAATTTGGTTTCACTTCCCTTTTAAGAGTCAATGCACTGGAAGAAGCCTCTAGGAGTCTTGCTAGAAGCAAGCTGATTGGGGGACATTCTGCTGGAGGATTAGATGGATTAAAATGATTGATCGTTCTTATTTACCTTTTCAATCTGCGCGAGATTATCAAGATCCAGGTATGCAGAAGTGGATGGGATTTTACCTCTCAGAACACACTAGTTCGCTTAGTGAAGAAAAAAAACGTGTTGATTTTTCGATAGATTTGGACCCAGTTGAGAAACTACATTTACTTTCTCAGCTTTATGTTGGCCAACTGAAGGGAAGTTTTGTGGTAAAGGAAAAGAAGCAGAAAATCACTATCATCGGTGTGGTGAGAGAGTTATCACATCAGACTCTATCTATTAGGACAAACGAGGGATATAGGTTGATAGAGGTTGCAGATGTCCTCGAAATTCGACTGTGGGAGGAGGGAGTGTATGACTAGAAAAGAGCTGTATGAAAACAAACTGCAGATGGATTATTTTTCAGATGACTATATTCGTTTTGAAGAGGATTTTCAAAAATACTCTGCCATGAACGTACCCTTGACTTTCTTGATTGATGACATCCTACGAACCATGGCGATGAATCAGAAAAACTACTTTGTCTTAAACAAGGAAAATGCCAAGGATGGGCGGGAGCATAGCTTTTATTTTAGGGTGGTAACGGAAAAAGCGTGTCCTAGAAATAGGACCTATACATACTCAGGAGTCAGGAATAGCAGTCAGTAGTGCCTTGTCTGCTATGAATGTATCATTTTTACAACACTTCATGGTTCATATCATGGAGTGTTTTTCTATTTAAGTCAAAGCAAATCAAAAAATCTCACTATTCTTAGGCTAAAGGAGAACTAATAATAGTGAGATTGTGAAATTATAGTAGGGTTCGTATGGCCTCTTCAATTTGTTTTGGGTCCGTTTTTGAAGAGAAGCGTTCAAAGACTTGCCCATCACGACCGATGAGAAACTTAGCGAAATTCCATTCGATTCGTTTTCCTAGTGGGCCAGATTTTTGTTCTTTCAACCAAACATAGAGAGGATCTGCTTCCTTACCGTTAACCTTGATCTTGGCAAAACGTGGGAAGCTGGTCTGATAATGTAGGCTACAGAAGGCGTTGATTTCCTCTGCGCTGCCTGGTGCTTGTCCCATAAACTGATTGCAAGGGAAGTCTAAAATCTCAAAACCTTGATCTTGATAGCGGTCATAGAGTTCTTGGAGTCCTTGATACTGGGGCGTTAAACCACATCCAGTAGCAGTATTGACAACCAAGAGAACCTTACCACGATAGGCATCTAATGGGGTTTCTTGATTGTCTTGGTTTAAGACTAAAAAATCGTAGATTGAGGTCATTGTTTGCTTTTCTCTTTCTGCTTGGTATTTTTAGACGTTTTCTCCTCCTGTAGGGATAGAAAGCCGTAGGTCAGGGTTCCAAAAATGCTACCGATAATTAGACCATACATCAGTAAAGGAACACTTTTATCGAATTGCATGAGTAACTTCACAAAATCTGGAAGTGACATCTGCTGAACGATGACTTTATGAAAGATGAGTAGGGTAAAGAGGCCAATCTGAAGACCGATAAACACAACCCAGCTTCGGAATTTGATTTGGCTCTTGCTGTAGGTTTTAAGGATGATTTCTGACTTGTCATCTTTTTCCAGATGGAGTTCTTTGACGGCCCTTTGAGTTTTTAAAGTAATGAAATAAATCAGACCAAAGAAAATGTAGGGCATGGCATAGCGAACGACCTCTATGAAGCGTCCAAATAACAGATAAAACAAGAAGAGAAAGAAGGAAGAATAAACGATTTGGACCATGGAACGGGCACAAGCCTTGTAGATAATCTCTTGCCGGCATTCATCAAAAGGGCCTTGGATATGAAAGAGATTTCGGAGTAGGCGAGTGGTTAAGTCTTCTTTTTTCATGTTAGTAACCTCCTAAATGAGCGGTTTTTGATTGACTTCTTTAACGAATTGATAGAGATAATAAAGATAAGTGATAGAAGAAAGGCTAGCGATAGTCAGCAGTAAATAATATTTCCAATCGCTTGAGATGAGCATCAGTTGTGGAAAAGATAGAATTATAAAGTATAGTGCTAAGTTGAGTATGCGCGTTTTTTGGGAGTCAATCTTTAGATAAGTCAGTCCTTTGTTAAGGGCTGGAATAAAGACTAGCCCGAGGAATATCTCGCTGATTGGCAAGTTCCCTGAAATGATGATGAAGATGAGCAGAGAACTGAACAAAAGATGATAGGTCAGTAAAGTTAGTAGTGATTTCATAGGTACCTCCTAATCCTGGTCTTTTTTAGCTCTTGCAATACGAAGTGAGTCGACAATATGTATCATCACTCCGAAAAAGAAAGCTCCCAGTATAGTTTTAAAAATATGTTTTGTATTTAGAAGAGAAGTGATAAAATTTGGATTTTCACTTGTTAGGGTATCAATGAGTGGAATTATAAAAAATATCACTGTTCCATAAATCGAACCTGCTTTCAGACTAGGATAACGTAACTGTTTCTGTTCTTTTTTCATAAGGCATCTCCTAATCCTCATCTTGATCTTTCTTAGTTTTTGCAATGCGACGGGAGATGAGGAACTGTATGCTCGCTCCGAAGAAAATAGAACCGAGAATGCTTGATACACCATTTCTTATAGTGAGGAGAGAATGAAAATAGTCCTGACCTTCACCTATGAGTATACTGAGAAGAGGAGTTATAAAAAACATCCATAGACCAAAGAACAAACCTGCTTTAAGACCTGGGTAGTGTAGTTGCTTACTTTCTTTCTCGCTCAGCATATCTGGATCAATAGCTGTAATCCCTGTTTTTTTCATTTGGTAGGTGACATAGCCAGCAGCGATGAGGGCAATCACTAAAATTAGAGGAGGATAGACTAGAGCCACTAGTTGAGGATATTTATAGGCCAGAAGGAGTGGAATAATATTGCCGAAAATCATCAGATAAAATAGAAAGATAAAGACTTGGTTACCTATACGGTCAGCTTCGCGCCGTTTGTGTTCGTCAAGAGGGCCAGAAATGCCATAAATGCGTTTGATTAGTTTTTCAGTGAAGGTTTCTTTTTTCATGAGTTTGCTCCTTTTTTAAAAATTATCCTCCCAAAAGAGACTGTTGAGGTCAGTTTGGAGGCTGCGGGCGAGATTGAGACAGAGTTCCAGAGTTGGGTTGTACTTGTCGTTCTCAATCATATTGATGGTTTGTCTCGAGACACCGATATCCTTGGCTAGTTCGAGCTGGGAAATGCCTAGTTCCTTGCGAAATTCTTTCACACGATTCATCTGTTCTCCTTTCTGATTTATGTCGCATATATTTGACTATATTATATTCCTCTATAGAGTGAATGTCAAGCATATTTGACATATTTCTTAAAGAAATTCTTACTTGTTTGTGGCCTATTTGTCTGACTAGTGCAAGCTAGTCAGATTTGTGGTAAAATAGATAAGATATGACAAAAGAATTTCATCATGTAACGGTCTTACTCCACGAAACGGTTGATATGCTCGACGTAAAGCCTGACGGTATCTACGTTGATGCGACCTTGGGTGGAGCGGGCCATAGCGAATATTTATTAAGTAAATTAAGTGAAAAAGGCCATCTCTATGCCTTTGACCAGGACCAGAATGCCATTGACAACGCGCAAAAACGCTTGGCACCTTACATTGAAAAGGGAATGGTGACTTTTATCAAGGATAACTTCCGTCATTTACAGGCACGTTTGCGCGAAGCTGGTGTTCAGGAAATTGATGGAATTTGTTATGACTTAGGAGTGTCTAGTCCTCAGCTGGATCAGCGTGAGCGTGGTTTTTCTTATAAAAAGGATGCGCCACTGGACATGCGGATGAATCAGGACGCTAGTCTGACAGCCTATGAAGTGGTGAACCACTATGACTATCATGACTTGGTTCGTATTTTCTTCAAGTATGGTGAGGATAAATTCTCTAAACAGATTGCCCGTAAGATTGAACAAGCACGTGAAGTCAAGCCAATTGAGACAACGACTGAGTTGGCAGAGATTATCAAGTCTGCTAAGCCTGCCAAGGAACTCAAGAAGAAGGGTCACCCTGCCAAGCAGATTTTCCAAGCTATTCGAATTGAAGTTAACGATGAGCTGGGGGCGGCAGATGAGTCCATCCAGCAGGCTATGGATATGTTGGCTCTGGATGGTAGAATCTCAGTGATTACCTTCCATTCGCTAGAAGATCGCTTGACCAAGCAATTGTTCAAGGAAGCTTCAACGGTTGAAGTTCCAAAAGGTTTGCCCTTCATCCCAGATGATCTCAAGCCCAAGATGGAATTGGTATCCCGTAAGCCAATCTTGCCAAGTGCAGAAGAATTAGAAGCCAATAACCGCTCGCACTCAGCCAAGTTGCGCGTGGCCAGAAAAATTCACAAGTAAGAGGAAAAAATGGTAGATAAAAAAGAAACAACCAGTCAATTCTTGCAGAATCGTATAAAAAAATTCTCCCGTGTGGAGAAGGCTTTTTATCTTTCCATTGCGTTTACAGCTCTCGTTTTGGCGCTGAGTATTATCTTTATGCAGACCCGACTCCTACAAGTACAAAATGATCTGACAAAAATCAATGCGCAGATAGAAGAGAAGAAGACAGAGTTGGATGATGCCAAACAAGAGGTAAATGAATTGTTGAGGGCAGAACGCTTGAAAGAAATCGCAAATTCTAAGGACTTAAAATTGAATAATGAGAATATTCGATCAGCGGAGTAAGATATGAAGTGGACAAAAAGAATAACCCGATTTGCGATTAGAAACCGTAAATCTCCAGCAGAAAACCGTAAAATAGTGGGGAAGTACATCAGCTTGTTAGCTGTCGTACTTTTCGCTGTCTTTTTGGTCAATTTTGCTGTTATTATCGGGAGTGGTAGTAAATTTGGAACGGATCTAGTCAAAGAGGCTAAGAAAGTTCACCAAATAACTCGTACAGTCCCTGCCAAACGTGGGACTATTTATGACCGCAATGGAGTCCCGATTGCTGAGGACGCAACCTCCTATAATGTCTATGCTGTTATTGATAAAAAATACAAATCAGCAACGGGTAAAATTCTTTATGTAGAAGATGCCCAGTTTAATAAGGTAGCAGAGGTTTTCCATAAGTATCTGGATATGGACGAGGCTTATGTTAAAGAACAATTGTCTCAACCGAATCTGACTCAAGTTTCTTTTGGTGCCAAAGGAAATGGAATTACCTATGCCAATATGATGGCTATTAAAAAGGATTTGAAAGACGCTAGTGTTGAAGGAATTGACTTCACAACTAGCCCTAATAGAAGCTATCCAAATGGACAATTCGCTTCTAGTTTTATTGGTTTGGCCCAACTCCATGAAAATGAGGATGGTAGCAAGAGTTTGCTGGGAACTTCTGGGATGGAGAGTTCCTTGAACAGTATTCTTGCAGGGAAAGACGGTATTATTACCTATGAAAAAGATCGTCTGGGTAATATTGTCCCTGGAACAGAACAAGTTTCCCAACAAACGGTAGATGGCAAGGATGTTTATACAACATTGTCTAGTCCGCTACAATCTTTCATGGAAACTCAGATGGATGCCTTTCTAGAAAAAGTAAAAGGTAAGTATATGACCGCGACCTTGGTCAGTGCAAAGACCGGTGAAATCCTCGCTACCACCCAACGACCTACCTTTAATGCAGATACTAAAGAAGGAATCACTGAGGACTTTGTTTGGCGTGATATTCTTTATCAAAGTAACTATGAACCAGGATCAGCCATGAAGGTTATGACGTTAGCTTCTTCTATTGATAATAATACCTTCCCAAGTGGAGAATACTTCAATAGCAGTGAATTCAAAATAGCGGATGCGACGACTCGAGATTGGGATGTTAATGAAGGTTTGACTACTGGTGGGATGATGACTTTCTTACAAGGTTTCGCTCACTCCAGTAATGTTGGAATGAGTCTACTTGAACAAAAAATGGGAGATGCTACTTGGTTGGATTATCTAAAACGCTTTAAATTTGGGGTTCCAACTCGCTTTGGCTTGACAGATGAATACGCTGGTCAACTTCCAGCTGATAATATTGTTAGTATTGCTCAAAGCTCATTTGGGCAAGGAATTTCAGTGACACAAACACAAATGCTTCGTGCCTTTACAGCTATTGCTAATGATGGAGTTATGCTGGAGCCAAAATTTATAAGTGCTATTTATGATACTAACAATCAGTCTGTACGTAAGTCACAAAAAGAAATAGTAGGAAATCCTGTTTCCAAAGAGGCAGCAAGCACAACTCGAAATCACATGATCTTAGTTGGGACGGACCCTCTATATGGAACTATGTATAATCACTACACAGGAAAGCCAATTATAACAGTTCCTGGACAAAATGTAGCAGTTAAATCCGGTACGGCTCAAATCGCTGATGAGAAAAATGGAGGATACTTGGTTGGTTCTACCAATTATATTTTCTCAGCTGTGACTATGAATCCTGCTGAAAATCCTGATTTTATCTTGTATGTAACGGTTCAACAGCCTGAGCATTATTCAGGTATCCAGTTGGGAGAATTTGCCACCCCAATCTTGGAGCGGGCTTCAGCTATGAAAGAATCTCTCAATCTTCAATCTCCAGCCAAAAATTTAGATAAAGTTACGACAGAATCTTCTTATGCAATGCCTAGCATCAAGGATATTTCACCTGGTGAGTTGGCGGAAGCCTTACGCCGAAATATTGTGCAACCAATCGTTGTGGGTACTGGGACAAAGATTAAAGAGTCTTCTGTAGAAGAAGGAAAAAATCTAGCGCCTAACCAACAAGTTCTCCTTTTATCTGATAAGGTAGAAGAAATTCCAGACATGTATGGCTGGAAAAAGGAGACTGCTGAGACCTTTGCCAAATGGTTGGATATTGAACTGGAATTTGAAGGTTCGGGTTCCGTTGTTCAGAAGCAAGACGTTCGGACCAATACAGCTATCAAAAACATTAAAAAAATTACATTAACTTTAGGAGACTAATATGTTTATTTCCATCAGTGCTGGAATTGTGACATTTTTACTAACTTTAGTAGGAATTCCGGCCTTTATCCAATTTTATAGAAAGGCGCAAATTACAGGCCAGCAGATGCATGAGGATGTCAAACAGCATCAGGCAAAAGCTGGGACTCCTACAATGGGAGGTTTGGTTTTCTTAATTGCTTCTGTTTTGGTTGCTTTCTTTTTTGCCCTATTTAGTAGCCAATTCAGCAATAATGTGGGAATGATTTTGTTTATCTTGGTCTTGTATGGCTTGGTCGGATTTTTAGATGACTTTCTCAAGGTCTTTCGTAAAATCAATGAGGGGCTAAATCCTAAGCAAAAATTGGCTCTTCAGCTTCTAGGTGGAGTTATCTTCTACCTTTTCTATGAGCGCGGTGGAGATATGCTTTCAGTCTTTGGTTACCAAGTGCATCTGGGGATTTTCTATATTTTCTTCGCTCTTTTCTGGCTAGTTGGTTTTTCAAACGCAGTCAACTTGACAGACGGAATTGACGGTCTGGCTAGTATTTCAGTGGCGATTAGCTTGTCAGCTTATGGAGTTATTGCCTATGTGCAAGGTCAGATGGATATTCTTCTAGTGATTTTTGCCATGATTGGTGGTTTGCTCGGCTTCTTCGTCTTTAACCATAAGCCTGCCAAGGTCTTTATGGGGGATGTGGGGAGTTTGGCTTTAGGTGGAATGCTGGCAGCTATCTCTATGGCCCTCCACCAAGAATGGACTCTCTTGATTATTGGAATTGTTTATGTCTTTGAAACAACTTCGGTCATGATGCAAGTCAGTTATTTCAAACTGACAGGTGGTAAACGTATTTTCCGTATGACCCCTGTCCATCACCATTTTGAGCTTGGGGGATTGTCTGGTAAAGGAAATCCTTGGAGCGAGTGGAAGGTTGACTTCTTCTTTTGGGGAGTTGGGCTTCTAGCAAGTCTCCTGACCCTAGCAATTTTATATTTGATGTAAGAATGGCACCCTGATGTTCAGTTTCAGGGTGTTTTTGCGTTTTAAAAAATATTGGTCAATTAAAGTCAAATTCCTTGACCTTTTTTGACTAATGTAGTATATTATGAACGTAAGGTAAATGAAAGCCTTACTAGAACACTTATATTCAATGAAAATCAACGAGCAAACTAGGAAGCTAGCCGCAGGTTGCTCAAAACACTGTTTTGAGGTTGCAGATAGAGCTGACGTGGTTTGAAGAGATTTTCGAAGAGTATAAAAAATATTGGTCAATTAAAGTCAAATCTCTTGACCTTTTCTGACCAATGTAGTATATTATGAACGTAAGGTAAATAAAAGCCTTACGTGAACACTTATTTAAAGTAAAGTAGAAAGAGGTGGGGTCTATGTTTAATCTAGAAATCTTTAGAAGTAAAGATAGTCTACTCCTGCTTGAAAAAGAAAAACCAGAAATAGTACCTAGAGTAGCGATTTAGCTAGTCTAAATTTTTTAAAACAAAGGTCAAAGATAGTCAATATCAGTAATAATAAATAACAAAAAGAGGTAAAGAATATGAATAACAACTTTAATAATTTTAACAACATGGATGATTTATTTAACCAATTGATGGGTGGTATGCGAGGATACAGTTCTGAAAATCGTCGCTACTTGATTAATGGCCGTGAAGTGACACCTGACGAATTTGCTCACTATCGTGCAACTGGTCAATTGCCAGGAAATGCAGAAACTGATGGACAAATGCCACAACAGGCTTCAGGTATGAAACAAGACGGTGTCCTTGCTAAACTGGGTCGAAACTTGACAGCAGAAGCGCGTGAGGGCAAACTGGATCCAGTCATCGGACGAAACAAGGAAATTCAAGAGACATCTGAAATCCTCTCACGCCGTACTAAGAACAATCCTGTTTTGGTTGGAGACGCAGGTGTTGGTAAGACAGCCGTTGTCGAAGGTCTAGCACAGGCGATTGTGAACGGTGATGTTCCAGCTGCCATTAAGAACAAAGAAATTATTTCCATTGATATCTCTGGTCTTGAGGCTGGAACTCAATACCGTGGTAGCTTTGAAGAAAATGTCCAAAACCTAGTCAATGAAGTGAAAGAAGCAGGGAATATTATCCTCTTCTTTGATGAAATTCACCAAATTCTCGGTGCTGGTAGCGCTGGTGGAGATAGTGGTTCTAAAGGGCTTGCGGACATTCTCAAGCCAGCCCTCTCTCGTGGAGAATTGACAGTGATTGGGGCAACAACTCAAGACGAATACCGTAACACCATCTTGAAGAATGCAGCTCTTGCTCGTCGTTTCAACGAAGTGAAGGTCAATGCTCCTTCAGCAGAGGATACTTTTAAAATCCTTCAAGGAATTCGTGACCTCTATCAACAACACCACAATGTTATCTTGCCTGATGAAGTCTTGAAAGCAGCAGTGGATTATTCGATCCAATACATTCCTCAACGCAGCTTGCCAGATAAGGCTATTGACCTTGTCGATGTAACGGCAGCTCACTTAGCAGCTCAGCATCCAGTAACAGATGTTCATGCTGTTGAACGTGAAATTGAGGCAGAAAAAGACAAACAAGAAAAAGCAGTTGAGGCAGAAGATTTTGAAGCAGCTCTAAACTATAAAACACGCATCGCAGAATTGGAAAAGAAAATCGAAAACCACACAGAAGATATGAAAGTGACTGCAAGTGTCAACGATGTGGCTGAGTCTGTAGAACGAATGACCGGTATTCCAGTATCTCAAATGGGGGCTACGGACATCGAACGTTTGAAAGATATGGGTCATCGTTTGCAGACGAAAGTTATTGGTCAAGATAAGGCCGTTGAAGCAGTAGCAAAAGCTATCCGTCGTAACCGTGCTGGTTTTGATGAAGGTAACCGTCCAATCGGTAGCTTCCTCTTTGTAGGTCCTACTGGTGTTGGTAAGACTGAGTTGGCTAAACAATTGGCTCTTGATATGTTCGGAACGAAAGATGCTATCATCCGTTTGGACATGTCAGAATACAGCGACCGCACAGCCGTATCTAAATTGATTGGTACAACTGCAGGTTATGTTGGTTACGATGACAACAACAATACCTTGACAGAACGCGTCCGTCGCAATCCATACTCTATCATTCTCTTGGATGAAATTGAAAAGGCTGATCCTCAAGTCATTACCCTTCTCCTCCAAGTCTTGGATGATGGTCGTTTGACTGATGGTCAAGGAAATACCGTAAACTTCAAGAACACTGTCATTATCGCGACCTCAAATGCTGGTTTTGGCTATGAAGCCAACTTGACAGAAGATGCGGATAAACCAGAATTGATGGACCGTTTGAAACCATTCTTCCGTCCAGAGTTCCTCAACCGCTTTAACGCAGTTATCGAGTTCTCGCACTTGACTAAGGAAGATCTTTCTAAGATTGTGGATTTAATGTTGGCTGAAGTCAACCAAACCTTGGCTAAGAAAGACATTGATTTGGTAGTCAGTCAAGCAGCTAAGGACTATATCACAGAAGAAGGCTATGATGAAGTCATGGGTGTTCGTCCTCTCCGTCGCGTGGTTGAACAACAAATCCGTGACAAAGTCACAGACTTCCACTTGGATAACCTTGATGCTAAACATCTGGAAGCAGATATGGAAGATGGTGGTTTAGTCATTCGTGAAAAAGCCTAAGACAAAATTTTGAGAATAAAAAAGCAAGCCAATTTCGGCGAGTCTACTGAAAAAGTCATCAAATTGATGGCTTTTTTGTTATACTAGAGATGAGGTAAAATAATGCTTGATAATCAGTTAACTATGGATGTCAGTCCTTATTCTAGTTTGTATGATATCGTGGTTCCTAAAACCCACTTTTTACGTCAGCTAACTGAACTCTGTGATTTTAGCTTTATTTATGATGAACTAGAAAAGAATTATCGTCCCGATTTTGGGCGTAAAGCTTATTCACCGATTATGATGTTCAAATATCTCTTGTTAAAAGATATTTATAAGTTATCAGATGTAGATGTGGTAGGACGTTCCTTGTCAGATATGGCCTTTAAATTTTTTCTTGGTCTAGCTCCTGAGGATTCTGTTATCGAGCCATCCTCTCTGACAAAATTTAGAAAGCTAAGAATTAAAGATGATAAACTGCTTGATGTATTGATTCAGAAGTCTGTTCAAATTGCACTCGAACATAACTTGATTAAGAGTAAAATCCTCATTGTGGATGCCACTCACACCAAATCTCATTATAATCATAAGAAACCCCAAGAAATCCTTAGAGAGCGTTCAAAAGCTTTACGTAAAACAATTTATCAACATTCAGAAGATATCAAAATAGAATTTCCAAAGAAACCTCAAGAAGATAACCTCGAAGCAGAGTTGACCTATACAGAGGAGTTAATGGCTGTGGTTGAAAAACACGAGGAACTCTTAGCTCTACCGGCTGTGTCTCAAAAGTTCAATTACCTAAAAGAGGCTGTCGAGGACGACTTAGAACATTTGGAAGCTTCTGTTAAGGAGGAGGCTAGGCTCGGACATAAGACAGCCGACAGCTCTTTCTATGGATATAAAAGTCATATCGCTATGACGGATGAACGGATTATTACTGCTTGTGTGATCACTTCTGGCGAACAAAGCGATGGGAAATATTTACCTGAATTATATGCCAAAACAAAGGAAAATAGTCTGGACATCGAGACTATTATTGGTGATGCGGCTTATTCGGGAAAGGACAACATTCAACTAGCTCGCAAAGAAAAGATTCATTTGGTTTCAAAACTGAACCCTTCAGTTTCAAAAGGTTACCGTAAAGAAGAGGATGCGTTTGAATTTAATAAAGATGCAGGGCTATTTGTCTGTCCAGAAGGACACATGGCTGTTCGCAAAGCAAGGACAGGGAAAAAATATCAAAATAAGAATCAAGTTGTCACTCATTACTTTGACATTGAGAAGTGCAAGAATTGCCTTTCCAAGGAAGGGTGTTATCAGGAGGGGGCAAAGTCTAAAGCTTATTCAATAACCATTAAGAGTAACGATCATCTTTTCCAGAAGAAATTTCAGGAAACACCTTATTTCAAAGAAATGGCCAGACATCGCTATAAAATCGAAGCGAAGAATGCCGAACTAAAACAGAGACATGGCTTTGATGTCGCACGGGCATCAGGTCTTTTCAACATGGAGTTACAGGCAGCCACAAGCATCTTCGTAGTCAATATGAAACGAATTATGACCTTAATAAATACAAAATAACCGAGGAATTCACTCAAATTTATGAGTGATTCCTCGATTTTCATTTTATTAAAAGTAAGAGGCTTACTTTTTCAGTGGACTCCTGAAAAACTGGTTCCTTTTTTGTGTTTAGATGACATGACGCTCAAATGCATCATCTGAAATCCCTTGTTCTAGAATGAGTTTAGCCCATTCTTTAGCAGAGAAGAGGCTGTGATCCTTGTAGTTTCCGCAAGATTCGATGGTTGTTCCAGGGACGTCTTCCCAAGTAGTAGTTTCAGCGATTTCCTTGAGCGAATCCTTGATAACAGCTGCGATTTCAGCACTGG
This sequence comes from Streptococcus sp. Marseille-Q7156, assembly GCF_965119495.1. Next base: position 1,536,890 of record NZ_CBCPLU010000001.1, on the reverse strand, counting down.
TGTGACGCCCCCACATAATCATGTGGAAACCTGTGCGGCAACCAAATGGTGAACAGTCAATCATACCGTCAATGCGAGTACGGATGAGTTTGGCTAAGAGGTGCTCGATAGTGTGAAGGCCGGCAGTAGGGATCGAGTCTTCATTGGGTTGCACTAAACGAATATCATAATTGGAGATGATGTCTCCCTTTGGCCCTGTTTCTTCCCCAATCAAGCGAACATAGGGTGCTTTAACAATGGTGTGGTCAAGTTCAAAACTTTCAACAATAACTTCTTTTGACATGGTAAATCCTTTCAGTTTTCTTCTTTCATTATAACACAAAGCTGGCTCCTGAGACAGAGAGAAAACCTCTCCGAGAGTGGAGAGGTTGAAATCTTTATTTACGATACAAGCGGTCGTATTGGTAGTAAGGGTCAAAGGTTACATTGATACCCAGTTTACGAAGGACATTCTTGTCTTCATCAGTCAAGATGATGGTTGAGTGGGCTTCGCTTCCTTTGAGGTTGCCAAGTTCTTCCATAGCACGAGCAGCATCAGGATTTTCTGTAGCTGTGATAGCAAGTGCAATCAGAATTTCATTTGAATGAAGGCGTGGATTGCGGCTACCGAGATGATTGATTTTAAGACCTTGGATTGGCTTAACAACTTCAGGCTCGATTAGTTTTACTTCCTTGGCAATGTCAGCTGATTTCTTGATGGCGTTGATCAAGGCAGCGGCTGTAGGACCAAAGAGTTCTGAGTTCTTACCAGTGACAATTTCTCCGTTTGGCAATTCAAGGGCTAGAGCCGGTCCGCCAGTTTCTTCTGCTTTTTGGCGTGCAGCAACAGCAACCTTACGGTCTGCAGGTGTGATACCGAGGTCGTTCATAAGCAACTCGATTTTCTTGACAGCTGCTTCGCCAACTTTTTCGGCCTTAAAATCAAGAACAGTTTGATAGTAACGGCGGATGATTTCTTGTTTAGAAGCTTCGACAGCAGCTTCATCATCTGTAATAGCGAAACCAACCATGTTGACACCCATATCTGTCGGAGAAGCGTATGGAGATTCACCGAGGATACGTTCTAACATGCGCTTGAGCACTGGGAAAATCTCGATATCACGGTTGTAGTTGACAGTGGTTTCTCCGTAGGTTTGGAGATGGAAGGGGTCAATCATGTTGACATCATCAAGGTCAGCTGTGGCAGCCTCGTAGGTCAAATTGACTGGGTGATGAAGGGGAAGATTCCATACTGGGAAGGTTTCAAACTTAGCGTAGCCAGACTTGATACCATTGATTTGGTCGTGGTACATATTTGACATACAAGTTGCCAATTTTCCAGAACCAGGTCCAGGAGCGGTTACGACAATCAAGTTGCGACTGGTTTTGATGTAGTCGTTTTTCCCCATACCTTCAGGTGAAATGATGTGATCCATATCTGTCGGATATCCTTTGATTGGATAATGAAGATAAGAATCAATCCCGTTTTTATCAAGTTGATTGCGGAAGGCATCTGCAGCAGGTTGGCCAGCGTACTGTGTGATGACAACGGAGCCAACAAAAATCCCTAATTCATTGAATTTATCAATCAAACGAAGAACTTCTTGGTCATAAGAAATGCCCAAGTCACCACGTGCCTTAGAATGTTCGATGTTACTCGCATTAATGGCAATCACCACCTCAACTTGCTCTTTCAACTCTTGCAAGAGCTTGATTTTGTTGTCAGGCTCATAACCAGGAAGGACACGAGCAGCGTGGAAATCTTCTAACATTTTGCCACCAAACTCCAAGTAGAGCTTGCCGTCAAATTGGTTAATGCGCTCCAAAATGTGGTCGCGCTGTAGATTCAAATATTGTTCAGAACTAAAAGCTTGTTTTTTCATTTTTTTACCTCTGACCTCTATTATAATAAAAAATTGGAAGTTAGGAAACTATGGAGTTAAAAAAGGAATCAAAAAGATTAGGCAAACGCTTGCACAAAACTCTGAAAAGCGCTATCATAGACTATAGATTATTAAAATAATGAGGTAAGAAGATGCAAGAAAAGTGGTGGCACAATGCCGTAGTCTATCAAGTTTATCCTAAGAGCTTTATGGATAGCAACGGAGATGGAATTGGTGATTTGCCAGGTATTACCAGTAAGTTAGACTATCTAGCTAAGTTAGGAATTACAGCGATTTGGCTTTCTCCAGTTTATGACAGTCCTATGGATGATAATGGCTATGATATTGCTGATTACCAAGCGATTGCAGCTATTTTCGGAACCATGGAGGACATGGACCAACTGATTGCGGAAGCTAAGAAGCGTGATATCCGTATCATCATGGACTTGGTGGTCAATCATACCTCAGATGAGCATGCTTGGTTTGTCGAGGCCTGTGAAAATCCTGACAGCCCTGAACGTGACTACTATATCTGGCGAGATGAGCCCAACGATCTAGATTCTATCTTTAGTGGATCTGCTTGGGAATACGATGAAAAGTCAGGTCAATACTATCTCCACTTTTTCAGCAAGAAACAGCCTGATCTCAACTGGGAAAATGAAAAACTTCGCCAGAAAATCTATGAGATGATGAACTTTTGGATTGATAAAGGTATTGGTGGTTTCCGCATGGATGTCATTGACATGATTGGGAAAATTCCTGACGAGAAGGTAGTCAATAATGGTCCTATGCTCCACCCTTATCTCAAGGAGATGAATCAGGCGACCTTTGGAGATAAGAATCTCTTAACAGTAGGGGAAACATGGGGAGCAACACCAGAAATTGCTAAGCTCTACTCGGATCCAAAAGGGCAAGAGTTGTCTATGGTCTTCCAGTTTGAACATATCGGTCTTCAGTATCAGGAAGGTCAGCCTAAATGGCACTATCAAAAAGAACTGAATATTGCTAAGTTAAAAGAGATTTTCAACAAATGGCAGACAGAATTAGGAGTTGAGGACGGCTGGAATTCGCTCTTCTGGAACAATCATGACCTTCCTCGTATCGTCTCAATATGGGGAAATGACCAGGAATACCGCGAAAAATCTGCCAAAGCCTTTGCAATCTTACTTCATCTCATGAGAGGAACTCCTTATATCTACCAAGGTGAGGAGATTGGGATGACCAACTATCCGTTTGAAACGCTGGAGCAAGTAGAAGATATTGAATCCCTCAACTATGCGCGTGAAGCTCTTGAAAAAGGTGTTCCGATGGAAGAAATCATGGACAGTATCCGTGTCATTGGTCGTGACAATGCCCGTACCCCTATGCAATGGGACGAAAGCAAAAATGCTGGTTTCTCAACAGGTCAACCTTGGTTGGCAGTGAATCCAAACTATCAAGCAATCAACGTTCAAGAAGCGCTGGCAAATCCAGATTCTATTTTCTATACCTATCAGAAACTGGTTCAAATCCGTAAGGAGAATAGCTGGCTGATTCGAGCTGATTTTAAATTGCTTGATACGGCTGAAAAGGTATTTGCCTATATCCGTAAAGATGGGGACTATCGTTTTCTAGTTGTGGCTAACTTGTCCAATGAAGAGCAAGACTTGACCGTAGAAGGAAACGTCAAATCGGTCTTAATTGAAAACACCGTGGCTCAAGAAGTTTTTGAAAAACAAATCTTAGCTCCATGGGATGCTTTCTGTGTGGAATTACTATAAATATTTTTTACAGAAAAATTTAAAATCGAAATCGTATAAAAACAAGGGAAGACTGTATGAAAGACAGAGATTCTTTGTTTTTTTATGACTAAAGTTTATAAATTTTCATTCTCGAAATTCAATTAACTTTACAAATTCCCACTATTTTGGTAAAATAAACTTATGTTACAAAAACTAACATAAAGGAGAAAGAAGATGACTACAAAAAAGCGTGTCCTTAGTGCGGGCCTGACTTTTGCAGCTGCCTTGCTTTTAGCTGCTTGCGGACAATCAGGTTCAGATACAAAAACTTACTCATCAACCTTTAGTGGAAACCCAACTACATTTAATTATTTATTAGACTACTACGCTGATAATACAGCTATTATTACTAACCTAGTTGATGGCTTGCTTGAAAATGATAACCATGGAAACCTAGTTCCATCTTTGGCAGAAGACTGGTCTGTTTCAAGCGACGGTCTGACTTACACCTATAAACTGAGAAAAGATGCCAAATGGTTCACAGCTGACGGTGAAGAGTACGCCCCAGTCAAAGCACAAGATTTTGTGACAGGGATTAAGTACGCAGTGGACAATAAATCACAGGCCATTGACTTGATTCAAAACTCGATCAAGGGATTGAATGATTATGTTACAGGAGCGGATTCTGACTTTTCTAAGGTTGGTGTGAAGGCCATTGACGACCAGACGGTTGAGTATACTTTGGTACGCCCAGAGCCTTACTGGAATTCAAAAACAACCAATAGTATTCTTTTCCCAGTGAATGAAGAGTTTTTAAACTCAAAAGGGAAAGATTTTGGTACCCTATCTCCAGATAGTATTCTTTACAGCGGACCTTATTTGTTAAAAGACTTCACATCAAAATCATCTATCGAGTATGTGAAGAATCCGCATTACTATGATCATGACAAAGTATCGATTGAACACGTAAAATTGGCTTACTTTGACGGCTCAGACCAAGAATTGACTATCCGTAACTTTGAAAGTGGAGCCTATTCTATTGCTGGCGTTTATCCAAATAGTTCAAACTTTGTCAAGACAAAGGAGAAATATAAGAATAATATCATTTACAGTTTGCAGGACAAGACCTCTTGGTATTTCAATTTCAACGTCAACCGTAAGGCTTACAACCATACGTCTAAAACGACAGATGAGCAGAAGAAGTCGACTGAGACAGCTATCTTGAACAAAAACTTCCGTCAAGCGGTGAACTTTGCCTTGGATCGTACAGCCTACTCTGCTCAGTCAAATGGGGAAGAAGCAGCTAGCAAGACCCTTCGTAACACCCTAGTGCCTCCTACATTTGTCCAAGTTGGAGATAAGACCTTTGGAGAAGTAGTCGCTTCTAAATTGGTCAACTATGGCACAGAATGGTCAGATATTAACTTGGCAGATGCCCAGGATGCCTATTTCAACAAAGAAAAAGCCCAAGCAAAATTTGCGGAAGCTAAAAAAGAATTGGCAAGTCAAGGTGTGACCTTCCCTATTCATTTGGATGTGGCAGTTGATCAGACGAATAAAAATGCTGTGACAGGCATGAACTCAGTTAAGCAGACCCTTGAGTCGGTTTTAGGTTCGGATAATATTATCATTGATGTTCAGCAACTGTCAACAGATGATTTTAATAACGTAGCCTTCTTGGCACCAACGCCAGCTGATCGAGACTACGATTTGAACTTTGATGGCTGGGTAGGTGACTATCAGGATCCATCAACTTATCTCAATCCTTTCAATGCAGAGGATGGATTCTACCTCAAGATTTTTGGTCTAGATGCCAAGGAAGATAAAGCAAAAATTGCTAGCCTAGGTCTTGACACCTACACTAAGATGCTTAAAGATGCAGATAGTGAAAACAAAGATGTAGCGAAGCGTTATGAAAAGTATGCTGAAGCTCAGGCTTGGATGATTGACAATTCTCTGATTATGTCAGCAATGTCAAGTGGTGGTACAGCATCTGTAACCAAAGTAACGCCATTTACAAGAGGGTATTCACTGGTCGGTATCAAGGGTGACGGCAATAACTACAAGTACATGAAACTGCAAAAAGATACTGTTACAACCAAACAGTATGAAGAAGCTAAGACTAAATGGGAGCAAGAAAGCAAAAAAGCAATCGAAAAAGCCCAAAAAGAAGCAGAAAAACATGTGAAATAATGATGAGCAGTTCTATTGGATGATTTTTATAAAGTCGTCCTAATAGGGCTGTTTTTTGCTGTACGGGCTAGTAGTTGTCTAGTTATGTTGAATTGTAAATGAAATACTGTATTAATTTTGATGGTTTAATACTCAATGAAAATCAAAGAGCAACTAGGAAGCTAGCTCAAAGTACAGCTTTGAGGTGGTAGATAGAACTGACGAAGTCAGCTCAAAATATTGTTTTGAGGTTGTAGATGGACGCTGACGTACTTTGAAGAGATTTTCGAAGAGTATAAGTGCTTATGATGTCCAAATAACCTATATCTAAGAATGTTTATAAACTCGCTAAATGTAGAATTTATCGTAAAAAAGTGATATAATAGTAACATTAAATGTATAGGTGTTAATCATGAGTAGACGTTTTAAAAAATCACGTTCACAGAAAGTGAAGCGAAGTGTTAATATAGTTTTGTTGACTATTTATTTATTGTTAGTTGGTTTTTTATTGTTCTTAATCTTTAAGTACAATATACTTGCTTTCAGGCACGTTAATATAGTGGTCGCAGTTTTTGCCGTGATGGTTGCTGTGACTGCCGCAATATTAATAATTTATAAAAAAGCAGAAAAGTTCACGATTTTCTTTTTGACACTAGCTGTTTTAGTGAGTTCAGTTTCTCTATTTACTCTGCAGCAATTTGTAGGATTTACAAGTCATATTAATGCAACTTCAAATTATTCAGAGTATTCTCTCAGCGTCGTCGTTTTAAAGGATAGCGATATCAATAATGTTACCCAATTATCTAGTGTTATGGGGCCAACAGGTACGGATAATGAGAATATTCAAAAGCTAATCGCTGATATTAAGACGAGTCAAAATAAGGATTTGACGGTTGATAAAAGTACTTCTTACTTGTCAACTTATAAAAGTTTGATTTCTGGAGAGGCCAAAGCCATTGTCTTAAATAGTGTATTTGAGAATATTATTGAAGCAGAGTATCCAGATTATGCTTCTAAAATTAAGAAAATTTACACTAAAAAAATGACCAAGGATGTTGAGACCCCTAAGGTATCTAAAGATCGCTTCTTTAATATCTATGTCAGTGGTATTGATACTTACGGTGCCATTAGTTCAGTTTCGCGCTCAGATGTCAATATTCTGATGACGGTCAATAGGGATACGAAGAGAATCCTTCTTACAACAACTCCACGAGATTCATATGTTCCTATTGCTGATGGTGGAAACAATCAAAAGGATAAATTGACTCATGCTGGTATATACGGGGTTGATTCATCTATTCATACCTTAGAGAACCTTTATGGAGTAGATATTAATTATTATGTTCGTTTGAATTTTACCTCATTTTTGAAATTGATTGACTTGTTGGGAGGAGTAGATGTTCATAACGATCAGGAGTTTTCAGTTCTACATGGGAAGTTCCACTTTCCAGTTGGGAATGTCCATCTAGATTCTGAGCAAGCCCTAGGCTTTGTACGTGAACGCTACTCACTAGCCGATGGAGATCGTGACCGTGGTCGAAACCAACAAAAGGTCATTGTAGCAATCATTCAGAAGTTAACTTCTACAGAAGCCTTGAAAAACTATAGTAGTATTCTTCAAGGATTGCAGGATTCTCTTCAAACAAATATGCCGATTGAGACTATGATGGATCTAGTGAATACTCAGTTGGAAAGTGGAGGAAATTATAAAGTAAATTCTCAAGATTTAAAAGGGACAGGTCGGATGGATCTTCCTTCTTATGCAATGCCAGACAGTAGTCTCTATATGATGGAAATAGATGATAGTAGTTTAGCTACAGTCAAGGCAGCTATACAGGATGTGATGGAGGGTAGATGAAATGATAGACATCCATTCGCATATCGTTTTTGATGTAGATGATGGGCCAAAGTCGATAGAGGATAGCAAGGCACTTTTAAGAGAAGCTTATAATCAAGGGGTTCGAATGATTGTGTCTACTTCACATCGTCGAAAAGGAATGTTTGAAACTCCAGAAGAAAAAATTGCAACAAATTTTATTAAGGTTCGTGAAATTGCAAAAGAAGTAGCAGATGATTTAGTCATTGCTTATGGAGCAGAGATATACTATACTTCGGATGTTCTAGAAAAGCTAGAAAAAAAAGAAATTCCTACCCTTAATGATAGCCGTTATGCTTTGATTGAGTTTAGCATGCATACTCCCTATCGTGAGATTCATACGGGATTGAGTAATATTTTGATGTTGGGAATCACACCAGTAATTGCTCATATTGAACGTTATGATGCTTTAGAGAATAATGAAAAACGCGTTCGCGAACTGATTGATATGGGTTGCTATACTCAGATAAATAGTTATCATGTTTTAAAACCTAAGCTCTTTGGTGAAAGATATAAATTTATGAAAAAGAGAGCTCGGTATTTTTTGGAACGTGATTTAGTTCATGTAGTTGCAAGTGACATGCACAATTTAGACAGTAGACCTCCATATATGGAACAGGCATACGATATCATTGCTAAGAAATATGGAGCGAAAAAAGCGAAGGAACTTTTTGTAGAAAATCCCAGAAAAATTATAATGGATCAATTAATTTAGGAGAAAATATGAAAGATCAAAACACTTTGGAAATCGATGTATTTCAACTATTCAGAACTTTATGGAAAAGAAAGTTAGTCATTTTATTAGTGGCAATTATAACTTCTTCAGTTGCTTTTGCCTACAGTACTTTTGTTATCAAACCTGAGTTTACTAGTACGACTCGGATTTATGTAGTTAACCGTAATCAAGGAGAGAAGTCTGGTTTAACAAATCAAGACTTGCAGGCAGGATCGTACTTGGTTAAAGACTATCGTGAAATTATCCTATCGCAGGATGTTTTGGAGAAAGTTGTTTCTGATTTAAAACTAGATTTGACGCCAAAAGGTTTGGCTAATAAAATTAAAGTGACAGTACCAGTTGATACCCGAATTGTCTCTATTTCAGTTAATGATCGAGTTCCTGAAGAGGCAAGCCGTATCGCTAACTCTTTGAGAGAAGTAGCTGCTCAAAAAATTATCAGTATTACTCGTGTTTCTGATGTGACAACACTGGAGGAGGCAAGACCGGCGGTATCACCGTCTTCGCCAAATATTAAACGCAATACACTAATTGGTTTTTTGGCAGGGGTGATTGGAACCAGTGTTATAGTTCTTCTTCTTGAACTTTTGGACACTCGTGTAAAACGTCCGGAAGATATCGAAGATGCACTGCAGATCACACTTTTAGGAGTTGTACCAAACTTGGATAAGTTGAAATAGGAGAGAGAGATGCCGACATTAGAAATAGCACAAAAAAAACTGGAGTTCATTAAGAAGACAGAAGAATATTACAATGCCTTGTGTACAAATATACAGTTGAGCGGAGATAAACTAAAAGTGATTTCCGTTACTTCTGTTAACCCTGGGGAAGGAAAATCAACTACTTCCATAAATATAGCATGGTCGTTTGCGCGTGCAGGCTATAAAACTCTTTTGATCGATGGAGATATTCGAAATTCGGTTATGTCAGGAGTTTTTAAATCTCGTGAAAAAATTACAGGGCTAACAGAATTTTTATCTGGGACAACTGATTTATCTCACGGTTTATGCGATACAAATATTGAAAATTTATTTGTAGTTCAATCGGGATCTGTATCACCAAACCCTGCGGCCTTGTTACAAAGTAAAAATTTTAATGATATGATTGAAACCTTGCGTAAATATTTTGATTATATCATTGTTGATACAGCACCTATTGGAATTGTTATTGATGCAGCCATTATCGTCCAAAAATGTGATGCATCTATTTTAGTTGCAGAAGCCGGAGTTGCAAAACGAAGAGAAGTTCAAAAAGCTAAAAGTCAGTTAGAGCACACGGGGAAGCCATTTTTAGGTGTCGTTCTCAATAAATTTGATGTTCAACGCGAAAAATATGGTTCTTACGGTAATTACGGTAAAAAATAGAATGAAGTTAGAGAGTCCGGCATGGAAAGGGGGCTACAATATAAGCCTCCCAATCTTATAGAATGTACCTGTTTGTTTACTAGCTTATATATTGATTGAAATTTTAGAAAACGATATTTTTTAAAAAATATTCGGTTTGTTTGGAAATACAACTGAACTAAACCTTCTAATCCACTATTGAGAAGTCATATATTACTGAAGCAAATAAATTTTGTTTAGGATGAAGAAAGTTTTTAGTTGTTATAGTGGATAAAATGATTACATTCTTATAAAATCATTGCGTAACTAAAGATATATTGAGTTTTTGTGGTCGAATAGACTGCTTGATTTAATTTACCAAATGGAAATAAAATGAAAATAGAATTTATAGTGGGAGATTGTTTATGTACAGTATAATAAAACGATTAGGGGATATTTTTTTATCTTTAATAGGGATAATAATATTGTGTCCAGTTTTTATGATAATTGCAATTGCGATTAAGCTTGATTCAGAAGGCCCGATTATATTTAAGCAAAAACGCTTTGGTATTCATAAAGAATACTTCTATATTTTTAAATTTAGGTCTATGAAAATAGATGCACCCAAAAACGTGGCACCTCGGAACCTACATAATCCAGAACAATGGATTACAAAAGTAGGGGCTTTCTTACGAAAAACATCTTTGGATGAGCTGCCTCAATTGTTTAATATTCTTGTTGGTAATATGAGTATTGTAGGTCCTAGACCAGCGGGTATAAATGAACTAGATGTGATTGCAGAGAGAGATAAGTATGGAGCAAATGATATCTTGCCAGGGTTAACTGGATGGGCACAAATTAATGGGCGTGATACTTTGTCTGTTGAGATGAAGACAGAGTTAGATGGCTACTATGTTAAACATCTGTCTCTGAGAATGGATGTTAGATGTATAGTTAAGACGATACCTTACGTACTGAATCGAAAAGGTATTGTAGAGGGTAGTGGTAAGAAAGAAAGTTAAATTGGACAATGAAAATACTGTTTGTTTGCCAGCATTATAAGCCAGAACCATTCAGATTGTCAGATATTTGTGAAGATTTAGTCCGAAAAGGGCACGAAGTCTCTGTTTTGGCTGGAATTCCTAATTACCCTGAAGGGAAAATATATGCAGACTATCGTCATAGTAAAAAAAGACGAGAGATTATAGAAGGTGTTACGATCTATCGTACTTACACAATCCCTAGGAAGAAAAGTGTTGTATATCGACTGTTGAACTATTTTAGCTTTGCAATTAGTTCAACTATAGGAGTTTTATTGGGAAAGTATAAAACGAAAGATGGATCGAATTTTGACTGTGTATTCGTTAACCAATTGTCTCCAGTTATGATGGCATGGGCTGGTATGGTTTATAAAAATAAGTATAAGAAGCCCCTGTTTCTATATTGTATGGATGTTTGGCCAGATAGTTTAACTGTAGGGGGAGTGAAACAAGATGGCTTGATTTTCAAGTTGTTTAAATTTATCTCAAAACAAGTTTATCGAGCTAGTGATTATATATTTGTAACTAGTCCATCATTTAAGAATTATTTTGTGAAACAATTTGATATATTAGAACAAAAGATTACTTATTTGCCACAATATGCAGAAGATCTGTTTATCCCTGATGAATCGAAAGTTAATAAAGAAAGTGTTGACTTAACTTTTGCTGGTAATATTGGTAAAGCGCAAAATTTGGAAACTATTTTGAAAGCTGCCAGCTTGATAGAAAAGAATGCCGATTTACCCAAGAAAATTCATTTTCATTTTGTTGGAGATGGTACGGAATTGCTAAGTATGAAATCATTAGCTCATGAATTGGGGTTGGAGAATGTTTCCTTCTATGGAAGACGTTCTTTGGAAGAAATGCCTACCTTCTATAAAAAATCAGATGCTATGTTAGTTTCTCTAATAGGAAACTCGATAGTTTCTCGTACTATACCTGGGAAGGTACAATCTTACATGGCGGCAGGGAAACCAATTATAGGTGCAATTTCAGGAGATACTAAAACAATTCTAGAAGATGCAAAGTGTGGTTTTGTCAGTCCTGAACAAGATGTGGAACAATTGGCACAAAATATTTGTGAGTTCAGTATGTTGTCTACGGAAGAACAAAGAGAGTTAGGAAAGCAAGCTCGTTGTTACTATGAGAAGCACTTTTCTAAAGAGCAGTTTATGACACAGTTAGAAAATTATTTGAGAGAGGAGCTTCTATCGTGAAGGTTTTAATGATTAATTCCGTTTGTGGTATTAGGAGTACTGGGAGAATTTGTACGGATCTCGCAACTGCTTTGACAGAAGAAGGAAATGAGGTTAAAATCGCCTATGGTCGTGAGTATGTTCCGAAACAATTTCAACAGTATGCAGTGAAAATTGGTACAAAGTCTGATATTCGTTTTCATGCTATTCGTTCTCGATTATTTGACGAATCTGGCTTTGGAAGTAGACAGGCAACTGTTAATTTTATTAAATGGATAAAAGAGTTTGACCCTGATGTTATTCATCTTCATAATCTTCATGGATATTATATCAATGTTGAGCTATTATTCGATTATCTCCGAATATGCGGTAAAAAGATTATATGGACTTTGCATGATTGTTGGGCATTTACAGGACACTCGGCTCACTTTGATTGTTTGGAATGTGAGTCAAAGGGGGTTTGTGACCATCCATCTCAGAAAAATGATTATCCTAAGTCGTTCGTGAATTTTTCAAAGCGAAATTATCAAAAGAAGAAAAAATGTTTTACACATATTCCTAATCTCACTATTGTTACTCCTTCGCAATGGCTAGCTAACTTGGTAAGACAGTCATTTTTAAAAGAATATCCAGTGAAAGTAATTCATAATGGCATTGATACTACTGTCTTTCAACCGAGGCTAATAGCCGCTCAAAAGTTGAGAAAAAGATACCATCTTGAAGGAAAGCAGGTATTGCTTGGTGTGGCTGCTATCTGGACTGATAAAAAGGGATTTTCTGATATGTTAGTCCTTGCGAGTCATCTAGCTGATAATCAGAGAATAGTTTTGATAGGGTTAAAAGATAGGCAACTCAAAAAATTACCTACAGGTATTATTGGGCTAACAGAGACTAATAGTCCAGAAGAGTTGGCAGCATGGTATACACTAGCGGATGTATTCTTAAATCCTACTTATCAAGATAATTACCCGACAACTAATTTAGAATCCATTTCTTGTGGGACACCAGTTATCAGCTATCCGACAGGTGGTAGTGTAGAAAGTGCTAAACTTTATGGTCTCGTTTGTCAGGATAGAAACGTAGATTCTATTTTATCTTCGTTAGAAAAAGTCTCTCAGCTATCTAAAACAGAAAAATTAGATTTTTCAATTGCAAGTTTTATTAAACAAATGAAATATTTATATTAGAACTTGAATTATAGGAAAATGAGGAATTTGCATTAAAATGATGAAAAGAATTTATTATCACCTTTTGGCTATTTTGGCTTGGACTCTTCCAAATTCTTATGCTTTTATTGATTCGTTAAAGGTGTTTTTCCCGAATATTAGTTTACAAATTGCAGGTTCTCTTTTGGCAGTTATCTCGATAGGAATTTTTATTACTAGAATATATTACACAAGATATGAAGTTTTTATATCTCTATTGGTTTTTATTTTTATTTTAATTTTTTATTCAACTAGTTTTTTTTATTCGACTAACGTAGAGTTGTATCAGTCTTTCTTCAATTCCTTTCTGATTCGTCCAGTTCCTGCGATATTAGTAGCGATGCTGTTGGCTAAGAATAATCATATAAAAGGTTTCATAAAATGGTCAGAACCTATGATGCTTTTCTATACATTGACATCATTTTTAGCTGCCCTATCTCCTAGAAATAGCATTATTATTTACCAATCTTTATCTTATTATGCTATGACAGCTTATATGATTAATGTGTTTAATATTATATACAAAGAGAAAATATTGGAGGAGCAACTGACGTATTTCAGATTCTCAGCATGGAATTTTATTAGATATTTTTTACTTCTGATTCAAGCTTTTAGTGCACTCTCAGGAGGTGGGAGAGGTGCCTTTATCTTATTAATTTTTTTTACAGGAATATTATTAATAAGAATTGCTATGAATTTTAAGTTCCTTTTCTCATTCATTGGAGGTTTGTCTGCTATAGCTCTAGTTGTTTTTTTTACAAAAGGTTTGGATTTTACATGGCTCTTGAATATGGACGGTGGAGAGCGATTGTTGAACTTCTTCGGCAGACCTGAACGTATATCTACAGATAATAGACTATTGATTTATGATACTGTTTGGTCTGCAATACAGGAAAAACCCTTTTTAGGATGGGGAGTTGGTTCAACTTTTTTTAAATTTAATGGATATTCACATAATATTGTATTGGATTTATTGCATGATATGGGAAGTTTTGGTTTATTAATTTTTCTTTCGGCTTTCTTTGCTTCTTCAGTAATATTGTACAAATTACGAAAAATTGATTGGAAAGTTAGTTTACTTATTCTGATGTGTATCGAAGCTTGTGTTCACATGAGTTTTAGTGGAAGCTATCTTGCAGATGGTAGACTATGGTTTTTAGTGACCTTTACTTATTGTTACTATAGATGGAAAGTGCAGGAAAAGGATGAAGTTAGCAATTTTATTATCTGATATTTCAAAAATAGGAGGAGTGCAGCGCGTCACGACAGCTCTTGTTAATGAACTTTGTCAAAATATAGACGTTACAATTATCAGCATCTTTTCGGAAAATGAGCTACCAGCTTTTGAACTTTCAGATAGAGTTCAGGTGAGCTATCTTTTGAAAGAACATGTTAATTTGAAGAAGAATTTTTTTAAAGTTAGTGGAGCTTTGCGAAAAGTGTTGAAAAAACAGCAGTTTGATGTTGTTCTATCGTCAGGAACTGGTCTAGTATCCTTTCTTTGGTTTGCTAGTTTGGGGATTCCTATCAGACTTTTGGCATGGGAACATCAGTGTTTTTACTTTGGGAGATCGTTTGGTCTAGAATGGTTGGGGCGAAAGCTAGCCTGTCGTTTTGCTGAGAGTATTGTTGTCTTGACTAAAAAAGATGAAGGATTTTACAAAGAGAATCGTCCTAAGGCTCATATTGAACAAATCTATAATATCCTAGACATGGATTCACAAACAGCTAAGTGTCAGCTCTCTTCTAAAAAAATTATCAGTGTTGGCTCTTTAGGACGACAAAAAGGTTTTGATCTGGCTCTTGAGGTAGCTAGTCAAATACAATTAAGGTATCCAGATTGGCAGTGGGATATTTATGGTGATGGTTCCGATAGAGAAAAATTAGAGGAGAAAGTCAGGGAGTACCAATTAGAAGGTTTTATAAATTTGAAAGGGCTTGTTCAGAATGTTCGGGAGTGCTATCCTGACTACTCTATCTACGCCATGACATCACGCCATGAAGGATTACCAACTGTATTATTAGAGGCTAAAAACTACCAGATGCCAGTTGTTTCATTTGATTGTAACTGTGGACCATCTGATATTATTTCAGATGGAAGAAATGGTTTTTTGATTGATTGTTTTGATATAAATATCTATGCAAAAACTTTATCTAAATTGATGGCTAGTTTAGAGTTGCGAGAACAAGTTGCAAAATCGAGTGTTATTCCAGCAGAAGAATTGTCAACAACTTATATCCTAGATAAGTGGAAAAACCTTTTAAAGATAGAAAGAAGATAATATGAAAATAGTACATGTAGAAGATTTTTTTCATCCAGATGCAGGTTACCAGATTAATGTTTTACCAAAATATCTAGCAAAGTTTGGTCATGAACAAGTGATCATCACTTCAGAAATGGATAAAATCCCCGATAATCTTACCCAATTTTTTGGACGAGAAAATATAGAGAAGAGAGATAGAAAATATGAAGAAAAGTATCATGTGAAGATCATTCGCTTGCCTCTTCATGGTTTTGTAAGCGGACGAGCAATTTTTTCTGGAAAGCTTATTTCAGCTATTAAGGGTCTTTCTCCAGATGTATTGTATATTCATGGGAACGACACTTTAACAGGGATTCGTCTCCTTTTAGCACGAAAGAGATTTAATTGCAGAATCGTCACTGATAGTCATATGCTTGAGATGGCATCAAAAAATCCTTTCAACACCTACTTTAGGAGATTTTATAAAACCTTGATTACTCCTATTTTGATAAAAGAACAGATACCAATTATCCGAACGCAAGATGATAACTATGTTGAAAAACACTTGGGAATTCCTTTGTCGCAAGCTCCATGGATTTCTTATGGGTCAGATACAGCGTTCTTTCACGCAGATAGCCAGGTTAAGGAAGATTTTCGTTCTCAATATCAAATTGCTTCAGATGCTCTTATTTGTGTTTACGCAGGAAAGTTAGATGAGTATAAGGGTGGGATGTTTTTAGCAGAGTCTCTAAGTAAAAAGTTAAATACGGAGCAACCAATTGTTTTCATTATAGTGGGTAATACAAGTGGAGAGTATGGAGAAGCTGTCGAGAAAAGTTTCTCCCAATCTGAAAATCAAATCTTGCGCTTTCCGACTCAAAAATATCAAAAATTAGCACAGTTTTTTCAGGTAGCAGATTTTGCTTTATTTCCTAAACAATGTAGTTTAAGTTTTTATGATGCACAGGCCTGTGGTTTACCAGTTTTATTGGAAGATAATAATATCAACCTCGATAGAACTTCTCATTATAATGGTTGGACGTTCAAGGCTAACAGTAAATTAAGTTTGAGAGATTCATTAAAAATGATTGCGAGTCTAGATAAAGAGAAGAGACAAGAGTACTCTCAGAATGCACTGCACTATATCCTTGAACATTATAATTATGAAGATAAAGCAAGAGAATATGAAAAAATTCTTATAGGGGAACGTACGAAATGAGATAGTTTATATTTCGTTATTTTATAGGAAAGGTGGATTTAATGAAAATTTGCATTGTTTCAGTCGGAGTGAGCGGACTACCGATTCCAGCTGTAAAAGGGGGAGCAGTAGAAAATCTCATTGATAATTATTTAAGTTACAATGAGAAATATAATCATGATGAAATTACGGTCGTTAGTTGTGACCATAAGGAGGCGCGTGAGGATTCAAAAAAATACAAGTATGCCCAATTTGTCTATATAGATATTCATTCACTTAAATATAAAATAAACAAAATAATACGTTATACCATCAATAAATATTCACCTTTCTTCGTAGGGAACGCTTATATCAGTCAATTGCCAGACTTGTCTGGTTTTGATACAGTTTTGATTGAAAATCGTCCTGAATACGGTCATTATATTCGTAAAAGATTTAAAGGAAATCTTGTTTTACATCTTCATAATGATTTATTAATAAATAATGAGTATTCTGTAGATTATAGCGTTTATGATAAAATTATCACTGTATCTGATTATTTAAAAAATAAGTCACAAGTAGTAATTTCAGATATTCCCATACAAACTGTTTATAATGGTATTAATACAGAACTTTTTTTACAAAATTTCCCTGACTCGGAGTTATCAGACCTCAGAAGACAGTTAGGAATTTCATCGGATGATTTTGTGATTTCTTTTTTTGGACGTATCAATAAAAACAAAGGTATTAAAGAGTTGCTTGAAGCATTCTTACTACTTCCAGAGGGGGTGAATGTTAAATTACTAGTTGTTGGTAGCTCAATATTTGGCCAAACTAAATTAGATGTTTTTACAACAGAATTACGACAATTGTCTGAGCAAGAATCAGATAATATTGTTTTTACAGGCTATATTGATTATAGTGATATCCCTAGGTATCATCGTATTTCTGATTGTATCGTTATACCATCTGTCTGGGAAGAACCAGCAGGTTTGACAGTCTGTGAAGCTTTGATATCAGGAAACTCTGTTATTACAACAAACGTTGGGGGAATACCAGAAATTGTAACGGGCAGTGAAGCGATTATGGTTAAAAATGATAAGGATATTGTTGTACATCTTAAAGAAGCTTTGATGAGTGTCTATAAAAAAGGTAATCATCAACCTGTTGATATATGCAATAGAGCAAGAGGATTGCACTTTTCCATTGAAAAATATGGAGAGAAATTGAGGAATAAACTGATATCAAAATGAAAGAATACATTAACTTATGAGTCGTGTAAAAAATAGTTTTTATAATATTTTAGCTGGTATAGCTGGTACTATCATATCTAGTATTTTAGCTTTTATGGTTAGAACGATATTTATCAGAGTTTTAGGGGAGACTTATCTAGGATTTAATGGGCTATACACCAATATCTTGACAGTTTTATCATTAGCGGAATTAGGTGTCGGATCATCAATTGCTTATATGATGTATAAACCTTTAGCAGAAAAAAATGAGGAAAAATTGGCTCAGGTGGTACAATTTTATAGGAAAATATATAGAGTAATAGGTGTTGTTATTCTTGTTTTAGGTTTATGTTTAGTCCCTTTTTTACCGCTAATTGTTAATTTTGAAAATACAGAAAATTTGAACTATATCGCATTGTATTTACTATATTTAGCAGATACGGTTTCTACTTACCTATTCTTTGCTTACAAACGTGGAGTTTTAGTTGCTGATCAAAAAGTATATATTTCTAATATTTTTGATTTAATTATTACGACTATTTTATCTATTTTACAGATTATTACTTTACTAATTTTTAGAAACTTTTATATTTATATTATTCTGAAGATTGCTAAAAATCTTATTTTGAATCTTGTAACTAGTTTAAAAGTAGATAGAATGTATCCTAGTATTCATAAATTTCAAGAAATACCCTCACTTCCAAAAAGTGAAAGGCAATTAGTTTGGAAAAATGTATACGCAACCTCTATTCGTCAAATATTTAATGAATTAATGAATTCAACAGATAGCATAGTAATTTCTGTTATTTTAGGTATTGTTATGGTTGGTAAGTATTCAAATTATGCTTATATTTTATCATTCGTATATATTTTCTTTGGGGGGATTTTTAATCCTATTCAGGCGTCTATAGGTAACCTATCTTTATCAGCTTCTTTGGATAAAAAAAATGAAATTTTCAATAGACTACGTTTTGTTAATTTTTTCTTTTTATCATTTTGTTCAAGTTGTTTCTTAGTATTGGTAAATCCTTTTATTAATTTTTGGATTGGAGGAACTTATACTTTATCGTTCTCAGGAGTGATTGCAATAGTTGGTATGTTATTTGTTAGACAGACTGCTAATTGTACAGCTATTTTTCGATTGGGAGAAGGATATTTTAGAGATTATCATTTTTCTCCTTTAATTGCAGGTGTTTTGAATTTAGTTGCTTCAGTAATTCTAGTGAATAATATTGGTATTGCAGGTGTTTTTGTTGGAACAATGATAGGATTTGGTTTTCAATTTGTAATAGTGGATACAATTGTTACTTATAAAAAAGTACTCCGTAGACCTTTATCAGAGTTTTATTTAAAATGGTTGCAAACAATCGTATTAACTGTATGTTTATGTACTGCAAGTTATTATTTATCTCAGTTATTTATAATACGTCGTATATATGATTTGATATTCTTATTTATAGTGATTATTGGATTTAATTTTTTTGCTTTATGTGTCATTTATTGGCGAAATAATGATTTCCAATATTTTATTCAATTAGTTAAAAAATTCATCAAAAAATTTGGAGGAAAAAAACATGATTAATGTAATTGGATTAGGTTATATTGGGTTGCCCACAATTTTAATGTTAGCAACAAATGGTATAAAAGTAGTAGGAACTGACTACAATAAAGATTTGGTAAGAACTTTAAATGAAGGTCGGACAACTTTTAAAGAGAAAGGTTTGGATGAACTTTTCTATAAAGCGATGGAGTTGGGTGTGGAATTTACAACTAAGTATCAACAAACGGATACTTATATTATTTCCGTTCCTACACCATATGACCCCTTCTCAAAAAAAATTGACCCAAGCTACGTGATTGAAGCAACAAAAACTATACTTGATAATTGTAATAAAGGAGCAGTTCTTATCATTGAATCAACTGTATCTCCAGGAACAGTTGATAAATTTATTAGACCAGTTGTGAAAGAAAAAGGTTTTGTTATTGGTAGTGATATTCATCTTGTTCATGCACCAGAACGTATTATTCCAGGGAATATGGTCTATGAATTAGTGAATAACAGTCGTACAATCGGAGCTGATAGTTTAGAAATTGGTTATAAAGTAAAGGAGATTTATGCTTCATTTTGTAAGGGAGACATTGTCGTTACAGATATTCGCACAGCGGAGATGACTAAGGTAGTAGAAAATACATTTAGAGCTGTTAATATAGCTTTTGCTAATGAATTAGCACAAATATGTAGCTATGACAATATGGATGTATATGAAATTATTCGTATTTGTAATATGCATCCACGAGTGAATATTCTACAACCTGGACCTGGTGTTGGTGGTCATTGTATTTCTGTGGATCCTTGGTTCCTAGTTGGAGATTATCCTGATTTGACAAATGTTATTGGCAACTCTATGCGAACTAATGCTGCTATGCCAGAATTTGTATTAAATCGTATACATACTATCATGAAAGAACATAGTCTGACAGATATTGGTCGTGTTGGTTTGTATGGCCTAACTTACAAAGAGAATGTAGATGACATGCGTGAATCTCCAACTCTTCAATTACTAGAGTCAATGAGTCGTCATTTAGCAGGATCTATTATCAAAGTATACGATCCATTTATAGAAAAGGATATTGTTACAAATCAGTTTCATGATTTAGATGAATTTTTATCTAATATTGATATGATTGTACTTTTAGTTGGTCATGATGAGATTCTACAAAACATGGATAAACTAAAAGATAAGATAGTATTAGATACACGCTATATCTGTCATATTGATGGAACTTACAGACTGTAATTAGTGATAAATAAAATAAGGATTGACTATGAAAAAAGTAGTTGTAGTGTTTGGAACTCGTCCAGAAGCAATCAAGATGTGTCCTTTGGTAAAAGAGTTAAGAACACGTAAGAATATTGAAACATTAGTTTGTGTTACAGGCCAACACCGTCAAATGTTAGATCAGGTCTTGGACACATTTGGGATTATACCCGATTTTGATTTGTCTATTATGAAAGATAAACAAACTCTATTTGATGTAACCATTGGCATTTTGGAAGGAATGAAGACTATTTTAGAGTCAGTCAATCCTGATTTAGTGTTAGTTCATGGGGATACAAGTACGACATTTGCTAGTTCACTGGCGGCCTTTTATTTACAGATTCCAATTGGTCATGTTGAAGCTGGTTTGCGTACCTATGATATCTATTCACCTTATCCTGAAGAGTTTAATCGTCAAGCAGTAGGGGTTTTGGCTCAGTATCATTTTACCCCAACACAACTTTCAAAAGATAATCTTTTGAGAGAAGGAAAAACTCCAGAGAGCATATTTGTGACAGGTAATACGGCAATTGATGCTTTACAAACTACAATTCAAGAGGACTATATGCATCCTGAGTTAGAATGGATAGGAGAAAGCAGGTTTATTCTAATTACAGCTCATCGTCGTGAAAATCTTGGTGAACCGATGAGACATATGTTTAGAGCGATTAGAAGGATTATTGAAGAATATTCAGATGTCAAGGCTATTTATCCTATCCATATGAATCCTCGTGTTCGCCAAATTGCTGAGGAAGAATTAAGTGGCTGTGAACGTATCAAGATGATCGAACCTTTAGAAGTATTAGATTTTCACAATTTTTTATCAAGAAGTTATCTAATTTTGACAGATAGTGGTGGTATTCAAGAAGAGGCTCCAAGTTTAGGAAAACCTGTTTTGGTTATGAGAGATACAACTGAACGTCCAGAGGGAATTGAAGCAGGGACTTTGAAACTTGTAGGTACTGATGAGAATAATATTTATAGGCATTTTAAAGAATTATTAGAAAATGATTCAGTTTATCAAGCTATGAGTCAAGCTTCAAATCCATATGGAGATGGAACTGCTTGTAAGAAAATTGCAGACATACTAGAAGGAGAAGTGTAATATATGTCACAATTTACAGGAAAAACTCTTCTAATTACAGGAGGGACAGGTTCATTTGGGAATGCGGTTCTCAAGCGTTTTTTAGAAACAGATATCTCAGAGATTCGTATCTTTTCGCGAGATGAAAAGAAACAAGATGATATGCGTCATGAGTTTCAGGTAAAAGTACCAGAAGTGGCTGGGAAAATCCGTTTTTATCTCGGAGATGTGCGTGACTTAGCTTCGGTAAAAAATGCTATGCATGGTGTGGATTATGTTTTTCATGCTGCTGCTCTGAAACAGGTACCTTCTTGTGAATTTTTCCCTGTAGAAGCAGTGAAAACTAACATTTTGGGAACTGAGAATGTCCTTACTGCAGCTATCGAAGCTGGTGTAAAGCAAGTTATCTGTCTTTCTACAGATAAGGCGGCGTATCCTGTTAATGCTATGGGAACATCCAAGGCTATGATGGAAAAGATTGCTGTTGCTAAGTCCCGGACGGTAAATCCTGAGCATACAAAGATATGTGTTACTCGCTATGGGAATGTTCTGTGTAGCCGTGGATCTGTAGTTCCTCTTTGGATTGAGCAAATTAAGCAAGGAAATGCTCTTACAATTACTGAACCTAGTATGACACGTTTTGTCATGACATTGGAAGAAGCAGTAGATTTAGTTTTATTTGCATTTAAAGAAGGAAAATCTGGAGATATACTAGTTCAGAAAGCACCAGCATGTACGATTGAAGTTTTGGCTAAGGCTGTATCAGAAATTTTTGCCTCAGAACAAGATATTAAGATTATAGGTATTAGACACGGAGAAAAGATGTATGAAACACTACTAACTAATGAAGAGTGTGCAAATGCAATTGATTTGGGTGATTTTTATAGAGTTCCTAGTGATAATCGTAATCTTAACTATGATAAATATTTCAAAGATGGTAGTACGAATAGAAACTTGTTGACAGAATTCAATAGTAATAATACTGATTTGATGGATGTAGAGCAAGTTAAAAGAAAGTTGCTAGAATTAGATGAAATACAGACAGCAATTCGTGATATGGTAGCAGATGAAGAGCTGTAAAATCTTTTAAGATACATTAAAATTATCAAGGATATATAATGTATCATTTTATTGTCGAGAGAGTTGACTATTAAAATAGCATATAAAACAAGGAGGGGGCATGATTAAAAATATTTTAATCACAGGAGCGAAAGGATTTGTAGGAAAAAATCTTATCTGTACTCTGGAAGCTTTGAAAGATGGACGAGATAGAACTCGTCCTAATTTAGAGATTGGAGAGATTTTTCAGTATGATCGTGATACAGATCCGATTTTATTAGAGGAATATTGTAAGAAGGTCGATTTTGTATTCCACTTAGCTGGTGTCAATCGTCCACAGAATCCTGATGAGTTTATGGAGGGAAATTACGGTTTTTCAAGTAGATTATTAGAGAGTTTAGAAAAGTATGAAAATACTTGTCCTGTTCTACTCTCGAGCTCTACTCAAGCTAGTTTAGAAGGCCGATTTTCGAACTCTGTATATGGGCGATCTAAGCTAGCAGGGGAAGAACTCTTCTTCGAATATGGAAAGAAAACGGGAGCACCTGTCTTAGTTTACCGTTTCCCAAATCTTTATGGGAAGTGGTGTCGTCCTAACTATAATTCTGCTGTAGCAACTTTCTGTCATAATCTAGCTCACGATTTGCCTATTCAAGTAAATGATCCAAGTGTAGAATTGGAGTTGCTGTATATTGATGATTTGATACAAGAGTGTCTAACTGCATTGGAAGGAAATCCTCATCGTTGTAATCTAGATGGATTACAAATCTTACCTAGCCCATCAGGAAACTACTGCTATGTACCAACGACTCATCGTGCAACCTTAGGAGAGATTGTCTCTCTATTAGAAACATTTAAAAAACAGCCTGATAGTTTAGTTATGCCTGAAATTCCTCAAGGATCGTTTGAAAAGAAATTGTATTCTACTTACCTATCTTATTTACCAGTAGATAAGTTTAAGTTTCCTCTAAAAATGAATATAGATGAACGAGGTAGTTTTACGGAACTATTAAAAACAGAAAATGCAGGTCAATTTTCTGTCAATATTTCTAAACCTGGTATTACCAAAGGGCAACATTGGCATCATTCTAAGTGGGAATTTTTCATGGTTGTTTCTGGTCGTGCTTTAATACAAGAGCGTAGGATAGGGCTGGATGAAAATGGACAAGAATATCCTATTCTGAACTTTGAAGTGTCGGGCGATAAGATTGAGGCAATACATATGATACCGGGCTATGCACATAATATTATTAATCTTTCCGATACAGAGAATTTAGTTACTGTCATGTGGGCTAATGAGTCATTTGATCCTAGCCATCCAGACACTTTTTTTGAACAAGTGGAGAAATAAATGAAAATTAAGACAGATTATAGTGATATTCGTTTTAAAGATAATGGCAAACTTAAGTTATTGATTATTGTGGGAACACGTCCAGAGATTATACGTCTAAGTAGTGTTATCACTAAATGTCGAAAGTATTTTGATGTTATTTTGGCACATACTGGACAAAACTATGATTACAATTTAAATGGCATTTTCTTTGATGATTTAGGTTTAGATACTCCAGATGTATACATGGATGCTGTTGGAGATGATCTTGGTGCTACTGTAGGGAATATTATCAATACTTCCTACAAATTGATGAATCAAATTAAACCAGATGCTTTATTGATTTTAGGGGATACAAATTCTTGTTTATCAGCTATTGCTGCCAAGCGTTTACATATTCCAATTTTTCATATGGAGGCTGGCAATCGCTGTAAGGATGAGTGTCTGCCCGAAGAGACTAATCGTCGGATTGTTGATATTATTTCAGATGTTAACTTAGCATACTCTGAACATGCTCGAAAGTATTTACATGAGTGTGGTTTACCTAAAGAGCGCACGTACGTAACTGGTTCTCCTATGGCAGAAGTGTTACATAAAAATTTATCTGCCATTGAGTCTTCAGATATCCATGAACGTTTGGGATTGAAAAAAGGAGGATATATCCTACTTTCAGCTCACCGTGAGGAAAATATTGATACAGATAAAAATTTTCTCTCTCTCTTCACAGCAATTAATAAATTAGCTGAAAAGTATAATATGCCAATCTTGTATTCTTGCCATCCTCGATCTAAGAAAAGATTAAAAGAGAGCAGTTTTGAACTAGATAAACGTGTGATTCAGCATGAGCCACTAGGCTTCCATGATTATAATTGTTTACAGATGAATGCGTTTGTTGTAGTATCTGATTCGGGAACTTTACCAGAAGAAAGTAGTTTCTTTACTAGTCAAGGTTATCCTTTTCCTGCTGTATGTATTCGTACAAGTACAGAACGTCCTGAGTCCCTAGATAAGGCAGGATTTATTTTGGCAGGTATTGATGAAAATTCTCTTCTTCAAGCAGTTGAAACTGCTGTTAGCTTGGCAGAAGATGAGGATTTTGGATTACCGGTTCCAGATTATGTCGAGGAAAATGTCTCTACTAAAGTTGTTAAGATAATACAGAGCTATACAGGGATAGTGGATAAAATAGTTTGGCGGAAAAACTGAATTGTATATTTTTAATAAAATAATCAATTCTTAATAGAACAGGAATAAAATTGAACGAATTCGATAGAAATGGCTTCTTTGACAGTAGAGGGGATTACCATTCTATCGGATTATGGCTTGTTTTTGCGCCTTATGTTTGATAGAATAAAGTAACAACACTGTAACAATTGCAGTGAGGTGATAATGATGGCAGTATTTTTTAAAGATGTACTTATTGAAGAGAAGACTGATGAAGCAAAACAACATATTTTATCTATTTTAAATGGTGAGTATGACTTATCTGATGATGTAAGTCGTAGATTACGACGACTGAATGAGGAAAGTAAATGCTTGGAAGTGTTTGTTAAGGAGACGCACTCACTTGTCTAGTTCGTATTCTGTTAATTAATTGAAATCAATAAGTATCTTATTGTCATTTTTTTACGATGAGGAAGTTAGAGATTCTTAATGGATCTCTGATTACTATGTAATTTAGCATTGAAAAACTAAGAAATGGTGAAATTATGCCTCTTACACAGTTATTTGAAACATTCCTAGGAATTGATTTTTAATTGTATGCAAACAAAGTAGAATTCGCTTATTTCATTTTATGCTAAATGTAATATGAAGTAAGTGAATTTTTATA
Source organism: Streptococcus sp. Marseille-Q7156 (assembly GCF_965119495.1). The sequence goes on along the minus strand of NZ_CBCPLU010000001.1, from coordinate 1,510,985 downwards.
GATAAAGAAGAGTTTACCAATTAAGATAGAATGATTTTCTAGTCTAATAAAAGAGGCAGATAATAAACTCCAAAGGAGCTTAAGATGTACGATTATCTTATCGTTGGTGCTGGTCTTTTTGGTGCAGTCTTTGCCCATGAAGCAGCCTTAAAAGGAAAAAAAGTAAAAGTCATTGAAAAACGAAATCATATCGCGGGTAATATCCATACTCGTGAAGAGGAAGGAATTCAAGTTCATCAGTATGGTGCTCATATTTTCCATACTTCGGATAAGGAAATCTGGGATTATGTAAATCAGTTTGCAGAGTTTAACCGTTACACAAACTCCCCAGTTGCAAATTATAAGGGAGAGATTTATAATCTTCCTTTTAATATGAATACCTTCAATAAACTTTGGGGAGTTGTAACGCCAGCAGAAGCGCAAGCTAAGATTGAGGAGCAACGTGCTATTTTAAATGGCAAAACTCCTGAAAATTTGGAAGAACAGGCGATTTCTCTTGTAGGTACAGACATCTATGAAAAATTGATTAAGGACTATACAGAGAAACAGTGGGGCAAGCCAACTACGGAACTTCCAGCTTTTATCATTCGCCGTTTGCCCGTACGTTTGACCTATGATAACAACTATTTTAACGATACCTATCAAGGGATTCCAATAGGTGGCTACACTCAAATAGTTGAAAAAATGTTGGATCATGAAAATATTGATGTTGAAATAAATGTTGATTTCTTTGCGAATAAAGAGCAATATATGAAGTACTTCCCTAAGATTGTCTTTACCGGTATGATTGATGAATTCTTCGATTATAAGTTGGGTGAACTAGAGTATCGTAGTCTTCGTTTTGAAAATGAGACCCTGGATATGGAAAATTACCAAGGAAATGCAGTTGTCAACTATACGGATGCTGATACCCCATATACTCGCATTATTGAACACAAACATTTTGAGTTTGGGAGTCAAGCAAAGACTATCATTACTAAAGAACATTCCAAAACATGGGAAAAAGGTGATGAGCCTTATTATCCAGTTAATAATGATCGTAATAATCATTTGTATAAATCGTATAAAAAATTGGCTGATGAGCAAGGGAATGTTATCTTTGGTGGTCGTTTAGGACACTATCGTTATTACGATATGCACCAAGTAATTGGAGCAGCTTTACAGTGTGTAAGAAATGAGTTAGATTAAATAAGTAAAATTGATCACCAGTTCTCATTTATAAAAGTATTAAAAATTCCTTGACTACCTAATGTAGTTGAGGTTTTTTGATATTATTCATATTTTTGCAAACTTAGTGTTTAAAAAATAAGTTTCTAAAATTCAGAAAATTCTATTGACAGAACTTTAAAAAGGGTCTATAATGAATAAAAAAACAAAGGAGAAGACTATGAAAACAAGAAAAGTATTGGCTCTTGCGGGAGTGACTTTATTAGCAGCAGGTGTCTTAGCTGCTTGTTCAGGGGGCTCAGGCGCTAAAGGTGAGCAGACCTTTGCCTTTACATACGAGAAAGATCCTGATAATCTTAATTATTTAACAACTGGCAAAGCTTCAACATCTGATATTACTAGTAATGTTATTGACGGATTGCTTGAAAATGACCGCTATGGGAATTTGGTACCATCACTTGCAGAGGATTGGTCTGTCTCTAAGGATGGCTTGACTTATACCTATAAGATCCGTCAGGATGCCAAGTGGTACACATCTGAAGGAGAAGAATATGCTCCTGTTAAGGCTCAAGACTTTGTGACAGGTCTTAAATATGCGACAGATAAGAAGTCAGAAGCCCTTTACTTGGTACAAGATTCGATCAAAGGTCTGGATGCTTATGCTAAAGGGGAAGTTAAAGACTTCTCTCAAGTCGGGATTAAAGCCCTTGACGATCAAACAGTCCAATACACCTTGAACAAACCGGAAAGCTTTTGGAATTCTAAAACAACAATGGGTGTCTTAGCGCCAGTTAATGAAGAGTTTTTGAACTCAAAAGGTGATGATTTTGCCAAAGCGACGGATCCAAGCAGTATCTTGTATAACGGTCCTTATTTATTAAAATCTCTTGTAGCTAAATCTTCTGTTGAATTTGCGAAAAATCCGAACTACTGGGATAAGGACAATGTTCATGTCGACAAGATCAAATTGTCATTCTGGGATGGTCAAGATACCAGCAAACCAGCAGAAAACTTTAAAGATGGAAGCTTTACGGCAGCTCGTCTCTTTCCAACAAATGCAAGTTTTGCAGAACTTGAAAAAGAGATGAAGGACAATATTGTCTATACCCAACAAGACTCTACGACTTATCTAGTTGGTACAAATATTGACCGTCAATCTTATAAATACACATCTAAAACCAGCGAAGAACAAAAGACATCTACTAAAAAGGCTCTCTTAAACAAGGATTTCCGTCAGGCTATTGCCTTTGGTTTTGATCGTACAGCTTATGCCTCACAAGTGAACGGTGCCAGTGGTGCAAGCAAAATCTTGCGTAATCTCTTTGTTCCACCAACGTTTGTCCAAGCAGATGGTAAAAACTTTGGCGATATGGTCAAAGAAAAATTAGTGACCTATGGGGAAGAATGGAAGGATGTTAATCTGGCTGATGCACAAGATGGTCTCTACAATCCAGAAAAAGCCAAGGCCGAATTTGCCAAGGCTAAGTCAGCTTTACAGGCAGAAGGCGTGACCTTCCCAATTCATTTGGATATGCCAGTTGACCAGACAGCAACTACAAAAGTTCAACGTGTACAGTCTTTTAAACAATCGGTTGAAGAAACCTTGGGTACAGATAATGTCGTAATTGATATTCAACAACTACAAAAAGACGAAGTAAACAATATTACCTATTTTGCTGAAACAGCAGCTGGAGAAGATTGGGATATTTCAGATAATGTTGGTTGGTCTCCAGACTTTGCAGATCCATCTACCTACCTTGATATTATCAAACCATCTGTAGGAGAAAGTACTAAAACATATTTAGGATTTGACTCAGGTAAAGATAATGTAGCTGCTAAAAAAGTAGGTCTATATGACTACGAAAAATTGGCTACAGAAGCTGGAAATGAGACAACAGATGTAGCAAAACGATATGATAAATATGCTGCAGCCCAAGCTTGGTTAACAGATAGTGCCTTGATTATCCCTACGACATCACTTACCGGTCGCCCAATCTTGTCTAAGATGGTGCCATTTACTATGCCGTTTGCTTTTTCTGGTAACAAAGGAACAAGTGATCCGCTCTTATACAAATACTTGGAACTTCAAGACAAGGCAGTTACTGCAGATGAATATCAAAAAGCTCAAGATAAATGGATGAAAGAAAAAGAAGAATCCAATAAAAAAGCGCAAGAAGAACTCGCAAAACATGTGAAATAAGATAAAAAGAAGTTAGTTATTTGCTAACTTCTTTTGGTTTATCGAAAATGAGTTGAAACCTCTCTTCACTTTCAAAGATGATGAAGCTAATTTTTTTGTAGAAAAAATCCTGAGTTTTTATTCTCAGGATTTTCTTTCATCTCACTGTTGTGGTTGTTGAACTTGTGGATTTTGTGGCGTTGGTTGTACTGGTTGTGTCGGTTGAACAGCTTGACCAGCTTGTCCTTGGCTAGGATCAGTTGCTGGAGCATTATTGGGTTGTTGTCCTACTGTGGTGTTTGCTTGTGTAGTTGAACTTTCAGGTGTTGTAGAGGGGGTCTCTACTGACTGTGTTTGTTGTGTAGCTGGATTATTCCATGTGTTCTTCGCGTTGTTCTGGAAGACGAATTCTCCATTTCGGAACAGGCCGTCTGGCATCGTCCAATCTCCAGGTTGGTCATCTTCTGATAGATACGATATCATTGAGCGATAAACCTTAGCAGCAACTAGGAAACCATCTCCAACGATTGGAGTTAGACGATTTGAGTAACCAGTCCATACAGCCATAGAATACTTACGAGTATAACCTACAAACATTTCATCTGGAGCTACGTAGCCAGTGTTCTTGATATACTTTTCAATTTCGTCGTCAGTATAGTTAGAAGTACCTGTCTTACCTGCTTGTGGAAGCCATGGTAGGTAAGCACCACGTCCGATTCCGTAAGCTAAAACAGTTTTCATCATTTCGGTCATCATATAGGCAGTAGTTTCTTTCATAGCTCGTGTACCAGCATCAGAAAATTCTTTTTCACTACCATCACTAAAGACGATTTTATTGATATACATTGGTTTGTGGTAAATACCACCATTAGCAAAGGCGGCAAAAGCAGCAGCCATTTTTTCACTACTTGCACCGTACTGTTTACTAGATTCGGTAGTATTACTTGAAATAGCATTTGAGTAGTGAATACTTGGATAGTCAATTCCTAAACCATTTAGGAAGTTTTTGGCTCTATCTAAACCAACCTTGTTTAGCGTCTCAACGGCGGGTACGTTACGAGATTGTTGAAGGGCATATTGCAGAGTAATATTACCAAAATATGCTCGATCCCAGTTGTAGACAGGTGTGCTTGTTCCCGGATAGTTATAAGGAATATCATTAACCATAGTTGCAGTGGAATCATATACACCGTATTCTATGGCAGGTGCATAATCGGTGATCGGTTTCATTGTTGAACCCCAGTCACGATTGGTTTCTACCGCTTGGTTGGTACCAAATGAAACGTTACTTGCTTGGTGACGAGCTCCAAGTTGGGCAATGACTTTACCATTGGAAACATCTACGACCGTAGATGCGACTTGCAAATCATCGTCAGGGTAAGAGACGTATTGATCGGAGTTGTAGATATCCCACAGACGTTTTTGAGCCTCTTGGTCTACATTTGTGTAAACATCCATCCCAGTAGTTAGAAGGTTATAGCCAGTTTCTCGTTCTACTTGGTCGATAACCTCTTTGAGATAATTATCCATATATGCTGGGTAGCTATTGACTGATTTCAAACTTTGGAGTCCATCAGTAATAGGAGTATTGATAGCCTTCTCATACTGTTCGGCAGAAATGTAGCCTTGACCTTTCATCTCTGAAAGTACCAAGTTACGACGGTCAAGGGCAGCTTCTGGATGAGAATAGGGATCGTATTGGTTTGGTGCCTGAGGCATGCCTGCTAGTAGGGCAAGTTGAGGTAGTGATAGTTCTCGCAAATCTTTGCCGTAATAGTTTTGGGCAGCCGTCTGCATTCCATAGTTTCCGTTAGACATGTAAACTTTATTCACGTAGTAGGTCAGAATTTCTTGTTTTGTGGTTTTTTGCTCTAATTGAACAGCCAACCAAGCTTCCTGGGCTTTACGTGAAATAGTCTGATCAGAAGTGGAAGTTGAGAAGTAGGTCAACTTAATTAATTGTTGGGTAAGGGTTGATCCTCCCTGGAGGGAGTTGTTTTGTAAGTTACGTAAAAAAGCTCCTATAATTCGGATGGTATCGACACCGCGATGATCGAAAAAACGATGGTCTTCGATTGATACGATAGCCTTGACTAAATCAGTAGGAATTTCGTTGGCCTGAGCGTTTACTCGGCGTTCAGAGCCCAGATCGGCAATCAGTTCGTTTTTATTATCGAAAATCTTACTAGACGTGGTTGCGACTAATTTGCTCTCAGATAGGGCTGGGGCTTTGCTGACGTAATAGAGAAATATGCCTCCTCCCAGCATAACTGCTGTGATAAATAAAGTTAAGAAGCAGATACTCACATACTTAGCTATTCGCAGGATAGTTTGTTTGTTCATCTTGTTTTACCACCTAATAAATGTTCTTTGATAACATTGAGATAGGGAATTTGAGGGAAGGCACCAGCCTTGATTTCATATCCATATTCTCGAATATATCCAAGTGGCATTGATTTTTGTCCCTTATCTTGATGATAGAAGCGAATCAAATCGAATGCCGGCAATAAGTAGGTTTCTTGCTGAGAAGAAAAGTGAAGAAGGACAAAGCAGATTCCTTGTTGGGCAAGGACTTGTTCCATATGCTGAATCTGATGTGGATGGAAATTTTTCATCGGAATCGCACGTTTTTGTTTTGTTTCCTTGGCTTCAAAGTCGATGTAATATCCCTTATAAACGCCAGAATAGTCTGTCGTTGAAGCTTGTCGAAAATAGGCTTCAACAATTTTGGCACGACTTCGTTGTGGATAGTCCACTCGTACGATTTGAATAGGGGTTGGTTTCTTGTGTATAACAGCCAAGCCCTGAGACAAATAGTAGTCGTTGGTAGCATTGATCATCTTTTCAAAAGACATTCCTCGATTTGCGAAATTTTTGGGTTGAGAAAGAGATGTTTGTCTTTTTTGTGATGAAATTTTATGAGGATAGTTGACCATAATTCTCCTTATTGGTACAATAACATCACTCTATTATATCATAAATTTGCACAGGAAGGGTTAAAAATGACTACAGCTTTGGTTTTAGGCTATTCTGCTTTTGATTTGGGTTTGTTTTCTGACAAGGATCCTCGTCTTAAATTGATTAAAAAAGCGATACGTAAAGATTTAGAAGCTATGGCAGCAGATGGGGTGACTTGGCTTGTATTTACAGGGACTTTGGGCTTTGAATATTGGGTTTTAGAGGTTGCTCAGGAAATGAAGACAGAGTACGGTTTCCAGTTGGCCACCATTTTTGCTTTTGAAACCCATGGGGAAAATTGGAATGAAGGCAATCAGATGAAACTGAGTCGTTTTAAGCAGGTAGACTTTGTCAAATATGCCTATCCTCGCTATGAACACAAGTGGCAGTTAAGAGACTACCAGCAGTTTTTACTGGAAAATACGAATAGTTCTTATCTTTTTTATGATGAGGAAAATGAAACGAAATTAGCTTATTTTTACCAAAAGATGAAAAACCAAGAGGACTATTTTATAAAGAGATTAACATTTGATCAGCTAAATGAACTTGCTGAAAATTTTTCCGAAAATTGAAGCTTTGACCTTGATTTTTGTTTGGCTTTTTTTATATAATAATACTAGCAAGCGAGAATGGAGAGAGACATGGCAAGTATTATTTTTTCAGCGAAAGATATTTTTGAACAAGAGTTTGGGCGTGAAGTCCGTGGGTATAGCAAGGTAGAAGTTGATGAGTTTTTAGACGATGTCATTAAGGATTATGAAACCTATGCTGCCTTGGTCAAGTCACTTCGTCAGGAAATTGCGGATTTGAAGGAAGAACTGGCTCGTAAACCGAAACCTTCACCAGTTCAAGCAGAACCCCTTGAAGCGGCAACTACAAGTTCTATGACGAATTTTGATATTTTGAAACGCTTGAATCGTCTTGAAAAAGAAGTGTTTGGTAAACAAATTTTAGATAACTCAGATTTCTAAGTAGTTATTTGAGGTGTGCAATTTTTGGATAATCGCGTGAGGAGAGTTGCTTCTCATGAGGAAAGTCCATGCTAGCACAGGCTGTGATGCCTGTAGTGTTTGTGCTAGGCGAAACCATAAGCCTAGGGACGAGAAATCGTTACGGCAGTTGAAATGGCTAAGTCCTTGGATAGGCCAGAGTAGGCTTGAAAGTGCCACAGTGACGGAGTCTTTCTGGAAACGGAGAGAGTGGAACGCGGTAAACCCCTCAAGCTAGCAACCCAAATTTTGGTCGGGGCATGGAGTACGCGGAAACGAACGTAGTATTCTGACTGCTATCAGCTGGAGCTGTTAGTGGTAGACAGATGATTATCGAAGGAAGTGGTCCTAGTCACTTCTGGAACAAAACATGGCTTATAGAAAATTGCATATAGGTTGGGGCTGAGAAATTTTCTCAACCTCATTTTTTAAAGTGGACATATAGAAAGGTCTTGCAAGACTGTAACATGAAAAAAGAATTTAATTTAATTGCAACTGTGGCAGCAGGTCTTGAAGCTGTTGTGGGACGAGAAGTGCGAGAGTTGGGCTACGATTGTCAGGTTGAAAATGGACGTGTTCGTTTTCAAGGAGACGTGAGAGCTATTATTGAAACCAACCTCTGGCTTAGGGCAGCAGATCGTATCAAGATCATCGTAGGAACTTTCCCAGCTAAGACTTTTGAAGAGCTGTTTCAGGGAGTTTTTGCTTTAGATTGGGAAAATTATTTACCACTCGGAGCTAGGTTCCCGATTTCCAAGGCCAAATGTGTTAAATCTAAACTTCACAATGAGCCGAGTGTTCAGGCTATTTCTAAGAAAGCTGTTGTCAAGAAATTGCAGAAACACTATGCCCGCCCAGAAGGTGTTCCTCTGATGGAGAATGGCCCAGAGTTTAAGATTGAGGTCTCTATTCTCAAAGATGTGGCAACTATCATGATTGATACGACCGGGTCTAGCCTCTTTAAACGTGGTTATCGTACGGAAAAGGGTGGCGCTCCTATCAAGGAAAACATGGCGGCAGCCATTTTACAACTCTCTAACTGGTATCCAGATAAGCCTTTGATTGATCCGACCTGTGGTTCGGGGACTTTCTGTATTGAGGCAGTTATGATTGCTCGAAAGATGGCTCCAGGACTTCGTCGCTCTTTTGCTTTTGAAGAATGGAACTGGATTAGCGATCGCTTGATTCAAGAAGTGCGCACAGAGGCGGCTAAAAAAGTGGATCGTGAGCTGGAACTGGATATCATGGGCTGTGATATTGATGCACGTATGGTGGAAATTGCTAAGGCCAATGCCCAGGCAGCTGGTGTTGCAGGAGACATTACTTTTAAGCAGATGCGCGTGCAGGATTTACGTTCTGATAAAATCAATGGCGTGATTATCTCCAATCCGCCTTATGGAGAACGTTTATCAGATGATGCAGGAGTTACCAAGCTTTATGCTGAAATGGGGCAAGTATTTGCACCGCTAAAAACTTGGAGTAAGTTTATCCTAACTAGTGATGAAGCCTTTGAGACCAAGTACGGTAGTCAGGCGGATAAGAAACGTAAGTTATACAACGGAACCTTGAAAGTAGATCTGTATCAATATTTTGGTCAGCGTGTTAAACGCCAAGAGTTAAAATAGAAAGGAATACTCATGAGTAAGAAAAGACGGAATCGTCATAAAAAAGAAGTCCAAGAACCGCGAAAAGAAAACCAAGAACCACGATTTGATTTTGATGAAGCAAAAGAGTTAACAGTTGGTCAAGCTATTCGTAAAAATGAAGAAGTGGAAGCAGGAGTCTTGCCTGGAGATTCTATCTTAGACAAGTATGTAAAGCAACATAAAGATGAAATTGAGGCAGATAAGTTTGCGACTCGTCAATACAAAAAAGAGGAGTTAGTCGAAAAAGAAGAGGTAGAGGAGCCTCAGACTCTGGATAATTTGCTTCAAGAGCTTCGTGAGGAGACAGAAGTTGAGTCCTCAGTACAGGAAGATGACTTGAATCAGTTAGATGATTTAGAATTCATACGCGATTCAGAAGTTCCCCCTGTCGAAGAGTTTGAGACTGAAGAAGTACAATTGTTTGAAGGAGAAGAGGTTCCAATACTTTCTCGAGTTCCGGATAGTGAAGATGGAGAAAGTAAGAAGAAATGGTTGATTTACGGGATCCTAGCAGCGCTAGTGGTTCTTATCCTTGGAACTGCTTATTATGTTTACCGTCAAGTGAATCGCTCAACACAGGAAATCCAAACTTCTCAATCAGCGTCTAGCGAGCAGAATATTCAGCCGATTTTAGAAGATTTCAATAGCCAATACGATGCCTTTTACACTGATAGCAATAAAACAGCTTTGAAAAATAGCCAGTTTGATAAACTGAGTCAACTGAAGACCTTGCTTGATAAGCTGGAAGGTAGTCGTGAACATGCACTTGCCAAATCTAAGTATGACAGTCTAGCAACGCAAATCAAGGCCATTCAAGATGTCAATGCACAATTTGAAAAACCATCTATTGTTGATGGTGTTCTGGATACCAATGCCAAAGCCAAATCGGATGCTAAATTTACAGATATTAAAACTGGCAATACTGAGATTGATAAAGTGCTAGATAAGGCTATCAGTCTTGGTAAGAGTCAGCAAACAAGTACTTCTAGCTCAAGTTCAAGTCAAACTAGCAGTTCTAGTCAAGCAAGTTCAAATGCGACTAGTGAGACAAAACCAAGTAGTTCAAATGAGACTAGAAGTAGTCGCAGTGAAGTTAATATGGGTCTCTCGAGTGCAGGGGTTGCTGTTCAAAGAAGTGCTAGTCGTGTTGCCTATAATCAGTCTGCTATTGATGATAGTAATAACTCTGCCTGGGATTTTGCGGATGGTGTCTTAGAACAAATTTTAGCGACTTCACGTTCACGTGGTTATATCACTGGTAACCAATACATCCTCGAACGTGTTAATATCGTTAATGGCAATGGTTATTATAACCTCTACAAGCCGGATGGAACCTATCTCTTTACCCTTAACTGTAAGACAGGATACTTTGTTGGAAATGGTTCTGGACATGCGGATGCCTTGGACTTCTAAGTAGCCGTTACAAAATTCTTTCTTTTCAAAAGTAAAAATGATAAAATAAAACAAATTAAATAAGAGGAGTGTCAAATGACAAAAGCTAACTTTGGTGTCGTAGGTATGGCCGTAATGGGTCGTAACCTTGCCCTTAATATTGAATCTCGTGGTTACACAGTTGCTATCTACAACCGTAGTAAAGAAAAAACTGAAGATGTAATTGCTTGCCATCCTGAAAAGAACTTTGTACCAAGCTATGACGTTGAAAGTTTTGTAAATTCAATCGAAAAACCTCGTCGTATCATGCTCATGGTTCAAGCTGGACCTGGTACAGATGCTACAATTCAAGCCCTTCTTCCACACCTTGACAAGGGTGATATCTTGATCGACGGAGGAAACACTTTCTACAAAGATACAATCCGTCGTAATGAAGAATTGGCAAACTCAGGTATCAACTTTATCGGTACTGGGGTTTCTGGTGGTGAAAAAGGTGCCCTTGAAGGTCCTTCTATCATGCCTGGTGGACAAAAAGAGGCCTACGAATTGGTTGCGGATGTTCTTGAAGAAATCTCAGCTAAAGCACCAGAAGATGGCAAACCATGTGTGACTTACATCGGTCCTGATGGAGCTGGTCACTATGTGAAAATGGTTCACAACGGTATCGAGTATGGTGATATGCAATTGATCGCAGAAAGCTATGACTTGATGCAACACCTGTTGGGCCTTTCTGCAGAAGATATGGCTGAAATCTTTACTGAGTGGAACAAGGGTGAATTGGACAGCTACTTGATTGAAATCACAGCTGATATCTTGAGTCGTAAAGACGATGAAGGCCAAGACGGACCAATCGTAGACTACATCCTTGACGCTGCAGGCAACAAGGGAACTGGTAAATGGACTAGCCAATCATCACTTGACCTTGGTGTGCCATTGTCACTCATCACTGAGTCAGTATTTGCACGTTACATCTCTACTTACAAAGAAGAACGTGTGCATGCTAGCAAGGTTCTTCCAAAACCAGCTGCCTTCAAATTTGAAGGAGATAAGGCTGAGTTGATTGAAAAAATCCGTCAAGCCCTTTACTTCTCAAAAATCATTTCATACGCACAAGGTTTTGCTCAATTGCGTGTAGCTTCTAAAGAAAACAACTGGAACTTGCCATTTGCGGACATCGCATCTATCTGGCGTGATGGCTGTATCATCCGTTCTCGTTTCTTGCAAAAGATTACAGATGCTTACAACCGTGATGCAGACCTTGCCAACCTTCTTTTGGATGAATACTTCTTGGATGTTACTGCTAAGTACCAACAAGCAGTGCGTGACATCGTAGCTCTTGCTGTTCAAGCTGGTGTACCAGTGCCAACCTTCTCAGCAGCTATTACTTACTTTGATAGCTACCGTTCAGCTGACCTTCCAGCTAACTTGATCCAAGCACAACGTGACTACTTTGGTGCCCACACTTACCAACGTAAAGACAAAGAAGGAACCTTCCACTACTCTTGGTATGACGAAAAATAAGTAGGTCTGCCATGGGGAAACGGATTTTATTACTTGAGAAAGAACGAAATCTAGCTCATTTTTTAAGTTTGGAACTCCAAAAAGAGCAATACCGAGTTGATCAGGTTGAGGAGGGGCAAAAAGCCCTCTCCATGGCTCTTCAGACAGACTATGACTTGATTTTATTGAATGCTCATCTGGGGGATATGACAGCCCAGGATTTTGCAGACAAGCTGAGTCGAACTAAACCGGCTTCAGTCATTATGGTCTTGGACCATCGCGAAGACTTGCAAGATCAGATTGAGGCAATCCAACGCTTTGCCGTTTCTTACATCTATAAGCCAGTTATTATTGAGAATTTGGTGGCTCGTATTTCAGCGATTTTCCGAGGTCGGGACTTTATCGACCAACACTGTAGTCAGATGAAGGTTCCAACGTCTTACCGCAATCTGCGTATGGATGTAGAACATCATACCGTTTATCGTGGCGAAGAGATGATTGCTCTGACCCGTCGTGAGTATGACCTTTTGGCTACTCTTATGGGAAGCAAGAAAGTTCTGACTCGTGAGCAGTTGTTGGAAAGTGTCTGGAAGTATGAAAGTGCAACCGAAACGAATATCGTAGATGTCTATATCCGTTATCTACGTAGCAAGCTGGATGTAAAAGGTCAGAAAAGCTACATTAAAACCGTTCGTGGTGTCGGTTACACCATGCAAGAATAGAAAAGCAGTTACAGTTATGTAACTGCTTTTTTGGAGGGGGTTTTATATATTGACATGCAGTTTGGTCTTTGCTATAATCAGCTATGGAGGATAGGTCTAATGAAAATAATAAAAAAATTGATGCAAATCGCATTAGCAGTCTTGTTCTTTAGCTTACTGGCAACAAGTGCAGTATTGGCGGATGATGCTGATTCAGAAGGTTGGCAATTTGTCCAAGAAAATGGTAGAACCTACTACAAGAAGGGTGACATCAAAGAAAAGTCCTGGCGAGTGATTGATGGCAAGGCCTATTATTTTGATCATGTATCAGGAGAGATGGTTGTTGGCTGGCAATACATCCCGTTTCCATCTAAAGGAAGTACCATTGGTCCTTACCCAAATGGTTTAAGATTAGAATCTATGCCAATGCCACAATGGTATTACTTTGGTAAAGATGGGGTCCTACAAGAATTTGTTGGCAAGCAAGTTTTAGAAGCAAAAACTGCTACCAATACCAACAAACACCATGGGGAACAATATGATAGTCCAGCAGAGAAACGAGTCTATTATTTTGAAGATCAGCGTAGCTATCACACTTTAAAAACTGGTTGGATTTCTGACGAAGGACATTGGTATTATTTACAGAAGGATAGTGGCTTCGATGCTCGTATCGACAGTTTGACGGTTGGGGAGCTAGTGCGTGGTTGGGTCAATGATAACTCAACTTGGTACTATCTAGATCCAACAACTGCTACAATGCAAACTGGTTGGAAGCAAATTGGCAATAAGTGGTACTACCTCCGTTCATCAGGTGCAATGGCAACTGGTTGGTATCAAGACGGCTCAACTTGGTATTATTTAGACCAGCTAAATGGTGATATGAAAACAGGCTGGCAATACCTTGGTAACAAATGGTACTATCTCCGTTCATCAGGAGCTATGGCAACTGGCTGGTTCCAGGTCGGTAGTAAGTGGTACTATGCTTATAGCTCAGGTGCTTTAGCAGTGAATACCACTGTAGAAGGCTATTCTGTCAACTATAATGGTGAATGGATTCAATAATGAAAGAGGCGATTGTGAAGGAAACAATCGCTTTTTTTGTGAAAATATAATAAAATAGATAGGAAAGAATAAATACTTGTATGAAAAAATGAGACGGCTTTTTCGTCTAGTAAAAGGAAAAAATGACAAAAAAAATTGGTGTCGGTCAGGCACATAGTAAGATTATTTTAATAGGGGAGCATGCGGTCGTTTACGGTTATCCTGCCATTTCCCTGCCTCTTTTGGAGGTAGAGGTGACTTGTAAGGTAGTTCCTGCAGCGAGTCCTTGGCGCCTTTATGAGGAGGATACCTTGTCCATGGCGGTGTATGCTTCACTTGAACATCTAAATATCAAGGATGCTTGTATTCGCTGTGAGATTGACTCGGCTATTCCTGAAAAACGGGGAATGGGTTCGTCAGCAGCTATCAGCATAGCGGCCATTCGTGCGGTATTTGCCTACTATCAGGCAGAACTGCCTCATGATGTACTAGAAATCTTGGTCAATCGGGCGGAGATGATTGCCCATATGAATCCGAGTGGTTTGGATGCTAAGACCTGTCTCAGTGACCAACCTATTCGCTTTATTAAGAATGTAGGATTTACAGAGCTTGAGATGAATCTATCCGCCTATTTGGTGATTGCAGATACAGGCGTTTATGGTCACACTCGTGAAGCCATCCAAGTGGTTCAAAACAAGGGCAAGGATGCCCTACCGTTTTTGCATGCCTTGGGAGAATTGACCCAGCAGGTAGAAGATGCGATTAGACGAAAAGATGCTGAAGGACTGGGACAAATCCTCAGTCAAGCGCATTTACATTTAAAAGAAATTGGTGTTAGTAGCCCTGAGGCAGATTCCCTCGTTGAAACGGCTCTTAGCCATGGTGCTCTGGGTGCCAAGATGAGTGGAGGAGGCCTAGGAGGTTGTATCATCGCCTTGGTAGCCAATCTTCACCAGGCAAAAGAACTAGCAGAAAGATTAGAAGAGAAAGGAGCTGTTCAGACATGGATAGAGAGCCTGTAACAGTACGTTCCTACGCAAATATTGCCATTATCAAATATTGGGGAAAGAAAAAAGAAAAAGAGATGGTGCCTGCTACTAGCAGTATTTCTCTGACTTTGGAAAATATGTATACAGAGACGACCTTGTCGCCGCTACCGATGGACGCGACTGCTGATGCATTTTATATCAATGGTCAGCTACAAAATGAGGCTGAGCATGCTAAGATGAGTAAGATTATTGACCGCTATCGTCCAGCTGGGGAAGGCTTTGTTCGTATTGACACTCAAAACAATATGCCTACGGCAGCGGGCTTGTCCTCAAGTTCTAGCGGTTTGTCCGCCTTAGTCAAGGCTTGTAATGCTTATTTCAAGCTTGGTTTGGATAGAAGTCAGTTGGCACAGGAGGCTAAGTTTGCATCAGGTTCTTCTTCTAGGAGTTTTTATGGACCACTAGGTGCTTGGGATAAGGATAGCGGAGAAATTTACCCTGTAGAAACAGACTTGAAACTAGCTATGATTATGTTGGTGCTGGAGGACAAGAAAAAACCAATTTCTAGCCGTGACGGGATGAAACTTTGTGTGGAAACTTCGACGACTTTTGACGACTGGGTGCGTCAGTCTGAGAAGGATTATCAGGATATGCTGGCTTATCTCAAGGAAAATGACTTTGCCAAGGTTGGGGAGTTAACGGAGAAAAATGCCCTGGCTATGCACGCTACGACAGAAACAGCATCACCAGCCTTTTCTTATCTGACGGATGCAAGCTATGAAGCCATGGACTTTGTCCGCCAGCTTCGTGAGCAAGGGGAAGCTGGCTACTTTACCATGGATGCTGGTCCTAATGTCAAGGTCCTCTGTCAGGAGAAAGACTTGGAGCATTTATCAGAAATCTTCGGTCAACGTTATCGCTTGATTGTGTCAAAAACAAAGGATTTGAGCCAAGATGATTGCTGTTAAAACTTGCGGGAAACTCTATTGGGCGGGTGAGTATGCTATTCTAGAGCCAGGGCAGTTAGCCTTGATAAAGGCCATTCCCATCTATATGAAGGGCGAGATTGCTTTTTCTGACAGCTACCGTATCTATTCAGATATGTTTGATTTTGCAGTGGATTTGACACCAAATCCTGCCTACAGCTTGATTCAAGAAACAATTGCTTTGATGAATGACTTCCTCGTTTATCATGGGCAAACCTTGCGACCTTTTTCTCTAGAAATTCGTGGGAAAATGGAACGAGAAGGGAAAAAGTTTGGTCTAGGTTCTAGCGGTAGCGTCGTTGTTTTGGTCATCAAGGCTCTGCTAGCTCTGTATAAGCTTTCGGTTGATCAGGATCTCTTGTTCAAGCTGGCCAGTGCTGTCTTGCTCAAGCGCGGAAACAATGGTTCTATGGGGGACATTGCCTGTATTGTGACAGAGGAATTGGTTCTCTACCAGTCATTTGATCGCCAGAAGGTGGCTGCTTGGTTGGAAGAAGAAAATTTGGCGACAGTTTTAGAGCGTGATTGGGGATTTTCAATTTCGCAAGTGAAACCAGCCCTAGAATGTGATTTCCTAGTGGGATGGACCAAGCAAGTGGCCATATCGAGTCAAATGGTCAAGCGAATCAAGCAAAACATAGACCAGAATTTTTTAACTTCCTCAAAAGCAACGGTATCTGCTTTGGTAGAAGTCTTGGAGCAGGGGAAAGCAGAAAACATCATCAAGCAGGTGGAAACAGCCAGCAAGCTCTTGGAAGGCTTGAGCGCAGATATTTACACGCCTTCGCTTAGACAGTTGAAAGAAGCCAGTCAAGATTTGCAAGCTGTTGCTAAGAGTAGCGGCGCTGGTGGTGGTGACTGTGGGATTGCCTTGAGTTTTGATGTGCAATCAACCGAAACCTTAAAAAATCGTTGGGCTGATCTGGGGATTGAGCTCTTATACCAAGAAAGGATAGGACATGACGACAAATCGTAAGGATGAGCACATCCGCTATGCCCTTGAGCAGAAAAGTTCCTATAATAGCTTTGATGAGGTGGAGTTGATTCATTCTTCCTTGCCTCTTTACGACCTGGATGAAATCGATCTGTCGACAGAGTTTGCTGGTCGAAAGTGGGACTTTCCTTTTTATATCAATGCTATGACAGGTGGGAGTGAAAAAGGTAAAGAAATCAATCAAAAACTAGCTCAGGTGGCGGAAGCCTGTGGTATTTTATTTGTAACAGGTTCTTATAGCGCAGCCCTCAAAGATCCAGCAGATGACTCTTTTTCTGTCAAGTATGATCATCCAAATCTCCTTCTTGGAACCAATATTGGATTGGACAAGCCTGTCGAGTTAGGACTTCGGACTGTAGAAGAGATGAATCCTCTTCTCCTACAAGTGCATGTCAATGTTATGCAGGAATTACTCATGCCAGAGGGAGAAAGGAAGTTCAGAAGCTGGCAATCGCATCTGGCAGACTATAGCAAGCAAATTCCTGTTCCGATTGTCCTAAAGGAAGTCGGCTTTGGAATGGATGTGAAGACCATTGAAAGAGCCTATGAACTGGGTGTTCGTACAGTGGACATATCGGGTCGTGGCGGTACCAGCTTTGCTTATATCGAAAATCGTCGCAGTGGTCAACGTGATTACCTCAATCAATGGGGGCAGTCCACCATGCAGGCCCTTCTCAATGCCCAAGACTGGAAAGACAAGGCTGAACTCTTGGTTAGTGGAGGGGTTCGGAATCCGCTGGATATGATTAAGTGCTTGGTCTTTGGAGCCAAGGCTGTGGGATTGTCACGAACCGTTCTGGAATTGGTTGAAACCTACACAGTTGAAGAAGTGATCGACATTGTTCAAGGATGGAAAGACGATCTGCGTTTGATTATGTGTGCCCTTAATTGTGCCACCATAGCAGATTTGCAAAAAGTAGACTATCTTCTTTATGGAAAATTAAAAGAAGCAAAAGATCAGATGAAAAAGGCGTAACCACCGCCTTTTTTTCCATCCTCAGACTGAGGTGACTTTTTTGAATTGTGATAAAATAGAAGGGAGAGGATGAACCAATGAGAAAATTTAAAATCTTTTTATTTATCGAAGCCTGTCTTCTGACAGGAGCTCTGATGTTGATGGTTTCAGAGCATTTTTCGCGTTTTCTGCTGATTCTATTCCTCTTTTTGCTTTTGATTCGCTATTATACTGGTAAAGAGGGCAATAATCTTCTTTTAGTGGTGGCAAGCATTCTCTTCTTTTTCATCGTCATGCTCAATCCTTTTGTGATTCTAGCTATTTTTGTTGCGGTCATCTACAGCCTCTTTCTTCTTTATCCGATGATGAATCAGGAAAAAGAGCAAACCAATTTGGTGTTTGAAGAGGTGGTGACGGTTAAGAAGGAGAAAAATCGTTGGTTTGGAAATCTCCATCATTTTTCAAGCTACCAAACTTGCCAGTTTGATGATATCAATCTCTTTCGTCTCATGGGTAAGGACACCATTCATCTGGAGAGGGTCATTCTAACCAATCATGACAATGTCATTATCCTCAGAAAGATGGTAGGAACCACTAAAATCATTGTACCTGTAGATGTGGAAGTCAGTCTCAGTGTTAACTGTCTCTATGGGGATTTGACTTTCTTCAACCAGCCCAAGCGAGCCCTCCGCAATGAACACTATCATCAGGAAACGAGAGATTATCTCAAGAGTAACAAGAGTGTCAAGATTTTCTTGACCACTATGATTGGGGATGTGGAGGTGGTCAGAGGATGAAAAAACAAGTCTATGTAATCATTGCCGTCACCTCCGTCCTATTTGTCTTATTTCTGTCCCACAGCTTGCTGGAAATTCTTGATTTTGACTGGTCTATTTTCCTGCATGATGTCGAAAAAACAGAAAAATTTGTCTTTTTGTTGTTGGTATTTAGCTTGTCCATGACTTGTCTTTTAGCTCTGTTTTGGCGAGGTGTCGAAGAGCTTTATTTAAGAAAAATGCAGGCCAATCTCAAGCGTTTATTGGCAGGGCAAGAAGTGGTTCAGGTTGCAGATCCAGATTTGGATGCCAGTTTCAAGTCCTTGTCAGGCAAACTTAACCTCTTAACAGAAGCACTTCAAAAGGCTGAGAATCACAGTCTTGCTCAGGAAGAGGAAATCATCGAGAAAGAACGAAAGCGGATTGCTCGGGATTTGCACGATACGGTCAGTCAGGAGTTGTTTGCGGCCCATATGATTTTATCAGGTGTCAGCCAGCAGGCTTTGAAACTGGATAGAGAAAAGATGCAGACCCAGTTGCAGAGTGTCACAGCCATTTTAGAAACAGCTCAGAAGGATTTGCGGGTCTTGCTCCTGCATTTGCGCCCAGTTGAATTGGAACAAAAGAGCTTGATAGAAGGGATTCAAATCCTCTTAAAAGAGCTTGAGGACAAGAGTGATCTCAAGGTTAGTCTCAAGCAAAACGTGATGAAATTGCCTAAGAAAATCGAGGAGCATATCTTCCGTATCCTGCAAGAGTTAATCAGCAATACCCTTCGCCATGCTCAGGCCTCTTGTCTGGATGTCTATCTCTATCAGACGGATCTTGAATTGCAGCTGAAGGTGGTGGACAATGGGATTGGTTTCCAGTTGGGAAGTTTAGATGACCTGAGTTATGGACTCCGCAATATCAAGGAGCGGGTTGAAGATATGGCAGGGACGGTTCAGTTATTGACAGCTCCCAAGCAAGGGCTGGCGGTTGATATCCGTATTCCCCTGCTCGATAAGGAATGATAAAGGAGTAAAGATGAAAATTTTACTAGTAGATGACCATGAAATGGTCCGATTGGGCTTGAAAAGCTACTTTGACCTCCAAGATGATGTAGAAGTTGTAGGGGAAGCGTCCAACGGGTTTCAAGGCATTGACTTGGCTTTGGAATTACGTCCAGATGTCATTGTCATGGATATTGTCATGCCTGAAATGAATGGAATTGAGGCGACCTTGGCCATCCTCAAAGAATGGCCTGAAGCCAAGATATTGATTGTGACCTCTTACTTGGACAATGAAAAAATCATGCCGGTTTTGAATGCTGGTGCCAAAGGCTATATGCTCAAGACTTCTAGTGCAGACGAATTACTCCATGCCGTCCGTAAGGTGGCTGCTGGAGAGTTGGCCATTGAGCAAGAGGTCAGCAAAAAAGTCGAATACCACCGCAATCACATAGAACTACATGAGGACCTGACTGCTCGTGAGCGAGATGTTCTCCAACTCATCGCCAAGGGCTACGAAAATCAGCGCATCGCAGACGAACTTTTTATCTCTCTCAAGACGGTCAAGACGCACGTGTCTAACATTCTTGCCAAACTTGAGGTTAGCGATCGTACACAAGCTGCGGTCTATGCTTTTCAGCACCACTTGGTGGGGCATGAGGAGTTTTAGATGAGTCTAACAGATTTACTTGAGGAGTTAGAAGCAGCAAAAGATCCTAAAAAAGCAGGGCCTATGGATGCCTATATGCGCCATCAATTTTCCTTTCTAGGCGTTGCGGCGCCAGAAAGGAATAAACTCTATAAAAAATACTTTCCAGAAGCGAAAAAAACAAAGATTATCGATTGGGATTTTGTAGATACTTGCTGGGAAAAAGAGTCTAGAGAATACCAGTATGTGGCCGCCAATTATTTGAAAGCAATGCAGTCTTATCTAAAGGGCAGCGATTTGCCTAAGCTAGAGCAGTTGGTTGTTACCAAGTCTTGGTGGGATACGGTAGATATCCTAGATCGAGTAGTAGGGAGTTTGGTGTATGAGAAGCAGGAACTGGAAAAAAATAATCCTCCAATGGAGCCTGTCAGACAATATCTGGTTGAGACGCGTCGCTATTGACCACCAGTTGTTAAGAAAAGAGAAGACCAATGTTCAATTACTGGAAAAGATTCTGCTTCATAATTTGAATCAAACAGAATTCTTTATCAATAAAGCCATTGGCTGGGCTCTGAGAGACTACTCCAAAACGAATCCAGCTTGGGTAGCATGCTTCATTGAGAAAAACAAGGAAAGAATAGCTGACCTTAGTATCAAAGAAGCGAGCAAGTACCTCCAGCATGATTGAAAAGCGCATTCGTTACTTGAAAAAAGTCGCTCATTTATGTTATAATAGACTGTATTTAAAAAATTTTAAGGAGAAATGACAGAATGTCTGTATCATTTGAAAACAAAGAAACAAACCGTGGTGTCTTGACTTTCACTATCTCTCAAGACCAAATCAAACCAGAATTGGACCGTGTCTTCAACTCAGTGAAGAAATCTCTTAATGTTCCAGGTTTCCGTAAAGGTCACCTTCCACGTCCTATCTTTGACAAAAAATTTGGTGAAGAGTCACTTTACCAAGACGTTATGAACGCTCTTTTGCCAAACGCTTATGAAGCGGCTGTAAAAGAAGCTGGCCTTGAAGTCGTTGCTCAACCAAAAATTGACGTAACTTCAATGGAAAAAGGTCAAGACTGGGTTATCACTGCTGAAGTTGTTACAAAACCTGAAGTAAAATTGGGTGACTACAAAAACCTTGAAGTATCAGTTGATGTAGAAAAAGAAGTAACTGACGCTGACGTTGAAGAGCGTATCGAACGCGAACGCAACAACTTGGCTGAATTGGTTATCAAAGAAGCTGCTGCTGAAAACGGCGACACTGTTGTCATCGACTTCGTTGGTTCTATCGACGGTGTTGAATTTGATGGCGGAAAAGGTGAAAACTTCTCACTTGGACTTGGTTCAGGTCAATTCATACCTGGTTTCGAAGACCAATTGGTAGGTCACTCAGCTGGCGAAACTGTTGATGTTATCGTAACATTCCCAGAAGACTACCAAGCAGAAGACCTTGCAGGTAAAGAAGCTAAATTCGTGACAACTATCCACGAAGTAAAAGCAAAAGAAGTTCCAGCTCTTGACGATGAGCTTGCAAAAGACATCGATGAAGAAGTTGAAACACTTGCTGAATTGAAAGAAAAATACCGTAAAGAATTGGCTGCTGCTAAAGAAGAAGCTTACAAAGATGCAGTTGAAGGTGCAGCAATTGATAAAGCTGTAGAAAACGCTGAAATCGTAGAACTTCCAGAAGAAATGATCCACGAAGAAGTTCACCGTTCAGTAAATGAATTCCTTGGAAACTTGCAACGTCAAGGTATCAACCCTGACATGTACTTCCAAATCACTGGAACTACTCAAGAAGACCTTCACAATCAATATCAAGCAGAAGCTGAGTCACGTACTAAGACTAACCTTGTTATCGAAGCAGTTGCCAAAGCTGAAGGATTTGACGCTTCAGAAGAAGAAATCCAAAAAGAAGTTGAGCAATTGGCAGCAGACTACAACATGGAAGTTGCACAAGTACAAAGCTTGCTTTCAGCTGATATGTTGAAACACGATATCACAATCAAAAAAGCTGTTGAATTGATTACAAGCACAGCAACAGTTAAATAATCTTAATAAACAAAAATCCCACCTGACTAGGTGGGTTTTCTTATGCACTATTTTCCAAAAATCTCTTTGAGATCTGCGTCTGTAATCCCAATCATGGCGGGGATGCTGTCCCAGTTTTCTTCTGTCAGGATGTAGGATTGTTCAGAGGTACTTGATGTGGCAGTTTCAGAGATAGATTGTTTATCTTCTTCAATATTTTCAATTAAATCACTGAAGCGTTCAATCAGATAGGTTTTTCGGGCAGTTCCGATGTGTTGGGTGGCATAATCGAAGGCCTGTAATTCACCTAGTAAGATAAGCTTGCTTTTGGCGCGTGTAATGGCTGTGTAGATGAGATTGCGCTCCAACATACGTCGGCTAGCACTGGTAATCGGTAGGATGACAACAGGGAACTCACTTCCCTGTGATTTATGGATGCTCATGGCATAGGCCAGGCGAATCTTGTACCATTCGTTACGTGGGTAAGAGACCTCGTTGCCATCAAAATCAATGACAATCTCGTCTTGTTTCGACTCGGTGTATTTACCAGGAATCAGGTCTGTGATGGCTCCTAAATCTCCATTAAAGACATTGATTTCAGCATCGTTGACCAAATGAATGACCTTGTCTCCCTTACGATAGTGGCACTGGGGAGCTTCAAAACTGAGTTGATCTTTTTGTGGTGGGTTTAGCAGGTCTTGCATGAGCTGGTTGATGGCATCAATCCCTGCTGTTCCTCGGTACATGGGAGCCAGAACTTGGATATCACGTGCAGGGATACCACTTCTGAGGGCAGCGCCTAAGATTTTCTCAATCGTAGCAGGAATATGGCCACTAGCAATTTCAAAGTAGGAACGGTCAGCTTTTTTCTGGGTGAAATCAGCTGGCAAGATGCCCTGTCGAATCTGACTAGCTAGGGTGATGATGGTTGATTCTTCGCTTTGTCGGTAAATTTTTTCCAAGCGAGTCTGAGGAATCAAGGGAATATGGAGCAGGTCAGCTAGAACCTGTCCGGGACTGACAGACGGGAGCTGGTCGCTGTCACCCACGATAAGGATCTTGCTGTTAGAAGAGATGTTGGAGAAGAGTTGATTGGCCAGCCAAGTATCTACCATGGAAAATTCATCTACGATGATAAAGTCAGCATCCAGATAATCTTCCAGATGACTGGTATCATCGTCACCTGTCATTCCTAAATGACGGTGTATGGTCGCGCTAGGCAAGCCTGTTAATTCATTCATGCGTCGAGCAGCTCGTCCAGTTGGAGCAGCAAGAAGAATCGGCAAGTTGCTTTTCTTCCTGAGGTCAAGTCCCTCTAACAGGGCGTAAACAGCGATGATCCCATTGATAACAGTTGTCTTACCAGTACCAGGTCCACCTGTCAGGATAAAGACCTTGTTCTGGATAGCATCACAGATAGCCTGTTTTTGAATATTATCATACTCAATTCCCAGCTCTTCCTCGACAGTAGCGATATGTTTTTGAATGGTTTCTAAATCATGACTCTTCTGTTTTCCTTTTTCAAGGATACGAACCAAGTGACTGCGGATGCCTTCCTCGGCGAAAAAGAGGCTGTTGTCAAAAATTTTGGTATCAATCTGCTGAACCTTGTCTTCTTCAATCAGGTAGGAGAGTTCTTGGGCCACTTGGCTGGGGTCCAGTTCCACGGGGCGAGAAGATTCAAGGAGAGTAAGGGTTTGTTCCAGCAAATCCCGTGCTTCAACATAGGTGTCCCCTGTTTCCATACAGGTCTGAAAAAGACTATGTACTAGACCGGCGCGGAAGCGTTCTGGAGCCTGACTTTCGATACCTAGTTCCTCTGCTAGTTGGTCAGCAATGGTAAAGCCTAAACCCTTGATATCCTCAACCAACTGGTAGGGATAGTTTTCAACCACATCAAGGGTTTCTTCCTTGTAAAAGTCTTGAATCTGGAAGGCTAGTTTGTTGGGAATGCCGTAGTTGGCAAGTTTGGCCAAAACCATCTCTGTTCCGTAGTTGAGACGAAGGGTGGAAACGAAAGCCTCACGATTTTTGGCAGAGAGTCCTGAGATGCCTTCTAGCTTTTCTGGGTGTTGCAAAATTTCGTCAATGGTATTGTCGCCATAGGTATCCACAATTTTCTGAGCTGTCTTGAGACCAATCCCCTTGAAATGGCTACTTGAAAAGTACTTGACCAAGCCCTTGCTAGTTGGTTTTGCGCGTTCATATCGGCTGATTTGCAGTTGCTCCCCATACTTGGAGTGCTGGACAATTTGCCCCCAAAAAGTATAGTCTTCTCCCTCAATCACGTCAGCCATGGTTCCCGTGACAATGATTTCAAAATCATCAAAATCCTCTGCGTCCGTATCTTCGATTTCTAGGAGGAGGATGCGATAAAAATTGCTGGGATTTTCAAAAATAATCCGTTCAATGGTTCCTGAAAAATAAACTTCCATAAAATTCCTTTGCATGAATAGGTGAGAGTTGGGATTGTTTTTATTTTATACTCTTCGAAAATATCTTCAAACCACGTCAGCTTCCATCTGCAACCTCAAAACAGTATTTTGAGCAGCCTGCAGCTAGCTTCCTAGTTTGCTCTTTGATTTTCATTGAGTGTTTGTTAATAAACAATCACTTTTCACAATAGAAGAAGAGGCTGAGATTGCTGATTCTCGGCCTCTTAGGTCTCTTAAAATGTTCCGATACGGGTGATTGGCCAGAAGCGGAATTTAGCTTCTCCTGTGATATCTTTGGCTTTGAAGGTACCTACGTGACGGCTGTCGCTCGAAACCAAGCGGTCGTCTCCGAGGAGAAGGTATTCTCCTTCTGGAACAGTAAAGCTAAAGTTGGTGTTATAGTTGACATCAACTGTGAAGGCTTGAGCTTTTTCCGCAATACTTCTAAAGAAGGTTCCTTTATTTCCTTCAAAGCCCTTGCCTGAGTAGGTGCTTTGGAGTTTGTCATCCTTGAAACGTTTGATATAGTCAGCTAGGTAAGGTTCGTCCGTCTCTTTATCATTGATGTACAGTTTATCGTTTTCGTAACGGATGGTGTCGCCAGGCATTCCGATCACACGTTTGACAATGTCCTTATTGCCATCTTCCTCATGGGCAACCACGATATCAAAACGGTCAATAGGGAGGTGTTTGACGACAAAGAGGATTTCGCCATCCGCTAGGGTAGGATCCATAGAATGCCCTTCTACGCGAACATTGCTCCAAAAAAAGATACGGCTTAAAGCTAGTAATGACAAAATCAGGAGGAATAATCCCCACTCTTTTAAGAAATTTTTAAATGAATTCATAACTTACCTTTCTAAGCGTTTTTTCGCTTTTTCAGTATTTTTAAAGTGCAGTTTGGCGCAGAAGTTGAGTCCCTGCATACCATAGGCTTGCAAAATCTGGCTAGCCACCTTATCAGAAGCCGTTCCAGCTCCACTTGGAAGTTGATAGCCTAGTTCTCGTCCCAGATTTCCAAGATTTTCCAGAAAGAGATCACGCGCAATGATGGAAGAAACTGCGACAGCCAAGTATTTTCCTTCGGCCTTTTCTTCTAAGCTGATAGGCTTGCTGAAACGATTGGCC
Source organism: Streptococcus sp. Marseille-Q7156 (assembly GCF_965119495.1). The sequence goes on along the minus strand of NZ_CBCPLU010000001.1, from coordinate 1,485,477 downwards.
TCTTGTGCCAAGTACTTGTCATAATTTTTAGCACTGGTAAAGGCATCAATCACAATTTTCTCAGGCTGAATGCCTTTTTGAAGAAGGAGATAGATAGCCTGGTTATGGAGGGCTACCTTAACAGAAACAGCATTGTAGCGGTCTCCGATGACCTCGTTGTACTTGCTGGGTGAGAGAAGCAGGGCCTGGTGCTGGATTTTTTCCTTGAGAATAGGGGCAATCTGACGAATCTTTTGGTCGGTCAGAGTTTTAGAATCCCCCACACCTAGTTTTCGCAAGAAGTCATGCTGGTCAGGTGTGACAAAGGAAGCCACAACTGCAAGCCCACCAAAGTAGGAACCATTTCCAACCTCATCTGTCCCAATCAAAGGGAAATTTTGTCCGCTGGTTTCCTCTACAACTTGATAGCCAAAGAAACTGGCGTATTTCTCAGCTCCTTCCCCCTGAAGCAAGACCTTTCCAGAAGTATAGATAGAAACCGTTGCTTGAGGTAGTCGCAAAAAGTAGCGAATATAGGGATTTTTGCTGGGAGTCAGGTTAGTTTGATAGTGTTCAAGAAAAGCCTGAATCTCCTTTTCGCTTGGTGTGAGTGTTATACTTGCCATAGTTTCTATTGTACCATAAAAGCAGGCAAATTTGTAAAAACTGACAAAATTAGCGAATTTTGGTATAATATCGTGAGGTGAATTTTATGGCAAATCTAAATCGATTCAAATTTACATTCGGGAAAAAATCATTAACCTTGACAAGCGAGCATGATAATCTTTTTATGGAGGAAATCGCTAAGGTTGCGACAGAAAAATACCAAGCAATTAAAGAACAAATGCCTAGTGCAGATGATGAAACCATCGCTCTTTTGTTGGCAGTCAACTGTTTGTCAACTCAACTCAGCCGTGAGATTGAATTTGATGATAAAGAGCAAGAGCTAGAAGAACTCCGTCACAAACTCGTGACTTGCAAGCAAGAACAGAGCAAGATTGAGGATTCCTTATGATTTCACTCCTTCTTCTATTGGTCTTGGCTTGGGGATTTTATATTGGCTATCGGAGAGGCCTGCTCTTGCAGGTGTATTACCTGATTTCAGCCATGGCATCGGCTTTTATGGCTGGCCAATTTTACAAGGGGCTGGGAGAGCAGTTCCATTTATTGCTCCCTTATGCAAATCCGCAGGAAGGTCAGGGGACTTTCTTTTTCCCATCGGATCAACTCTTTCAGTTGGATAAGGTATTTTACGCAGGGATCGGCTACTTGCTTGTGTTTGGGATAGTCTATAGTATCGGTCGTTTGCTTGGTCTCCTCTTACACTTACTTCCTAGTAAAAAACTGGGTGGCAAGTTGTTCCAAGTTTCAGCAGGGATCTTGTCCATGTTGGTGACCTTATTTGTCTTGCAAATGGCCTTGACCATCTTGGCGACCATCCCCATGGCAGCTATACAAAATACTCTTGAAAAGAGTATCGTCGCAAAACACATCATCCAGAGCATACCGGTAACAACCAGTTGGCTAAAACAAATCTGGGTGACAAATTTAATCGGATAAAAAGGGCAGGAGTTTTCCTAGCCCTTTGTTTACAGATTGACTAGAATCTATTAGAATGTATGAAGCTATCACACCTAGACATTCAAAGACAAGGAAATAAAGATGAACAGGAAAATATTAGAAACATTAGAGTTCAATAAGGTCAAGGCCTTGTTTGAACCCCATTTGTTGACCGAGCAGGGCTTGGAGCAATTGAGACAGCTAGCTCCGACTGCCAAAGCAGATAAAATTAAACAGGCTTTTGCTGAGATGAAGGAAATGCAGGCTCTCTTTATCGAGCAACCGCATTTTACCATTCTCGCAACTAAGGAAATTGCAGGAGTCTGCAAGCGGTTGGAGATGGGGGCGGACCTCAATATCGAGGAGTTTCTCCTCTTGAAGCGCGTGCTTCTGTCTAGCCGAGAACTGCAAAGTTTTTATGCCAATCTGGAAAATGTCAGCTTGGAAGAATTAGCCCTCTGGTTTGAGAAATTACATGATTTTCCGCAATTACAAGGAAATCTCCAAGCCTTTAATGATGCAGGTTTCATTGAAAATTTCGCCAGTGAAGAATTAGCGCGAATCCGTCGAAAAATCCATGATAGCGAGAGTCAGGTACGCGATGTCCTACAGGATCTGCTCAAGCAAAAAGCGCAGATGTTGACAGAAGGGATTGTTGCCAGCAGAAATGGCCGTCAGGTTTTGCCAGTTAAAAATACCTACCGCAATAAGATTGCAGGTGTCGTCCATGATATTTCTGCCAGTGGAAATACCGTCTATATTGAACCCCGTGAGGTGGTCAAACTGAGCGAAGAAATTGCCAGTCTGCGAGCAGATGAGCGCTATGAAATGCTTCGCATTCTCCAAGAAATCTCTGAGCGTGTCCGCCCTCATGCGGCTGAGATTGCCAATGATGCTTGGATTATCGGTCATCTGGACTTGATTCGTGCCAAGGTCCGCTTTATCCAAGAAAGGCAAGCGGTCGTACCCCAGCTGTCAGAAAATCAAGAGATTCAACTGCTCCATGTCTGTCATCCTTTGGTTAAAAATGCCGTCGCAAATGATGTCCATTTTGGTCAAGATTTAACAGCTATTGTCATTACAGGTCCCAATACAGGTGGGAAGACCATCATGCTCAAAACCCTCGGCTTGACGCAGGTTATGGCCCAGTCTGGTTTGCCGGTTTTAGCAGATAAGGGAAGTCGTGTTGGTATTTTTGAAGAAATCCTTGCTGATATTGGCGATGAGCAGTCTATTGAGCAGAGCTTGTCTACCTTCTCTAGCCACATGACCAATATTGTGGATATTCTTGGCAAGGTCAACCAACATTCACTCTTACTCTTGGATGAATTGGGGGCTGGTACAGACCCTCAAGAGGGAGCAGCTCTTGCCATGGCTATTCTGGAGGACCTTCGCCTTCGTCAAGTCAAGACCATGGCGACCACCCACTATCCAGAACTCAAGGCCTACGGTATTGAGACAGCCTTTGTGCAAAATGCCAGCATGGAGTTTGATACTGCAACTCTTCGCCCTACTTATCGCTTTATGCAGGGTGTTCCTGGCCGAAGCAATGCCTTTGAAATTGCCAAACGCCTAGGTCTATCTGAAGTTATCGTAGGGGATGCTAGCCAGCAGGTCGATCAGGACAATGATGTCAATCGAATTATTGAACAATTGGAAGAGCAGACGTTAGAGAGTCGCAAACGCTTGGACAATATCCGTGAGGTGGAGCAAGAAAATCTCAAGATGAACCGTGCGCTTAAAAAACTTTACAACGAGCTTAATCGTGAAAAGGAAACTGAGCTTAACAAGGCGCGTGAACAAGCTAGTGAGATTGTGGACATGGCCCTCAGTGAAAGTGATCAGATTCTTAAGAATCTCCATAGTAAATCTCAACTCAAACCCCACGAAATCATTGAAGCCAAGGCCAAGCTGAAAAAATTAGCTCCTGAAAAAGTGGACTTGTCAAAAAATAAGGTTCTTCAAAAGGCCAAGAAAAAACGTGCTCCAAAGGTGGGAGATGATATCGTTGTTCTCAGTTATGGACAGCGTGGTACCTTGACCAGTCAACTCAAGGACGGACGCTGGGAAGCCCAAGTCGGCTTGATTAAGATGACCTTGGAAGAGAAAGAGTTTGACCTTGTTCAAGCTCAGCAAGAAAAGCAAGTTAAGAAGAAACAAGTCAATGTTGTGAAACGGACTTCTGGTCGTGGTCCACAAGCCAGACTGGATCTTCGAGGTAAACGCTATGAAGAAGCCATGAATGAGCTAGATGCCTTTATCGACCAAGCCCTGCTTAACAATATGGCTCAAGTTGATATCATCCATGGTATCGGAACAGGTGTCATCCGTGAAGGTGTCACTAAATACCTACAAAGAAACAAGCATGTCAAGAGTTTTGGCTATGCCCCACAAAATGCTGGAGGCAGTGGTGCGACTATTGTGACATTTAAAGGATAAAAAAAAGCCTGAGGAAATATGTGGTTCCTCAAGCTTTTTTGATTTTTAGCCTAGACCTCTAAAGGTTGTCCAGTGTGATTGAGTTGTGTGACAGTAACAAAGAAATCCTCTCTCATTCGAGTCAGAAGTTGATTTGGATAGACCTTTTCAAAGTTATCAAGACTGGCAAAGATATGCTTAGCAAGCTCTAGACCTCTGACATCATCTTGTCTGAGAAAATTATTAGCCCGTTCCATTGAAAGACTAATCATCTCTGTCATCTTGGTGCTCAGTAGAGGGAAAGTATTAATCACTTCCAAGGTTTTCACAGCTAAGCTCTCAGCCTTATCATAGTAGCCATTGACAGAGTAATGCTTGATAGCAGTTCTTAAGCAGGCAATATAGTAGTCAGCAGTACGGATTGAATGGTATTCAGTCTGTTTTTTTAGAGTATCTAATAAGTGGTAGAGCCTGTAATCTAAAAATTCGATTGAAAAGTGAGGAAGGATAGATGAAAAGATATTGACCTCAATTTTATTCCAATCGTCCAATTCACTAAGATAGTTCTTGATATATTCTAGTTCTTGATAGTCTTTTGGAGTCAGAAAAGAATCGCCAATAATATTCGCAATAGCAAATTTATTGACTACACGATTGGCAATCACATAGTGTTCAGCTATCCCAGGATTTTCCATGGGTTGATTAATCAAGCTAAGGATTTTTTTAAATTCACGCTTATAGGCTAAATCAGCAACCTGAGCCTGTAATTTATGAAATTCAGTTGGGAACATTTGCGTTTTGAGACTATCAAAGGTCTCCTTATCAATTCCAATATTAGACAGAATCTCTTCAAATTTTTGAATGGTTATTCGAGATTTCCCTTGCTCAAACTGACGTAAAAAATGAGGAGTCACTGTAGTCCCAGCAGCTTCCTTTTGTGTAAACCCTCTTTCCTCACGGATGGCCTTATAGACTAATCCATACACACTTTCATCTTGCATCCTAAATCTCCTCAAGTCCTTTTTTCCATTCTATCATAATTCTACCAGTTTTTAAGGGAATTTTTAGAAAAAAGTAAATATAGTTACGCTTTTTCGGGGGGGGGGGTAATTGTTAAATAAAGGAAAATATAATTACCCTTTTCGTAAATAAGGTAAATAGCATGCTATACTGTAACCGTAAACAATAAAAATTTAAAGGAGATTTTTGATGATGAAGTCAAAAACAGTTTTAGTAACAAGCCTAGCGGCTGCAACATTTGGTCTTGTCTCTCTTTTAGACCCAGCAGGAGTTCTACCTTTTTCAGCACAAACGGTGCAGGCTGACACCCAGACGATTAATCCATCTGCAAAATATTATATTCTTGTTCCCAATGATTCAGAAGTATTTAAAGGATGGAAGGGAACTGCCAATCGTCCCATTATTTGGGCTACAAAAACTACTCCAGAATTATCTTACTTCGAAGAATCCGATCGCAACTATATAGCTCTTGAGAATAAGTCTGGTGCCAATTACATAGAGTGGAAGGGAACTGTAGACGAGTTTAGAGAGGCTGTGAAGAAGCTGACTGGTAAAACAACAGCTGCTACAACTCCCAAAACGTCTAACCAATCAACAACTACTACAACTCCAAAAACGTCTGGTCAATCAACACCGAATCAAAGAGATGGATGGTCGGGTTTATCTTATTATCAAAATGGTAGTAAAGTTATCAGTAAGTGGATTTTCGATAAAAACTATAATTCCTACTTCTACCTAGATGCTTCAGGTAACTTTGTCCAAAATTCTTGGGTAGGAAACTATTACCTTAAATCAGGTGGTTACATGGCTAAGAGTGAGTGGATTTTTGATAAGAACTATGGTGCCTACTATTATCTAACGTCTGAGGGGAGCTATTCTTACAGTACTTGGGTTGGTGATTATTATGTTAAATCAAATGGTAAGATGGCTACAAAAGAGTGGATTTTTGATAAAAACTATGATTCATACTATTATTTAACATCAGAAGGAAGCTATGCTCGTAACACATGGGTAGGTGACTACTATCTCAAATCAAATGGTAAGATGGCTAAAGCTGAGTGGATTTATGACAGTAACTACAGTTCTTACTATTACTTAACCTCAGAAGGTAGTTATGCTCATGGTACTTGGGTAGGTGATTATTATCTCAAGTCAAACGGTAAGATGGCAGTGAATGAGCGTACACCAGATGGCTACCAAGTGGATGGCTCAGGCAAGTGGATTAGTTCTGAGGGAACTCATACAGCAAGCAGTTCACAAGCAACATCATTAGGAATAAGCCTTTACCATGTTAATGATGCTATGACTTATATCGATATCGCTCTACCTAGCACTCCATCCTCATCTTATCAAGTAGCCTATGATTTTGCCTTAGTTGATGCAAATACAGGTTCAGTTTCTACACAAACTCAGTTTACTGTGACCTACAATCCAAGTTTACGTGCTTTTCAAACTCGTCACTTCTTTAGTGCAACTCCAGATGGTAGTTATCGCTTTGTTATCAAAGGAAAAGGACAAGATGGCAAGGTATACGATGGACAATCTGTTGTCTTTCGTGTAAAGAATCATCGTTTTGTCGGATAAATGAATGTTAGGTTTTAAACAAATAAATATTAAAAATAAAATAAAGGAAATGAATAACATGAACAAAAAGAAATTATTAGTATGTGCTTTGGCCCTTTCAACAGTCGGAGTATTGTCAACTATTGATACAGCAGGAGTTCTACCTTTTTCAGCGCAAACAGTGCATGCAGAAATTACCAAAATTGAAAATCATAAGGTGGACTATAAAATTACACCAGGTTCAGAAAATAAAAGTATCTATGTGGATATGACTGTTGAAAATGTACCTGTAAAATATTCTGTATATATATATGCAGATATTGTAAATGCAAAGACAGGTCAAATTCCTAGAAAAGATACTTTCAATCAAGGATTTGATAAATCATCTGTTCCGATTACAAAGCAAGATTGGACTAATTTTGCAAATGTTCCAGATGGTGAATATTACTTACAATTTCATGGAGAAAGTAAAGAAGGAGATATCTTGCATAAGTTTAGTGGTAGATCAGCGACATTCACTGTTAAGAATCAAAAATATGTCAATCCTCTAGACCCTTCAACTCCTAAAGAAACAGAAAAACCAAAACCAACTGAAGCTCCAAAACAAACTACTAACTCTACCTCAGGTCAGACTGGATGGTCAGGTTCTTCTTACTATCAAGCTGGTGTGAAAGTAGTGAATCAATGGATTTTTGATGTTCAGTACAATTCTTACTTCTACCTAAATGCCTCAGGTAACTTTGTTCAAAATGCTTGGGCTGGAAGTTACTACCTCAAATCAGGTGGCTATATGGCTAAGAGCGAGTGGATTTATGACAATAACTATCAATCATACTATTACTTGACAGCAGAGGGGAGCTATGCGCGTAATGCTTGGGCTGGAAGCTACTACCTCAAATCAGATGGTAAAATGGCTAAGAGTGAGTGGATCTATGATAGTAGCTACCAATCTTACTATTATCTAACATCAGAAGGAAGCTATGCTCGTAACACATGGGTAGGCGACTACTATCTCAAGTCAAATGGTAAGATGGCGGTTAACGAACGTACCCCAGATGGCTACCAAGTAGATGGCTCAGGTAAGTGGGTTCGCTAGAATGATAGCTTGTGAGAAATGGCTTATAACAAATAAATAGAAAACAATTTGCGAATAGGTAACATTTTGATACAATAAAAATATCGAAAGGAATTGGCACATGCTGATTCCTTTCTCTCAGATAAAGGAGTAATATGAAAAAGTTTTTATTAGCTACATCGCTTTTACTGACACTAGTTCTAGGAGGTTGTCAGTATCTACCTTGGAACAAAAGCGCGGAACCAGCATCCGAGGAAGTAGCGACCCCAGAGATAGATTACAGTTCCTATAATAAAGTTTTGGATGACTATGAAAAAGTAGCTAAAGGCACCTTGCCAACAGGTATGGATGTCAATCCTCTGGCTAGTCAAGTGAAGTCTTCTCAAGGTTTTTACACAGATGTAGTTTACCACAAGACAGATTTGAATAATGACGGAGTAGATGAACTCTTGCTTGCTCTTGAAATGAAGAGCGGCGAAAAGAGTTTACTTGATATTCGTACGCTGAAAGACGAAAAGGTGATTCGTCTGACCAATCAAGAAAATCACTTGGAGTTGCTTGGTGAAAGAATGACAGTCGGTATCTTGCCAGACAATTCTCTGCTTTATCGCGGAGCTGGTACAGCAACGAGTCACATCTATGCTCACTACCAATTTAGTGAAGATGGGCAGTCTTTGGTAAAGGCTAAGGAAGCTCAAGAACTAGCGGATCTTGGGGTCGGTTCTCCCATTTCTCTGGAGACTCTAAGTTGGAAGTCAGTTTCTGATAAACTTCCTGGAGGAAGCAGTGCAGATAAGGGGAAACCAAGTGTAGATTACAGTCCTTATAATAGTATTTTGAAGGATTATGAATTTATTTTAGACCATAAGTCAGAGGTTAAGGATAACATCAATCTAACTGCTAATATCTATGCAGGGATGGCAGAACGCAGTCAAGCCTTTACCTATACAATGGTTGATATGGATAAAAATGGTATTGATGAATTGATTGTCTCTTCGAAAAATGGTAGTGAGATTTTAGATATTTTTACACTCAAAAATCAGAAAGTTATTCGCCTCACCAATGCTGAAAATAAAATGCAGATGCTTGGAACACGTTTCAAGGCCTATCTATTAGAAAATGGTAATCTCTATACCCAGTGGAATCCGTTCGCAGGAGATCCACAGACCATTCATACTATTTGGAAATTGAATAGTAGTGGAGACAAACTAGAGAAGGTTAAAGAAGCTAAGACAGAGGATGAAGTCAGTCCTGGTGCTCGAATGAATCTATCTAGTCTGACTTGGAAATCTGTAACAGAAAAATTTGCTGTAACAGCCTCTTCATCAAATCAAAATACTTCTGGGAAAATGGATATTAATGCCATAAAAAATGGAGATTTCTCTAGTATTGAGGGAAGATGGAGTAAAGGTCATGGAGGAGAAGACCTAGTCTTTAGTAAAGATGGGTTGATAGCGCCAGAGGGATTTAAAGTTGACCTTGCAGAATCGGAATTGGTAAATGGTTTGTTGATAGCTCGCTATTCGGCCAAAGATTTTGGAGTCTTTATTAAGTTTGTACCAGCAGGTGTTAGAATACCGGATGGGACATCTATGGGTAAGGTGGTCACGGATGCTTCGGATATTAGTAAAGATCGAATCATCTTCCATGCTGCATTTCCGCTACATGGCGATCCAGAACAATTCTTATATCGTGTAGAATAAGAGTGACACAGATTGATTTAATAATTAATAGCACTTCACGCACATGGGAATGGCCAGTCTTTCTTTTACCGAGTCAAATAAGATTTTCCCAAAACACATTGACAAAAGCCAACATTTTTTGTAAAATAAAAATCAATTAAATACCAACACCGAATGAAGTTTAATAGAAGTGGAGAATCGTTTGATTTTCCATGACTGTAAATGGACGGAACTCTGGAGAGACCGTAAAGGCACCGAAGGGGCAAGGCAGGCAACTGCTCAAACTCTCAGGTAAAAGGACAGAGCTAGGATAGACCGCTTTTTAGCATTTATCTAAGCATTCCAGAGTACATGTATCTTGCATGTGCTCTTTCTTTTGGGGTTGAAAAGATAGGAGAATAGAATGTTAGAATTGCTTAAATCAATTGATGCTTTTGCTTGGGGACCTCCCCTCTTGATTTTATTGGTCGGGACAGGAATTTACCTTACTGCTCGTTTGGGGCTTTTACAGGTTTTGCGTCTGTCCAAGGCCTTCCAGCTTATTTTTATCAAGGACAAGGGACACGGTGATGTATCTAGCTTTGCAGCACTATGTACAGCCCTGGCAGCGACAGTTGGTACGGGAAATATTATCGGGGTGGCGACAGCTATCAAGGTCGGTGGACCAGGAGCCCTCTTTTGGATGTGGATGGCTGCTTTCTTTGGAATGGCTACCAAGTATGCGGAAGGACTCTTGGCGATTAAATACCGCACCAAGGACGATCATGGTGCAGTAGCGGGAGGTCCAATGCACTATATCCTTCTAGGGATGGGAGAAAAGTGGCGACCACTTGCCATCTTCTTTGCTATCGCAGGTGTCTTAGTAGCTTTGTTGGGAATCGGAACCTTCACCCAAGTCAACTCGATTACAGAATCTATCCAAAATACAACGACTATTTCGCCAGCTATCACGGCTCTTGTTTTGTCTATCTTAGTAGCGATTGCTGTTTTTGGAGGACTCAAGTCCATTTCAAAGGTTTCGACAGCCGTTGTTCCTTTTATGGCTATCATCTATATTTTGGGAACACTTACAGTTATTTTCTTCAATATTGGCAAACTCCCTGCTACAATCGCTTTAATCTTGACATCAGCCTTTAGTCCTGTTGCTGCGATAGGTGGATTTGCTGGTGCTAGCATTCGGATGGCTATCCAAAATGGTGTGGCGCGTGGTGTGTTCTCAAACGAATCTGGTCTGGGTTCTGCTCCCATTGCAGCGGCTGCGGCTAAGACAAATGAACCAGTAGAGCAGGGATTGATTTCCATGACAGGAACCTTTATTGACACCCTCATTATCTGTACTTTGACTGGTTTGACCATCTTGGTGACTGGTGTTTGGAGTGGTGACTTAAATGGGGTTGCCTTGACTCAGTCAGCCTTCTCAACGGTCTTTTCACATTTTGGACCTGCCCTCTTGACCATCTTCCTTGTACTCTTTGCCTTCACGACGATTCTAGGTTGGAACTACTATGGAGAACGCTGTTTCGAGTTTCTCTTTGGGGTTCGCTTTATCTGGCTCTACCGTGTGGTCTTTGTACTCATGGTCTTGTTGGGAGGATTTATCGAGTTGGATATGGTTTGGATTATCGCAGATATCGTCAACGCTTTGATGGCTCTGCCAAACTTGATTGCCCTCTTGGTCTTGTCACCAGTCGTCATTTCTGAGACTAAAAAGTATTTTAATAAATAATGGAATCACACATCGCGTGTGATTTTTTTGCTTTCATAAAAAATTTCTATCGGTGCAATTTAAAATATATATTATACAAGGTATAGAATCTGTGATAGACTAGGTTTCAACAAAACGAAAAGAGGTTTTATGATGACAACATTTACAATTCATACAGTAGAATCAGCACCAGCAGAAGTGAAAGAAGTTCTTGAAACAGTAGAAAAAGATAACAATGGCTATATTCCTAACCTAATCGGTCTCTTGGCTAATGCACCGACTGCTTTAGAGGCTTACCGTACTGTCGGAGCTATCAACCGTCGCAACAGCCTAACACCCGTTGAGCGCGAAGTGGTGCAAATTACTGCAGCTGTAACTAATGGTTGTGCCTTCTGCGTCGCAGGTCACACAGCCTTTTCAATTAAACAAATCCAGATGAACGATGACCTTCTTCAAGCTCTTCGCAATCGCACTCCAATTGAAACAGATCCTAAATTGGACACCCTAGCTAAGTTTACCTTGGCGGTTATGAATACCAAGGGTCGTGTGGGAGATGAAGCCTTGGCTGAGTTTCTAGAAGCTGGCTACACTCAACAAAATGCCTTGGATGTGATTCTTGGAGTCAGCCTAGCAAGCCTCTGTAACTATGCCAATAATCTAGCCAATACACCAATTAACCCAGAATTGCAACCTTATGCTTAATTCATATCTGAGTAAAATGAAGTCTGAAATAATCGGACTTCGTTTTTTATCCCCTCATTTAAGCGCTTTTATGCTATACTGAAATTAACATGATTATTGGAGGTTAGGATGAAAAAACTCCCCTTAGTATTTTCAGGTTGTTTGCTAGGTTTGGCAGGAGCTGGAAATCTCGTTTTAGATATGTTGCCAGTTCTGTCACATCTACTGAGTATGTCAGGTTTGATTTTATGGATATTCTTTCTGATTCTTCATTTGCTCAATTGGAAAGAAACCAAGCAAGAATTGACCAATCCCCCTCTTTTGTCAGGGATGGCAACCTTTCCCATGGCTGGGATGATTTTATCAACTTATGTCTTTCGCGTCTTCCCTCATCTTTCTTTGGTAGCGCAGGGGCTCTGGTGGTTTTCATTTCTCTTGGATGTGTCCCTGATTGCTGGTTTTACCATCAAGTTTGCTTGTCTGGGTCGTAGGGTTCATGCAACTCCAAGCTGGACGGTACTTTATGTGGGGATAGCAGTGGCAGCCTTGACCTATCCACTTGTAGGCATCATCGAAATTGCCTATGCGACTTTGAGTTTTGGGTTTTTATTGACTTTCTATCTCTATCCCCTTATTTATAGCGATTTAAAGAAACATCCACTCCCTGTAGCCATGCTTGGACAGGAAGGAATCTATTGTGCTCCTTTCTCTCTGCTTTTGGCTTCCCTGGTTCGAGTTGGAGGAGAGAGCTTACCGACTTGGTTCTTGATCGTCATGATTTTGGCTTCTCAATCCTTCTTTTTCTTTGTTTTAACTCGTCTACCTAATATTTTAAAACAAGGCTTTCAACCAGCTTTCTCAGCCTTAACCTTCCCAACCATCATCACGGCTACCTCGCTCAAGATGGCTCAAGGAATCTTGAAACTTCCATTTCTGGATTATCTGGTAGTGGCTGAAACTCTTATATGCCTCACTATTTTACTCTTTGTATTAGGCGCTTATCTAATTTGGTTACGAAAAAAGGTCTAGCTAGAAATAGCTAAACCTTATTTTTTATGGTTTGATGACTTCAGCACCACCCATGTATGGACGAAGAGCTTCTGGAATGGTTACAGAACCATCTGCGTTTTGGTAGTTTTCAAGAATTGCAGCTACTGTACGTCCAACTGCAAGTCCAGAACCATTCAAGGTGTGAAGGAGTTTCACCTTGCCATCAGCTTCATCACGATAACGGATTTGGGCACGACGAGCTTGGAAATCTTCTGTGTTTGAACAGCTTGATATTTCACGGTAATTGTTTTGCGCTGGGATCCAAACTTCCAAGTCGTAAGTCTTGGCAGCTGAGAAGCCCATATCTCCAGTAGAGAGAGCAACGACACGGTATGGAAGGTTAAGTTTTTGAAGGATATTTTCAGCGTTGGCTGTCATTTTTTCCAATTCTTCGTAAGATTCTTCTGGTTTGGCAAATTTAACCATTTCAACCTTGTGGAATTGGTGCAAACGAATCAAGCCACGAGTATCACGACCAGCTGAACCAGCCTCAGAACGGAATGATGGACTCATAGCAGTGAAGTAGATTGGCAGGTCTTTACCGTCCAAGATTTCATCACGGTAGTAGTTTGTTAGAGGAACTTCAGCTGTAGGAATAAGGACATAATTGCTGTCGCTCAATTCAAAAGTATCTTCCTTGAATTTTGGATATTGACCAGTACCAAACATAGAATCGTGGTTAACCATGTAAGGCGTGATGACTTCCGTATAGCCTTCCTTGCCATGCTCGTCCAACATAAAGTTGTAGAGAGCACGTTCCAAACGAGCACCGAGCCCTTTATAGAAGAGGAAGCGAGCGCCTGTTACTTTACCACCGCGTTCCCAGTCAAGAATACCAAGGTCTTCACCAAGATCCCAGTGGGCTTTTGGCTCGAAGTCAAACTCGCGTGGAGTCCCCCAACGGCGAACTTCCACATTGTCGTCTTCGTCAACCCCAACAGGAACGCTGTCAGCTGGGATGTTTGGAAGAGTAGTGGTAAATTCTGTCAATTTAGCATCGATTTCTGCCAATTCAGCATCCAAGGCTTTGACCTCAGCAGATAGATTTTGCATGGCAGCAATCTTGTCATCTGCATTTTCCTTGTTGCGCTTAGCTTGGGCAATCTCAGCAGAAACTGTGTTACGTTCTGCCTTGAGAGTTTCAACCTTGACCAAGATGTCACGACGCTTAGCATCGATTTCTTTCATCTCATTCAAGACAGCAGCATCTACACCACGTGTAGCCAATTTTTCTGCGACAGCATCAAAGTCTGTACGAATGCGTTTGATATCTAACATAAGAACTCCTTTATGAAAAAAGCACATCTGACAAAGCGTTGGAGTGGCAGGGCCACGGTTCCATCCAACTTCACAGGTGTGCACTTGATTGTGTATGTAATTGTTATTAACGGTAGAATTTCACCTATCCCTCCTATCTGCTCGCAGCACCCGCAGACTTTCTGAAAGAAGACAATAGCTTACTTATCCGTTGTTATGATTATACTAAAGTTTCTACTTTTTTGCAAATAGATTTTTAAATTTTTGACCAATGGTCTGAATCAGGGTAGGAAGTTTGACGACCTTGTCATTACCCAGTTTTTCGCGAGCAATTTTGAGAATGGCACCTGAGTCTTTTGAAGCAAAAAGGAATTTTCCTCTGTCTGTAAAGACTTCGAAGTGGCGACTGATTTTGCGACCAGTGACATTGGCCCCAATTTGGTTGATATGGTCCCAAGGAATCTGGATAAATTGTTCGACATTGACATCTGGGTAAAATTCCAGAGCCTGATCTCCGACCAGGAATTTTCCAACTTTCCCAGCTATAGAGAGGTAGGAAGTGCCTGTCGTATTGAGGAGCACTGTTTTGTTAAGTGATTGAGCCATGATTAGTCTTCCTTACTTTCGCCGAAAAAGGCATTGTAGAGCGCTTTAATTGCTGCTTTTTCTTGGTCTTTATTGACAACAAACATGATAGAAACTTCACTAGAACCTTGAGACATCATCTGGATATTGATCTTGTTTTCAGATAGAGCACGTGTCGCAGTAGCAGTTACTCCGATATGACTCTTCATTTTTTCTCCAACAATCATAATGATTGAAAGGTCGTGTTCGATTTCTGCATGGTCGACTTCAGCTTTTTGAACTAACTGACGCAGGATTTCTTCTTCCTTGATAGGAGTTAGTTCACGAGAACGGAGAATGATTGAAAGATCGTCGATACCTGTTGGCATATGTTCCCAACCGATGTTAAGATCTTCAAGGATTTGCAGAACCTTGCGTCCAAATCCAACCTCACGGTTCATAAGGTATTTAGACATATTAATGCTGACAAAGCCAGAGTCACCAGCAATTCCCACAACTGGAAATTCATCACTACTGTGTTTTAGAACGATACGAGTACCTGGATGGTCAGGGTTGTTGGTATTTTTGATAACAAGGGGGATTTTTCCGCGGTAGGCAGGAAGAAGGGCTTCGTCATGAAGGACTGAGAATCCTGCATAGGCCAATTCACGCATTTCACGGTAGGTCAACTCAGGGATCGAGTGTGGTTGGTGAATAATTCCTGGGTGGGCTGCAAAGATACCATCAACATCCGTAAAGTTTTCATAGAGGTCGGCTTTAACTCCTGCAGCAATGATAGAACCTGTAATATCAGAGCCTCCACGTGAGAAGGTACAGATTTGATTTTCCTTAGTAACACCAAAGAAACCAGGAATGACAAGGACTTCATTTGCATTTGTTAATTCTTCAATCTTGTCATAACTTGATGGAATGATGCGAGCGTGACCAGGCTCACTTGTGACCACAATTCCAGCTTCTCTAGGGTGCACATAGCGTGCATCAATCCCATTTTGATTAAAGTAGGCAGCGATTAATTTAGCATTGTTGTTTTCACCCGCTGCTAGGAAAGTATCGTAGAGAAATTCATTTTCTTCGATAGGCAGAGTGGCCAAGGCACGAATGCTTTTAGAAATTTTTTCTAGAATAGCTGGCTTTAGTCCCAATTCGCTAACCATAGCAGCATAGCGATCGATAATCCAGCTTTGACTCTTGCTAATATCGTTACCAGCAACATAGTCGCGATAGTATTTAATCAAGGCATCCGTAACCTTAGTATCTTCAGCATTGCGTTTTCCTGGTGCAGAAACAACTACAAAACGACGCTCTGAATCGCTTTTTACGATGTTTAAAACTTTTTCTAATTGACTAGCAGAGGCAAGAGAACTACCTCCAAATTTAACAACCTTCATAAGAACTCCTAAAGTAAGTATTTTATACGATTATAGCAGAAAGAAAGGCTTTTTTCAATGAAGAAAATAAGATGCTTTCTAGGATAAAGCGATTCTTTATAATCGGCTGATACACTTATTACATTCTTATTCTTGCTTTCTGATTTTAAAAAAGATATACTTTGATAATAAAATAATTTAAATCGTTTATAAAATAAAAAGGAGCCCTGATGGAACACATTATTTATCAGCTTGAAGAGGACTTGGCAATCATTACCTTGAACCGTCCTGAGGTTGCAAATGGTTTTCATATTCCCATGTGTGAGGAGATTTTAGAAGCCCTGACTTTGGCAGAAGAGAATCCAGCTGTGCATTTTATCTTGATTAATGCCAAGGGTAAAGTCTTTTCAGTTGGGGGAGATTTAGTAGAGATGAAGAGGGCAGTGGATGAGGATGATATTCCATCATTAACGAAAATCGCAGAGTTGGTAAATGCTATTTCTTATAAAATCAAGCAAATAGGCAAACCTGTCTTGATGGAGGTTGATGGAGCTGTTGCAGGTGCTGCAGCTAATATGGCTGTTGCGGCAGATTTCTGTCTTGCAACGGATAAGGCTAAGTTTATCCAAGCCTTTGTTGGAGTTGGCTTGGCTCCGGATGCAGGAGGGATTCATCTCTTGAGCCGTAGTATTGGTGTGACGCGTGCTGCTCAACTAGCTATGACAGGAGAGGCCTTAACCGCAGAAAAAGCTCTGGAGTGGGGCTTGGTTTATCGCGTCTGTGAAGCTGACAAACTAGAAAAGACGAGAGAACATCTTCTTAAAAAATTAAGACGTGGGTCAGCTAATTCCTATGCTGCCATCAAGAAGTTGGTTTGGGAGAGCCAATTTAAAGATTGGCAAGATTATGCCACTTTAGAACTGAACCTACAGGAATCCTTGGCTCAAACAGAGGATTTTAAAGAAGGAGTTCGGGCTCATTCGGAGAGAAGAAGACCTAAATTTACAGGAAAATAGAAAAATACTTGCACCATTCTTTGAAGTTTGATATAATTCTTTTGTCAAATGTTTTGATTGTGAAAGTTTTTTGAAAAGGAGGGAAAAGAGATTGGACTACCAACGAATTAATGAATATTTAACATCTATATTTAACAATGTCCTCGTCATCGAGGAAGTTAGCTTGAGGGGTAGTCGTTTCAAGGATATCTCCATCAAAGAAGTCCATACAATCGATGTAATTGGAAAATTCCCAGACGTGACGCCAAGTCAAGTGTCGAAAGAGTTGATGGTGACTCTTGGGACGGTTACGACGAGTTTGAATAATCTTGAACGAAAGGGTTACATTGAACGCATTCGCTCAGAGCAGGATCGTCGTGTGGTGCATCTACATTTGACAAAGAAGGGTCGCTTGGTTCATCGGCTACATAAACGCTTCCACAAGGCCATGGTTGAAAAAATCATTGATGGTATGAGTAAGGAAGAAATTGATGTTATGAGCAAAGGTTTGACCAATCTTTATCAATTTTTGGAGGATTTGAAATAATGGCTTTTGCAAAAATAAGCCAGGTTGCTCATTATGTACCAGAGCAAGTGGTTACAAATCATGATTTGGCTCAGATTATGGATACCAATGATGAGTGGATTTCAAGTCGGACGGGAATACGACAAAGGCATATTTCAAGAACAGAATCTACCAGTGATTTAGCTACAGAGGTTGCCAAGAAACTGATGGCAAAAGCTGGAATCACTGGGGAGGAGTTGGATTTTATCATCCTAGCTACTATTACTCCAGATTCGATGATGCCCTCTACAGCTGCTCGTGTTCAAGCTAATATTGGTGCAAAAAAAGCTTTTGCTTTTGACTTAACAGCTGCTTGCAGTGGATTTGTATTTGCTCTTTCAACTGCTGAAAAGTTTATCGCTTCTGGTCGCTTTCAAAAAGGCTTGGTGATTGGTAGTGAAACCCTCTCTAAAGCAGTCGATTGGTCGGACCGATCAACAGCTGTTTTGTTTGGAGATGGTGCTGGTGGTGTCTTGCTAGAAGCTAGCGAGCAAGAGCATTTCTTAGCTGAGAACCTCAATAGTGATGGAAGTCGTAGCGAGTGTCTAACTTATGGACATTCAGGCTTGCATTCTCCATTTTCAGATCAAGAAAGTGCAGATTCATTTTTGAAGATGGATGGGCGCGCGGTCTTTGATTTTGCCATTCGAGATGTAGCCAAGTCTATCAAACAGACTATTGATGAATCTCCTATAGAGGCGACAGACTTGGATTATCTGCTACTTCATCAGGCTAATGATCGTATTTTGGATAAGATGGCTAGAAAAATCGGTGTCGATCGAGACAAGATTCCAGCCAATATGATGGAATATGGCAATACCAGTGCAGCCAGTATCCCGATTTTACTTTCAGAGTGTGTAGAACAAGGCCTCATCCGTTTAGATGGTAGCCAGACTGTTCTGCTATCAGGCTTCGGTGGAGGCTTGACCTGGGCCACACTCATTCTTACAATTTAGGTAATCATGTGGTGAACACATTGTTATAAAAAACTATTTATTTTAAAGGAGTCCTATCATGGCAGTATTTGAAAAAGTACAAGAAATTATCGTTGAAGAACTTGGAAAAGACGCATCAGAAGTAACACTTGAATCAACTTTTGATGACTTGGACGCAGATTCATTGGACTTGTTCCAAGTAATCTCAGAAATCGAAGATGCTTTTGATATCCAAATCGAAGCAGAAGATGACTTGAAAACAGTTGGTGACTTGGTTGCCTACGTTGAAGAGCAAACAAAATAATACTCAATGAAAATCAAAGAGCAAACTAGGAAGCTAGCCGCAGGCTGTACTTGAGTACGGCAAGGTGACGCTGACGTGGTTTGAATTTGATTTTCGAAGAGTATAAGCAGAATATAAGATAGAAGGAGTAGGGAAACCCGCTCCCTCTTGTTTAGGCAATAGTTTGATTGTCAAATTATGACAGTATCGAACTATTACGTAAGCAAGAAACGATGGAGGCACTATGAAAACGCGTATTACAGAATTATTGAATATTGATTATCCTATTTTTCAAGGAGGAATGGCTTGGGTCGCTGATGGTGATTTGGCAGGGGCTGTTTCTAAGGCTGGAGGACTAGGGATTATCGGTGGGGGAAATGCCCCTAAAGAAGTCGTCAAGGCAAATATTGACAAGATCAAATCGTTAACGGATAAACCTTTTGGTGTCAACATCATGCTCTTGTCTCCCTTTGTGGAAGATATTGTAGATCTCGTTATAGAGGAAGGTGTTAAGGTAGTGACAACAGGCGCAGGAAATCCTGGCAAATACATGGAACGCTTCCATGAAGCTGGTATTACAGTTATTCCTGTTGTACCAAGTGTTGCCCTAGCTAAACGCATGGAAAAAATCGGTGCGGATGCTGTCATTGCAGAAGGAATGGAAGCTGGGGGGCATATCGGTAAATTAACAACCATGACCTTGGTGCGTCAAGTGGCGGCAGCTGTATCTATTCCTGTTATTGCTGCAGGAGGGATTGCGGATGGTGAAGGTGCTGCGGCTGGCTTTATGCTAGGTGCAGAGGCTGTTCAGGTTGGAACGCGTTTTGTCGTTGCCAAAGAGTCTAATGCCCATCCAAATTACAAGGCCAAGATTTTAAAAGCTAGAGATATTGATACTACGATTTCAGCTCAACACTTTGGACATGCTGTTCGAGCTATTAAAAACCAGTTGACTCGTGATTTTGAAAAAGCTGAAAAAGATGCCTTTAAACAAGAAAATCCAGATTTGGAAATTTTTGAACAAATGGGCGCGGGTGCTCTAGCCAAAGCGGTTGTTCACGGAGATGTGGATGGTGGTTCTGTCATGGCAGGTCAAATTGCAGGGCTTGTTTCCAAAGAAGAAACAGCTGAAGAAATCCTAAAAGATTTGTATTACGGAGCAGCTAAGAAAATTCAAGAAGAAGCCTCTCGTTGGGCAGGAGTTGTAAGAAATGACTAAAACGGCCTTTTTATTTGCTGGCCAAGGTGCCCAGTATCTAGGTATGGGACGGGATCTCTATGATCACTACCCTATTGTCAAAGAAACGATTGATCAAGCGAGTCAGGTACTCGGTTATGATTTGCGTCATCTTATTGATACAGAAGAAGAAAAACTTAACCAGACCCGCTATACGCAACCAGCTATTTTAGCGACTTCAGTTGCTATTTACCGATTATTGCAAGAAAAGGGCTATCAGCCTGATATGGTTGCTGGTTTGTCTCTTGGAGAATACTCTGCCTTGGTGGCCAGCGGCGCCTTGGATTTTGAAGAGGCTGTTGCCTTAGTTGCTAAGCGTGGAGCCTATATGGAAGAAGCAGCTCCTGCTGGTTCTGGAAAGATGGTGGCAGTTCTCAATACACCAGTAGAGGTTATTGAGGAAGCCTGTCAAAAAGCTTCTGAACTTGGAGTGGTTACCCCAGCCAACTATAATACACCTGCACAAATCGTGATTGGTGGAGAAGGGGTTGCAGTCGATCGAGCTGTTGAACTCTTGCAGGAAGCAGGAGCTAAACGCTTGATTCCTCTCAAGGTTTCAGGACCTTTTCATACCGCTCTCCTTGAGCCTGCTAGCCAGAAACTAGCTGAAACTCTAGCTCAGGTAAGTTTTTCAGATTTCACTTGTCCCCTAGTCGGCAATACAGAAGCTACTGTGATGCAAAAAGAAGACATTGCTCAACTCTTGACGCGTCAGGTCAAGGAACCAGTTCGTTTCTATGAAAGTATTGGGGTCATGCAAGAAGCTGGCGTAACCAACTTTATCGAGATTGGCCCGGGGAAAGTTTTGTCAGGCTTTGTTAAAAAGATTGATAAGACAGCTAAACTAGCCAATGTTGAAGATCAGGCTAGTTTGGAAGCCTTGCTAGAAAACAAGTAATCCCTTCTCCCATAAATATAAGAGAAAACAGGAGAAAAGAATGCAGCTAAAAAATAAAAATATCTTTATTACAGGTTCGAGTCGTGGGATTGGTCTTGCCATTGCCCACAAGTTTGCTCAAGCAGGGGCCAATATTGTTTTAAACAGTCGTGGTGCAATTTCAGAAGAATTGCTCGCTGAGTTTTCAAACTATGGTGTCAAGGTGGTTCCTATATCAGGAGACGTGTCAGATTTTGCAGACACTAAGCGTATGGTTGATCAAGCTATTGCAGAGCTGGGTTCAGTAGATGTTTTGGTTAACAATGCAGGAATTACCCAAGATACCCTGATGCTCAAGATGACAGAAGCGGATTTTGAAAAAGTACTCAAGGTTAACCTGACTGGCGCCTTTAACATGACACAATCAGTCTTGAAACCGATGATGAAAGTCAGAGAAGGTGCTATCATTAATATGTCTAGTGTTGTTGGTTTGATGGGAAATATCGGTCAAGCTAACTATGCAGCTTCTAAGGCTGGTTTGATTGGTTTTACCAAGTCTGTGGCGCGTGAAGTGGCCAATCGCAATATCAGAGTTAATGCTATTGCTCCTGGAATGATTGAGTCCGATATGACAGCTGTTCTATCAGACAAGGTAAAAGATGCTATGCTGGCGCAAATTCCTATGAAAGCATTTGGGCAGGCGGAGCAGGTTGCAGATTTGACAGTATTTTTAGCAGGCCAAGATTATCTAACTGGTCAAGTGGTTGCCATTGATGGCGGCCTCAGTATGTAGCAGAAGCTAGAGGTGAAAAAGATGAAACTAAATCGCGTAGTAGTAACAGGTTATGGAGTAACATCTCCAATCGGAAATACACCAGAAGAATTTTGGAATAGTTTGACAAATGGAAAAATCGGAATTGGTCCAATTACAAAATTTGATCATAGTGACTTTGATGTGCATAATGCAGCAGAAATCCAAGATTTTCCTTTTGATAAATACTTTGTTAAGAAAGATACCAATCGTTTCGATAACTATTCTTTATATGCCTTGTATGCAGCCCAAGAAGCCGTTAATCATGCAGGTCTTGATGTGGAGACTCTTGATAAAGATCGTTTTGGTGTTATCGTTGCCTCTGGTATTGGTGGAATCAAGGAAATTGAAGATCAAGTGCTTCGACTCCATGACAAAGGACCAAAACGTGTGAAACCATTGACCCTTCCAAAAGCCTTGCCAAATATGGCTTCAGGAAATGTTGCCATGCGTTTTGGAGCAAACGGTGTTTGTAAATCCATCAATACTGCCTGTGCTTCATCAAATGACGCGATTGGGGATGCTTTCCGCTCAATTAAGTTTGGTTTCCAAGATGTTATGTTGGTAGGTGGTTCAGAAGCCTCTATCACACCTTTTGCTATTGCTGGTTTCCAAGCCCTAACAGCTCTCTCTACTACAGAGGATCCAACTCGTGCTTCTATTCCATTTGATAAGGACCGTAATGGTTTTGTCATGGGTGAAGGTTCAGGGATGTTGGTTCTTGAAAGTCTTGAACACGCGGAAAAACGTGGGGCTACTATCCTTGCCGAAGTAGTTGGTTACGGAAATACTTGTGATGCCTACCACATGACTTCACCACATCCAGAAGGTCAGGGAGCTATCAAGGCCATCAAATTAGCCTTGGAAGAAGCTGAGATTTCCCCAGAGCAAGTAGCCTATGTCAATGCTCACGGAACGTCAACTCCTGCTAATGAAAAAGGAGAAAGTGGTGCGATCGTAGCTGTTCTTGGTAAGGAAGTGCCTGTATCATCAACCAAATCATTCACAGGACATTTGCTGGGTGCTGCAGGCGCGGTAGAAGCTATCGTCACAATCGAAGCCATGCGTCATAACTTTGTACCAATGACAGCTGGGACAAGCGAAGTATCAGACTATATAGAAGCCAATGTCGTTTATGGACAAGGCTTGGAGCAAGAAATTCCATACGCTATTTCAAATACTTTTGGTTTTGGTGGCCACAATGCAGTTCTTGCTTTCAAACGTTGGGAGAATGAATAACTATGAATTTAAACGATATTAAAGACTTGATGGCCCAATTTGACCAATCAAGTTTGAGAGAATTTTCTTATAAAAATGGGACGGATGAGTTGCAGTTTAGCAAGAATGAAGCGAGACCTGTGCCTGAAGTTGCAGCTCAAGTCGCTCCAGCACCCATTCTAGCAACACCAAGTCCAGTAGCTCCTACATCTGCTCCAGCAGAGACTGTAACAGAAGAGGTTCCAGCTGAAGTAAGTGTGGCTGCTGAGGGAGATCTTGTAGAGAGCCCACTTGTTGGGGTGGCTTACTTGGCTGCTGGCCCAGATAAACCTGCCTTCGTCACAGTTGGTGATAGCGTCAAAAAAGGTCAAACATTGGTGATCATCGAAGCTATGAAAGTCATGAATGAAATTCCAGCACCTAAGGATGGTGTGGTAACGGAAATTCTCGTTTCTAACGAAGAAATGGTTGAGTTTGGTAAAGGATTGGTACGTATCAAATGATCGATATTCAAGGAATCAAAGAAGCCCTTCCCCACCGTTATCCTATGCTCCTAGTAGACCGTGTGTTGGAAGTGAGCGAGGATACCATTGTTGCCATCAAAAATGTGACCATCAATGAGCCCTTCTTTAATGGACATTTCCCTCAATATCCAGTTATGCCAGGTGTTCTGATTATGGAAGCCTTGGCGCAAACAGCTGGTGTGTTGGAGTTGTCAAAACCTGAAAATAAAGGAAAACTGGTCTTTTACGCTGGTATGGATAAGGTCAAATTCAAGAAGCAAGTTGTACCAGGTGACCAATTAGTTATGACAGCGACTTTTGTAAAACGTCGTGGCACAATCGCTGTGGTTGAAGCAAAGGCTGAAGTGGATGGCAAGCTTGCAGCTAGTGGTACTCTTACCTTTGCAATTGGGAACTAAGGAGGTTCTCCATGTTTCGAAAAATTTTAATTGCCAATCGTGGTGAAATTGCGGTTCGTATTATCCGTGCGGCGCGTGAACTGGGGATTGCGACGGTGGCGGTTTATTCAACTGCTGATAAGGAAGCCCTTCATACGCTTTTAGCAGATGAGGCTGTTTGCATCGGTCCTGGTAAGGCAACTGAGTCTTATCTCAATATCAATGCGGTTCTATCAGCTGCAGTCTTGACTGAGGCAGAAGCCATTCACCCAGGTTTTGGATTTCTCAGTGAAAATTCCAAATTTGCTACCATGTGTGAAGAGGTGGGGATTAAGTTTATCGGCCCATCTGGTCATGTCATGGATATGATGGGGGATAAGATCAATGCGCGCGCTCAGATGATTAAAGCAGGTGTGCCTGTCATTCCAGGTTCGGATGGAGAAGTGCATAACTCTGAGGAGGCCTTGATTGTTGCTGAAAAAATTGGCTATCCT
Organism: Streptococcus sp. Marseille-Q7156; assembly: GCF_965119495.1. Next base: position 1,461,219 of record NZ_CBCPLU010000001.1, on the reverse strand, counting down.
GTTATGCTCAAGGCTTCAGCAGGTGGTGGCGGTAAAGGGATTCGTAAGGTTGAAAAGCCAGAAGACCTCGTTTCAGCCTTTGAGACTGCCTCTAGTGAAGCTAAGGCCAATTATGGCAATGGTGCCATGTACATAGAACGGGTCATCTATCCAGCTCGTCATATTGAGGTTCAAATTCTAGGAGATGAACACGGAAATGTAATCCACTTGGGGGAACGGGATTGCTCTCTTCAACGGAATAACCAAAAGGTTTTAGAAGAAAGTCCTTCGATTGCAATTGGGAAAACGCTGCGCAATGAAATTGGTTCTGCGGCTGTTCGAGCTGCAGAGTCTGTTGGCTATGAGAATGCAGGGACCATTGAGTTTCTTCTTGATGAAGCTAGTGGTAATTTCTATTTCATGGAAATGAATACTCGTGTTCAGGTGGAACATCCAGTAACAGAGTTTGTGTCAGGTGTTGATATCGTTAAGGAACAGATTCGCATTGCGGCAGGTCAGCCTTTGTCTGTTAAGCAAGAAGATATTGTTCTGCGTGGTCATGCCATCGAGTGTCGGGTCAATGCAGAAAATCCTACCTTTAATTTTGCTCCAAGTCCAGGTAAGATCACCAATCTCTATCTGCCAAGTGGTGGAGTTGGCTTGCGCGTGGATTCAGCAGTTTATCCAGGTTATACCATTCCGCCTTATTATGATAGTATGATTGCCAAAATCATCGTACACGGCGAAAATCGTTTTGATGCACTTATGAAAATGCAACGTGCCCTCTATGAATTAGAGATTGAAGGGGTGCAGACCAATGCAGATTTCCAGCTTGACCTCATTTCAGATCGCAATGTCATTGCTGGAGATTACGATACTTCCTTCTTAATGGAAACCTTCTTACCCAAATATCAAGAAAAAGAATAAAATGACTTCAAGAGTTTAAACCGAAAAGGGGAATCAATGGCTCTATTTAGTAAAAAAGATAAGTATATTCGAATCAATCCCAATCGTTCGGTTAGGGAAAAACCTCAAGCCAAGCCAGAGGTTCCAGATGAATTATTCTCCCAGTGTCCAGGCTGTAAGCATACCATTTATCAGAAGGATCTGGGAAGTGAGCGTATCTGTCCGCATTGTAGCTACACCTTTCGTATTTCTGCCCAAGAACGCTTGGCTTTGACGATTGATATGGGAACCTTCAAGGAATTGTTTACAGGGATTGAAAGCAAGGATCCCTTGCATTTCCCTGGTTATCAAAAGAAACTAGCAACTATGCGTGAAAAAACAGGTCTGGATGAAGCCGTTGTGACAGGAACAGCTCTTATAAAAGGTCAGAGTGTGGCTCTTGGGATTATGGATTCCAACTTTATCATGGCTTCTATGGGTACGGTTGTAGGGGAAAAAATCACTCGTTTGTTTGAGTATGCGACTGTTGAAAAATTGCCAGTTGTTCTCTTTACAGCCTCTGGTGGAGCCCGTATGCAGGAAGGAATCATGAGCCTCATGCAGATGGCCAAGATTTCTGCAGCGGTTAAACGGCATTCAAATGCTGGTCTCTTTTACCTGACCATTTTGACAGATCCAACGACAGGTGGTGTAACAGCTTCTTTCGCTATGGAAGGCGATATCATTTTAGCTGAACCACAGAGCTTGGTCGGTTTTGCTGGGCGTCGTGTCATTGAAAACACGGTTCGTGAAAGTTTGCCTGAGGATTTCCAAAAGGCAGAATTCCTATTGGAGCATGGATTTGTGGATGCTATCGTTAAAAGAAGAGACTTGCCAGATACGATTGCAAGCCTAGTCAGATTGCACGGAGGGAGTCCAAGATGAATATTGCAAAAATAGTCAGAGAAGCGCGTGAGCAGAGTCGCTTGACAACCTTGGACTTTGCGGCAGGCATTTTTGATGACTTTATCCAATTACACGGTGACCGTTCTTTTCGAGATGATGGTGCAGTTGTTGGTGGTATTGGCTGGCTTGGAGAGCAAGCTGTAACAGTGGTTGGTATCCAAAAAGGCAAGAGTTTACAAGATAACCTCAAGCGGAATTTTGGTCAACCGCATCCAGAAGGCTACCGTAAGGCCCTACGTTTGATGAAACAGGCTGAAAAGTTTGGTCGTCCAGTTGTGACCTTTATCAATACTGCAGGTGCTTATCCTGGTGTCGGAGCGGAAGAACGTGGACAGGGAGAAGCTATTGCTCGCAATCTCATGGAAATGAGTGACCTGAAAGTTCCGATTATCGCCATCATTATAGGTGAAGGTGGTTCAGGTGGGGCTCTGGCTCTAGCAGTCGCAGACCGTATTTGGATGCTGGAAAATTCTATCTATGCCATTCTCAGCCCAGAAGGCTTTGCTTCCATTCTATGGAAGGACGGAACTCGTGCCATGGAAGCAGCAGAGTTGATGAAAATCACTTCTCATGAGCTGTTAGAAATGGATGTGGTGGATAAGGTGATTTCTGAAGCAGGACTTTCTAGTAAAGAATTAATTAAGAATGTCAAAAAAGAACTCCAAGCTGAGCTAGCTAGACTTTCGCAAAAACCGTTAGAAGCGTTGTTGGAAGAACGCTATCAACGATTTAGAAAATACTAATACCTCAGAATACATAAAAACTAGAACTGGCAGTCAGTTCTAGTTTTTATGTGGTTCTTACTCTGTGCAGAGGGGAAAGTCAAAAGGTGCTTGGGAAACCAAACACCTTTTTGATTATTCATTTTCTTCAGTTACAAATTGACTAAGCAGTCCGTTGATAAAGCGGGCTGATTTTTGATCTGAAAAATTCTTGGCAAGTTCAATAGCTTCATTGACTGCTACCAGCTGAGGTGTATCAAATGATGTGATTTCAAAGATTCCCAAGCGTAGTAAGTTTTTTTCGACCAAGGTCAAGCGTTCAACTGTCCAGCCTGACTTGAGGTGCTGGTTGATTTGTTTATCCAACTCTTCTTTTTGAGCTTGGATACCAGAAACCAAGTTTAGAAGAAAGGCTGGGATTTGCACATCTGCATCTTCACGGTCATGTGTGTAGGCAAAGCGACAAGCTGTTTCCACATCTGTACCGAATTCAAGGCTCATAAGAGCTTGAAAAGCGCATTTACGAAGTTCGCGTCTAGATTCTAATAATGGACTAGTCATTGAGGAAGTCCTCGTTAAATAGATCTTTCAACTCAGGTTTTGGTGTTTTATCTGGAACGATTCCTGTAACATGGATATTGACAGCAGAAAGTTCCACATCAGCCATATCATGGACAGCATCTTTGACCGCTTTTTGAATAGCAAGAGCAACTTTTGGTACTTTCACACCGTACTCAAGGTAGAGGTAGATGTCAGCAGTTAGTTCTTCGTTGCTTTCTTTTAAGTAGACGCCACGACCAAGAGAGAGTTTTGATAGGGTATCAGATACGGATTTATTTGAAAATGAATGGACACCATCAACTTTAGCAGTTGCGATGGCAATGATTTTTTCAAGTACACGTGGAGCGATAACGATTTCGCCAAATTGTTCTTCAGTTCCCATAGAATGACCTCTTTCTAGAGATTAGGCACGAGAAACGTAAGTTCCTTCTGCAGTGTTGATGATCAATTTTTGTCCAGATTCGATGAAGTCTGGAACGTTTACAACAAGTCCAGTTTCCATAGTCGCTGGTTTACCAGAACCTGTAACAGTAGCACCTTTGATAGATGGTTGTGTTTCAGCAACTGTCAATTCAACAGTAGTTGGTACAGTTACACCGATTACTTCAGTTCCGTAGAATTGGATTTTCACATCAGAGTTTTCAAGGATGTAAAGCAATTCGTTTTCAACATTTACGACTGGGATTTCGTATTGGTCGTAAGTTTCAGTGTTCATGAAGTAGGCAGTTTCATCCATTTTGTACAAGTATTGAGCTGGAACAGTCTCGATAATAGCTTGTTCGAATTTTTCTTCTGGACGGTAGCTTGTGTCAAATGTAGAACCAGTACGGACATCACGCAATTTCATACGCATGATTGTATTCCCTTTACCTGGTTTGTGGTGGCTAGCTTCCAAAACGCGGATCAATTTTCCGTCTGCAGTTTCAAATGTCATACCAGCTTTCAATTTGCTTGCTTCAATCATGTTTTTACCTCTTTAATAAATATTATTACTCTTCATTTTACCATAAAATCTTCTGGAAATAAAGTCAAAATAGTTATTGGGATTTGGTAGAGGAGAAAAAACCAACCTCAGGGCTGGTTTCTTTTACATATTACTTTTCTTTCAACTTCGCCAATTCTTGGGCAAGTAGTTTAAGGGCAACTTGTGGGTTGGCTTGGCCTTTGGTTGCTTTCATAAGGAATCCTGTGAAGGCCTTGTCTGCGTTACGTTTGCCTGACTTGAAGTCGGCAACAGCAGCCTCGTTATCGGCAAAGACTTGGTGGATAATTGGAATCAAGACAGCTGGATCTGAGATTTGGACCATGCCAGCTTTTTCCACGTATTCACGAGCGCCACCACCATTTTTAGCTAGGTGGACAAAGACTTTCTTAGCAATCTTAGAAGAGATAGTGCCGTCTTCGATGATGGCAATCATTTCAACTAAGTTTTCTGGCGTCAGTTCGATTTGTTCCAGTGTCTTGCCTTCGGCATTCAAGAATTGAGCGACTTCACCTTGGAGCCAGTTAGAAACTTGTTTAGCGTCACCGCCAAGGGCAACAGCTTTTTCAAAGAAATCAGAAGTGACCTTGTTTGCAGTCAACTGGTTAGCATCGTAGTCAGACAAGCCAAGGTCAGAGACGTAACGTGCACGACGTTCTTTTGGAAACTCTGGCAGTTCAGTACGCATTTCCTCAATCCACTCGTCTGAGATTTCAAAGAGTGGTAGGTCTGGTTCTGGGAAGTAGCGGTAGTCTGCAGCACCTTCCTTAACACGCATGAGGATGGTTGCTTTGTTGGCTTCATCGTAACGGCGTGTTTCTTGGCGAATTTGACCACCTGAGCGAAGGATTTCAGCCTGGCGTTGAACTTCGTATTCAAGACCTTTACGAACGTTTGAGAAGGAGTTGAGGTTCTTCAACTCTGTCTTGGTACCGAATTTCTCTTGACCATAAGGACGAAGGGAGATGTTGGCATCCACACGCATAGAACCTTCCTCCATCTTAACGTCAGAAATACCAGCGTACTGGATGACTTCCTTGAGGGCGGTTAGATAAGCGTAGGCTTCTTCTGGTGAGCGCATGTCCGCTTCAGATACAATCTCAATCAAGGGCACCCCTTGACGGTTGAGGTCAACATAAGAGTAGCCATCTGTACCGTGGGTGTTTTTACCAGCGTCTTCTTCCAAGTGGGCGCGCTCGATACCGATTTTCTTAGTTGTACCGTCTTCTAACTCCACTTCAATCCAGCCGTTATAACCAATTGGCTCATCAAACTGAGAAATTTGGTAGGCTTTTGGATTATCAGGATAGAAGTAGTTCTTGCGGTCAAAGTGCATCTTTTTGTGGATGTCCATGTTGAGGGCAAGAGCTGCCTTGATACCGGCATCGACAACACCTTTATTGAGAACAGGAAGTACTCCTGGGAAAGACCAGTCAATTACGTTGGTGTTGGCATTTTGGTCATTTCCAAAGTGGGCAGAAGTAGGTGAGAAGATTTTTGAATTGGTGTTGAGCTCTACGTGGACTTCAAGTCCAATGACTGTTTCAAAGTTCATTAGTTGTCACCTCCAAAAATCACGGGTTGTTGTTTGTGGTAGTCTGTTGTTGCTTCAAAAGCAGCAGCAGCTTGGTAAATGGTTTCCTCTGAGTACTTAGGACCAATCAATTGGAGCCCAACAGGTAGACCTTGAGAGAATCCAGCAGGAATCGAAATTCCTGGGAGACCAGCTAAGTTGACTGGGATTGTCAAGAGGTCAGCCAAGTACATGGCAACTGGGTCGTGGTTGAGTGAATCCAAGTCATAGGCAACGCTTGGAGCAGTTGGACCCAAAATCAAGTCGTAATCCGCAAAGACTTTTTCGAAATCTTGGATGATGAGGGTACGGACCTGACCAGCTTTCTTGTAGTAGGCATCGTAGTAACCTGATGAAAGACTGAAAGTACCTAGCATGATACGACGTTTCACTTCTTCACCGAAACCTTGGCTACGGCTGTTTACATAGATTTCATCAAGATTAGTCGCATCCTCTGCGCGGTAGCCGTAACGGATACCGTCAAAGCGTTGCAAGTTTGATGAAGCTTCAGATGAAGCGATGATGTAGTAAACGGCAACCCCGTATTTAGAGTGAGGAAGGCTGACTTCTTCGACGATAGCACCAAGTTTTTCAAAGTGTTTGGCTGCGTTCAGGATAGTTTCCTTAACCTCTGGGTCAATTCCTTCACCGAGATATTCTTTAGGCAAAGCAATTTTCATGCCCTTGATGTCTTGACCGATTTTTGAAGTAAAGTCAGCGATGCGGATAGGAGCAGAAGTAGAGTCTTTAGCATCTTCGCTGGCAATCGCGTTGAGCAAGAGGGCATTTTCCTTAACAGTTGGTGCGAAAGGTCCGATCTGGTCTAGCGAGCTACCAAAGGCAATAAGACCGAAACGAGAAACCGTTCCGTAGGTTGGTTTGAGACCAACGATTCCGTTGAAGGCAGCAGGTTGGCGGATAGAACCTCCAGTATCAGAACCAAGTGATAAGCGGACTTGCCCTGAGGCTACAGCTGCGGCTGAACCACTTGATGAACCACCAGGAACCTTGCTGTGATCCCAAGCGTTTTTAGTTGCTCCGTAGTGGGAAGTCTCACCTGATCCACCCATGGCAAATTCGTCCATGTTGGTTTTTCCGACGACAATCATGCCTTTCTCTTTTGCATTGGCAACGGCTGTCGCATCAAAGATTGGCTCATAGTTGTAGAGTATTTTTGAGGCAGCAGTTGTGAGAATACCGTCTGTAGAGATATTATCCTTAACAGCAAGTGGAATTCCTGAAAGGACATTGTCAGCGTCAATTCCAGCTTCATCAATAGCTTTGGCTTGAGCAAGAGCTTGGTCTTCAGCGATGGTAACAAAAGCGTTGATAGCTGTCTCGCGAGACTTGATATCTTCAAGAGTTGCTTGGGTTAATTCAGTTGCAGAAATTTCCTTAGAAACAAGGAGATTGTGCAAGTCTTCAATGGTTTTATTGTTGAAAGTCATTAGGCATCTCCTCCATCGTCTAGGATAGCTGGTACCTTGATATAGTAGTTGTCTTTTTCAGGTACGTTTTTAAACAAGCGATCACGGTCTGTCCCTTCTTCAGCCACATCAGGGCGGAGTACGGTCTTACGGTCAGCCATGGTTGTAGTAGGTGCAACACCAGTTGTGTCAACTTCGCCCAGCAATTCAACCATGTCTACAATCTTAGACAAGGTAGTCGCAAAGGCAGCAGTTTCTTCTTCAGAGAATCTTAATTTTGAAAGATTGGCAACGTGTGTTACCTCTTCTTGCGTAATTTTCATCTTGCATCCTTTCGTGAAATGATGATTTTTAGTCTGTTCTATTTTACCATATTTTCCTATAAATAAGGGAAGGAAAGATGAAAAAAGACAGGTATAGGATGGAGAACGGGTTTTTGAAAGAGATAAAAAAAATAGCCGTCCTAACTTTGGCGAGTTAACGAGCTATTTTTTAGTTATGTAATTACAGCCACCGTCTTAAACGGCTCTGTGGGGTGTTGGTGTCGCAACACCTTTTTCTATATTTATTGTAACATTTATTTGAAAAATTGCAAGGGGAATTAGGCTCCCTAGTATTTGGATAAGTTGGGTAGAAACTGAGTAGCAGGCATTAAAATTGCTTGCTAGTCTTGTCTATTGTGCATTAGCAAACTAAGATTCTTTGGTTTTAATATGCACTTTTTTGGTATTCATTCCATAAATCCTGAAGTTCATCTGTATTTTCTAAAATATATTGCCTGATTATTTTTAGGTCTTTTGCTTTTACTTTACCATCTCTCAGTTCACCGTTCAGAAACATTGAGCCGACCTCTTCTCCGTGTATATAAATGTGAATATGCGCTTTTTGACCTTTATGGTTATGTTCGTTAGGACGAATTTCAATACCATACTTTTATACTCAATAAAAATCAAAGAGCAAACTAGAAAGCTAGGCGCAGGCAGTACTTGAGTACGACAAGCCGACGCTGACGTGGTTTGAATTTGATTTTTGAAGAGTATTAGGAAAGAATATTTAGGCATGTAGTAGTCCCACGTAGTCCTTCCATGTTTCAAGGTAGTTATCGCGATTTAACTCAATTTGCTTTTGAGCAAAACGAATGTCATAGTCTGCCAAGTCCAAATTTTCTAATACTTCTCCAGTTAGAATACTAAAGGTTCCAATTAATTCATCGTCATCATACATGCGCAAAATAGGGTTGCTTGGATTCTTGTAAATATCATCTTTCGTTACTTCTAAATTAGTTACACCAAATTCTTTGAACATGATTATATCTCCTTTTTGTTTTATTATATCATTTTTGCTAGAATTGTCACGGTTTTCGATCTATTTGACTATAAGGAATAGCTTTTATTCAAGTATAGTCTAACATAAAATAGAAATTGAAAAAAATGCTAAAATCCGATATAATGGAGTGTTGAAAGGAATGGTAAAATCCAATGTAAAAATCATTCTTAGCTATTGAAACAAGAAAAATAGAGAATCAAAGAAAGAGAACTTATGAATATTCAAGAAGAAATTAAGAAACGTCGTACCTTTGCCATCATCTCTCACCCGGACGCGGGGAAAACAACCATTACGGAGCAGTTGCTTTACTTTGGGGGTGAGATTCGTGAGGCTGGTACGGTGAAAGGGAAGAAAACAGGGACTTTTGCCAAGTCTGACTGGATGGATATCGAGAAGCAACGTGGGATTTCGGTTACTTCATCTGTGATGCAGTTTGACTACGACGGCAAGCGCGTGAATATCCTCGATACGCCAGGACACGAGGACTTTTCAGAAGACACTTATCGGACCTTGATGGCGGTGGATGCTGCGGTCATGGTCGTGGACTCTGCCAAGGGTATCGAGGCTCAAACCAAGAAATTGTTTGAGGTTGTCAAGCACCGTGGTATTCCAGTCTTTACCTTTATGAACAAGCTAGACCGTGACGGACGTGAGCCACTGGACCTCTTGCAAGAATTGGAAGAAGTCTTGGGTATTGCGAGCTATCCGATGAACTGGCCTATCGGGATGGGGAAAGCCTTTGAGGGGCTCTATGACCTTTATAATCAACGCTTGGAGCTCTATAAAGGGGATGAGCGTTTTGCTAGTTTGGAAGATGGGGACAAGCTTTTTGGTAGCAATCCTTTCTACGAGCAAGTCAAGGATGATATTGAACTTTTAAATGAAGCTGGAAATGAGTTTTCAGAGGAAGCTATCCTTGCTGGAGAATTGACGCCAGTCTTCTTCGGTTCAGCTTTGACAAACTTTGGTGTTCAGACCTTCCTTGAAACCTTTCTTAAGTTTGCTCCAGAACCACATGGGCACAAGAAAACAGATGGAGAAATTGTGGATCCTTATAACAAGGATTTCTCAGGATTTGTCTTTAAAATCCAAGCCAACATGGACCCTCGTCACCGTGACCGTATTGCCTTTGTCCGTATCGTATCGGGTGAATTTGAGCGTGGCATGAGTGTCAACTTGCCTCGTACTGGTAAGGGTGCTAAACTGTCTAATGTTACCCAGTTTATGGCGGAAAGTCGTGAGAATGTGACTAATGCTGTAGCAGGTGATATTATCGGGGTTTACGATACAGGTACTTATCAGGTTGGGGATACCTTGACGGTTGGTAAAAACAAGTTTGAATTTGAACCTCTGCCAACCTTTACACCTGAGATTTTTATGAAAGTTTCTGCTAAGAATGTCATGAAGCAGAAATCCTTCCACAAGGGGATTGAGCAATTGGTGCAAGAAGGTGCCATTCAGCTTTATAAGAATTACCAAACAGGCGAGTACATGCTGGGAGCTGTTGGTCAACTCCAGTTTGAAGTCTTTAAACACCGCATGGAAGGCGAGTACAATGCGGAAGTAGTCATGAGCCCAATGGGTAAAAAGACTGTTCGTTGGATCAAGCCTGAGGACTTGGATGAACGCATGTCATCAAGCCGCAATATCTTGGCCAAAGACCGTTTTGACCAACCAGTCTTCCTCTTTGAAAATGACTTTGCCCTCCGCTGGTTTGCGGACAAGTATCCAGACGTAGAGTTGGAGGAGAAGATGTAAATCGTTACAAATGACTAGCAACATAAAGTTGCTGTCATTTGACGGTAAGCGCTATGGCGGCTTACCTAAACGCTTCACTAGGCAAATTCCACGAATGGTATCGATTCGTGAAATTTGCCGTCGTAATGGGAAGGAAGTGAACTACCTGCCTGACTAACTCATCGGCGAAAATAGATTGTTTTCGTCTCTCTGTGTCCTAGTGTAAAGATTGATAAGCGCTGTGGTGGTTTGTCTGTATATCATATTAAAAAGTCCATCAATGTTATATTACATTGTGGGCTTTTTCGTTGTGACGAATGGGAAATTGACTGGGCAAGCTAGATGTCTTGGTGTTGAATAGTTAAGTGTAGTAGATTGGAAGAAAATGTGAACAAATTGACGAGGAGATTTTAAAGTAATTTCTAACAATGATTTAGAAACTATGGTGTTCTATTCTAAATTCAATCTACTATAGTGCCTTATCAAAATATCGTATAGTAATAAACTTATGGAAATGTTATGGCATTGCGAGATTTTTAGTGCAACGTTATGTTATATAAATAAATAAAATAGTAGAGTGTCAATAAAGTTAGCTATAAACTAAATTGAATCAAGACTGGTAAATCTCATCTCCTGAAATATTGTTAGAAATTGGTCGGAGTTTTCTAATCGTATTGTTCAGATTTTACTTTATTATAATAGTGGATTTAATCAAACAATCTAGTTAGTTTTTGGATGTTAGTAGTGTCTAGTAAGAGTGTGACTGAGTCTATAATAAATGATAACAAATTGATATCGTGATGAGAAATAGGCTGTGAATACATTTATAGGTTCTTGTAAATTAAGTATGTTGAAGGATTATGTGACTCATATGTCGAAAGTTAATAAAAAAATCAAGAATATGCACAATATAGTTAATATATTGTATCACTCGATGAAGGTAACATATGTATAAAATGAAATATTTTTATAGTAAAATTTAAAAATGCCTTCAAAGCTTGTAACAGAAATTTAAGATTTCGAAATTTAGAAACATAAAAACGCTTAAATTTGAATTTTATCCCCATGAAATCGCTTGAAATAATCATTTTACTGATATTTATAAAAAGCGGCATATTCGCCTATAAAATATATATAAAATGCTTTTTTTTTTAGGTAAAAATGTTTTAAAACTTATTGAATTAATTGCATTTGAAGTGTATAATATAGATTGGTATTTTATTGATAAATACACATAAATTTAATTGGAAAGGAATCTAAAAAATGTTTTTTAGACGCCAAGAAGGTGAATATAGAGAGACGGATCGTGTGACCCGTTTCAAGTTGATCAAGTCAGGTAAGCATTGGTTGCGTGCCTCGACCTCTCAATTTGGACTTTTTAAAGTCTTGCGTGGTGGTGTAGATGCTGCTCAGGTAACAACTGAAGTAATCGAAGAGCAATCATCAAATACACTAACAGGATTGGATATCCTGAAAGGGATAGCCGCAGCAGGGACGGTGCTTGGAGGAGCAGTTGCAACACAAACAACTGTTTATGCCAACGACGCTCTTGAAAAGACAGTAGAGTCAAATCAAACACTTGCGAATACAGACACGGTAACTTTGGGAACAGTAAAAGATCAGGAGGGGGCTCAAGCCGACAGCTTATCAGTTTCTGTCAGCCAAAGCCAATCCTTGTCTGAGGAAGCTTCCAAGAATGCAAGTAAGCATCTTTCAGAAAGTGAAAGCCAATCAGTAAGTACTTCAACAAGTGTAAGTACATCGGCAAGCGCATCAGCCTCAACAAGTGCTGTAGCGTCTACATCGGCAAGTACATCGGCTGTAACAAGTGCTTCTCAATCACAAGCTGGAGTAACTTCTGAACTTGCAAAACCAGCAACATCAGAGACAGCTTCAAACAAAGAGACATCTGTTCGTAAGGAAGATGCAGCTAACGCAACAGCTGATGCAGCTCTTTCAAAAGTTATCACTGAAAGCCTCGCATCTCTACAAGCAGTTGAAAATCGTTTGAGTCAAATCACATCAACGACTTCAAGTTTGGTGGATACGACAACAACAGCTGCCGTAGCGACTACAGTATCTGCTGAGAGCAACAAGAAAGCACAAGAAGACCGCAAACGTCTATCTAAAATCTCAGCGACTATGGGTGAATACCTCGCTAAGTCTATCGGTCTGCCAAATACAGAAGCAGCGGTTGCTAAGGTGAATGCTGCTGTAACAGCTATCGAAGAAGCGCTGAAAAATCCAAATGCGGATCTAACAGATGTTATCAAGCAAGCCACATCTGCGCAAAACTCAATTGTTAACGCTGTGCTCCGCGCCCATAACGGAAAACGTAGCCATCTCAATGGTCAACAGATGGAACGTGGAGTTCAAGTTCGTTCGCGTAACACACAGCTTGGTTCCAATGCCATTGGTTCTCAAGTTGAAAATAGAGCTAACGATGAAAGTGTCACCTATCTCGTTTCGGGACACTCTGATGTACCAAAACTTCGTGTTGAACATGAAACCCTGATGAAGGCAGTGCCAACTTTCAATGCTAAAGGGAAAGTCACTTCGATTACTTGGACGATTTTGACCAATCCGGAACAAATCATGAACAACACGAATAATACACAGTGGTTCCAGATTCCAACAGAAGTGAACATGCCTACGGAAATTGTTAGAACTTCCTATGTTAGAAGGCTGACAGGTCAACAAAATCAGAACTTTGCTGACTTGCCTATTTCGACAAATCCAAACGATAACATGATGCCGACGGATTACAAAGGTAACAGAAGAGAAGGTATCGAAGTTATCCGTAATATGGACAAGGTTTCCCTTAATAACGGAGACCAACAGTTCAACCTGCTGAAAAAAGTAGCTGCCTACAGTACAATGAGCTGGGGTGGAGACTACAAAAATATTTGGGAAAACCATGTCAAGGATGGTATTATTTGGAGTAACGAGCCTCGTACCTTCTACAAACACGTTAATGTAGGGGCAGAAGGTCGTGTCAATGTTATGCGTTTTGTAACGACGGTTCCAGATAATGTGACCAATGCCCAATTAAAGAATATGAAGTTTTTATATGGTCAAGGGACGCAGTCAACATCTTGGGCAGGGTCTGCAATTCATAAAAATCCTTTAGGTTTAACAACTCTGCAAGCTTATCCATTTGAAGCACGTGATGGCGGAACTTATATCGTTAACCAAGTGAAGGCGCCGTACGATACAAATTCCTTTGATCAGGCAGGTCTTAAATGGTGGTATGAAAATGACAATACTAGTCAAGCTTATGCCGATCCAAACCAATATTTAGTACACCCAGGTACGCAAAATTACTCAGGTGATAAAGGTCCGAAAGGGACTGTTATGACCTATCGTGACCAAAGTGGTAACACTGTAGATGCGAAACAGGTTGGACGTACACCAGGGGTATTTGAGTATAAGATTCATCGTGCCTTTCCAGATGGGACAAGCGCTGATACGCCGGTTAAATTTGTTGTGAAACCGACGGCGCCAGAAATTGCGTCTGACTTCGTTGAAGGAGTTCTGACACAAGACATTCGTATCACCGGTGCTACACCAGACAAGAAAGTCGTTCTCTACAAAAACGGTCAAGAATACAGAACTGCAACAGCTGATGCGAGTGGTAATGTAACCTTCGCAGCAGTTCCGTTGGCGAGGGGAGATAGCTTTAATTCTAAGGTTAAAATCGAAAACCAATCATCCTATCGAGATAATGATGGTATTGAGAAGACTTACGTAGAATCAGGTTATAGTAACTCAATCATCGCTCGTAATATTGATAACGAAGCTCCACAAATCGCAAGTATTACAGTAAACAAGGGTGCGACAGTTGAAGCAAGCAATCCACGTAAGGTTATCGTTTATCGAGAAGAATCCTTCGATGTTGATGTGAATTTGACTGATAACAGTGAGCGCTTGAATAAGATCAAAGTTCATACCAATTCTCAAAAGGACGCTCCTGCAACTAACTTTGAAGTTACAAGTGGAACGAACGTATCAGAGAATGGGACAAGCATTACTTTTACAGATAAAACAGGTAAGCTTGGGCAGGATCATAATGCAACAGCGACAAATCCATATAAAGTTAATATTGCTGGACAAGTTACTAAAAATAAGGTTGTACAAGCAAACACTGCATCAAACACTTGGAATCGCTATATCACAGCATTTGACGTCGCGGATTTGAATAATAATAATGGTCAAAACGATGCAGCTAACCCAGCTAATATTCAAATTGAATACCGCGCTCAAAAAGATAAATATACACCGACAGCTACAGCACCTACGACAGTAGATTTGCAGGCAAATGGACGTGTAACCTTCAATAGTCCTGAATCTTATATTTCCAATAAGGATACGTTGCCAACCACAGGAATAACTGCAGGCGCAAGAACAACTTATACATGGAAAGATGCAGAGCCGACAAACTGGACAGCGGGGAACCAGACACGTACAGTAGTAGTCACTTATCCAGATGGTTCGACTGATGACGTTACTGTAAACTTTACAGTTCGAGATACGATTGCTCCAAACCTTACGGTTCAAGGTATTAGCTTACCGACGACAGAACCAACAGCAAGTGCAGCGCCTGTCTTTACTGTTTTCCGTGGTGCAAACTTCAACCCAATGTTTCAAGCTTGGGATAATTCAGGTAAATTGACCAAATTGATAGTTGAAAACTTGCCTGGAGGAGTGTCTGCGACAAACTTTACAACGAAAACTGGTAAAACAGAGAGTGCTAAATATGAAGCACGTCAGTTTTTAGGTACAGTTTCTGACAGTCAAACGTTAGGTACGCACATTGCTAAGATTCATGTTTCAGATGGAACTAACGAACGTACTTACTTTATGAAGTATCGTGTAGCAGATGTTGTCAAGAAAAATGTGCCTTCTAATAATCAAATCTCTAAAAATGCAGGAGATAAGTTGGGGGATGCACACAATTACCTCGGTACTACTGGGGAGTCAAATGGTCAAAATCAAGATGATAAATTCTTCCCAAGTGGAATGGATTTTACTTGGATGAAAGATGCTATTACGTCCACTGATGCAGACGAAGTCTTACCTCCAGGGCAGTACACTCGCCATGCCAAGGCAGTGTTCCCAAATCAAGCTAAAGATGAAAGTAGTACGACACGTACAGTATTCGCAGTGGATAAGACACAGACTGTTATCTTTATCGCCAAACCAACAAAACCGGTCATCGATGTTGCTGAATCTGGTGTTGTGACAGTTGCACCAAAAACGTCTGAAACAACTGTTAACAATATGTCCATCACTTATACCCCTGCAGGCGCAACAGCTACTAAGACCTTGACTGCTACTAAAACTAATAATGTGTGGCGTTTGAATGAGACACCGACAGGCGTTTCGATTAATTCAAGTAATGGTCAAGTAACGTTTGCAGACAGAGTTATCAAGAATGAGACAACCATTGTCTCTACTACTAGAACTCAAGATGGCTATACGAGTGACCAGTCCCAAGCACGACTTGTTACGGATACGGAAAAACCTGTTATCACAGCTCCAAGTGAGCAGACTATAACTACTGGGGAATTAGTTGAAATTCCTGTTACAGCGGTGGATACAGGAGTAGGTCTGGCAGATACAGATGGAATTGTTTTGACTAATCTTCCTATTGGTTTGCGTTATGAAGATGGTAAGATTGTTGGAAGTCCAACAACAGCAAGTTCTACTCCTACAGTAGTCACTGTAACTGCCAAAGATAAGCGTGGGAATATCGCTACTCAGCAGATTAGATTGACAGTTCAAACTCAGGCACAAAAATACACTCCAACGGCTAAAAATAACGGAAAATTCTATGCTGTTAGTGAAGAGAATGTCGATAGTTGGACAGCACGAGATTTTATTGCTGGAGATATTCCGACTTCGGCTACTGTGACTTGGGAAACGAAACCAACCACCGCAGCTGTAGGGGATAACAAATCGGCAACTCTAAAAGTGACCTATACAGATGGTTCTAGTGATATTGTAAATTACACATATCAAGTATATCCAAAATTAACGACCTATACTCGAAATGGGAAAACAGGAGAGTTTCATAGTTTCAAAGGTCGTAACATCATAGGGGGGCATAGTTATTTCTATGTTAATACGGATGTATTAGGAAATAATGCTCAATGGTCCTATAGCTATAAGTTGAATAATAAGGGAGATGAAATTACAACTCCATATGGTCAACCAACATTTAGCCAGGTTTGGAACGTGGATAATCTAGCCCATGAAACAACTTATACGGTAAATGGTCGTTATTCAAATGGTCGTTTTGGAGCTGTTACAGCAGATAATCCTGCCTTAACAAGTTCAGTTTCATTTAATTATGGAAACTATGATTATACAGCCAAACAGGTATTTGAAACAACGGTTGGTGATCTTGAAACCATCCGATACATCATTGATAATCCGGGAAATGCTGTAAAAAACGTTGATGGAACGCCAGTAGCACCTTCTGATACAAGCTATGTGTGGCGTACTGGTGAAAAACCGGATGCTTCGACAGTTTCTAGCCCTCGTATCTCAACGCACCGTGTTGTAATGACTCTCTCAAAAGATTCGAGTGAAAAACAACACAGTACGGAAATTACGGTGGTACTTCGTGTAAAACCTTAAGCACCGGTTATTTCCCAAGATACAATTACTGAAAAAGGTGGATTGCAAGATCAATCAATAAAAGTTGACAATATCGTAGGCGGTGCGACAGTTACTCTGACAATTGCAGGTCAAACTATCAAGAAGAAAGCTGAAGATAATGCCTCAAGTGTAACCTTTACTCCAGCAGATTTGCAGGCGGTATATAGTGCCAATAATGGCTTCCTTCCTGCAGGGGATATTACAGTTAAGCAAGAAGTGACTCGCCAAGATCCTAGCGATAGTAACAAAGAGAAAGTCTTGACTTCTGCGGTAACAACTGGAACTGTTACAAATGAAAGGGAAGCTCCAGTCGCAACAGATACTGTGGTAGAAGTAAAAGATAAATCTGGTAACTGGGTGGCAGTACCGAATACAACGGATGCTACAGGTCGTAAGCTCCATACTTTCTATGCTGGTGATGAGCTTCGTTTTACGACAACTTTTACAGATAATAGTGGTAAGATTGTAAATACACAAGTCCGTCAGGGTATTTATACCGCTGCACCAACAACCAATGTTCTTGATAATTCGTGGGGGACTGCAAACGCTAATAATATTAATGCTGTGACGACGGCAACTGCAGATTCGCCAGCAAGTGTGCAACAAACCGGTAAGATTAAAGATAATCTACAATGGAGCTCAGGTCAACGAGTTACTCGTTCTATTGTTGCAGAAGATAAAGTAGGAAATCGTTCGATTGGTAGCACATTTATCTTGCAACAAGGTAAACTAGCAGACAAGTATCCAGGAGTAAATCCAGAGAAATTTGTTGTTGCAGATGCAAATAATCTGACAACAGAAGAAAAAGCTAGAGTATTGAGTGATATTAAAGCGGCTAACCCACAGACGGATAGACAAATCACTTCTTATACTCAAGCGTCGGATGGTTCTGTGACAATTGCTTATGCAGATGGGACAAGCAATACAGTTCAACCAAATGTTAAGTATGGTGTAGAAAAAGTCTCAAACCGCTTCTATGCAATCAGTGATGAAACGCTAGCAGACCTACATCCAAAAGAGTTTGTACGTGGAGTAGGAAATAAAGCTTTGCCTGACAATACGCAAGTCACTTGGAAAGCAGGAAGCGAACCAACGTTTGATACGCGTGGAGATCGTACAGCTACTTTGTTGGTAACACATCCAGACGGAACAACGGATGAAATTCCTTATAACTACACCGTCTATCCAAAGGTTGAAGTTAAAAGTAACAATGGTGTGACAGGAGAGTTTTACGCCTTTAAAGGGACCGAGGGAGGTGGTCGCGATTATGTTCCAAACGGTAGATCAAGCAACTGGGCTAATAATATTGGTGGAACGATTGATGACTATACCAATCTTTATGACCCGTCTGTAAGAGATGTATTCAGATCTGTTAGATGGTTTTATAGATATCAAGTGAATAATGAAGGCGATGAAATAATAACCCCTGTTGGTACTGAAAACTTCGGAGGCATCTGGAATACAACTGGTTCCACAGGTAGAAGTCATAAGACTAGCTATACTGTAAGCGTTATTTATCCACAGAGCCGATTTGGAGCGGTATCTAAAGAAAATCCAAACTTAGCAAGTGTGGTTAGCTTTAATTATACAGTAATTGATCCTGTGGCAGCTGAGTCAGAGTTTGTCACAACTGCAGGTGATAAGACTCCGATAAAGAACATTCTTGATAATCCGAAATCTGCACTGAAAAATTCTAATCCAACTGTCGCCTTTCCAGAGGGAGCTACTTATAGTTGGGCAGATGTGTTAAGTGATACGGAATTAGTAACTCCAGGTGTGTATACTAAGAATGTCAGAATTACTCTTCCTCAAGGTTCGACCACTCAACCGAGAAATGCCAGAACGGTTCCTATAACGATTAAGGTGAAACCAAAAACACCACAAATCGTAGATGATCAGGTAACGAATACAGGTGGTCTTCCAAATGGAATTACAGTAACAGACGTAACACCAGGTGCGACAGTGACCCTGACACTTGGAAGTAAGACAATTCCGAAGGAAGTACCAGCAGGTGCTACAAGTGTTACATTTGACGCGGCTGAATTAGCAGATAGTAACGGTTTGCTTCCAACAGGAACGGTAACAGTTAAACAAAGTAAAGACATTACAAATCCTACAACAAGGCAACCGGAAACACTTGAATCAGAAACGACGACTAAAACTATTACTAGGGAAACTGAAGCACCGAAAGTTACTGTTAAGGTAGAAGTATATGACAAGGCGAACGATACATGGGTAGAAGCTCCTAAGACGACAGATGGCAAGAGTAAAATCTATGCTGGAGATAAATTCCGTGTGACTGTAACAACTACTGATAACAGTGGTAAGGTTAAAAATATTGAGGCATGGAATAATTCTGTTAATGAAGATCCGAAGTATGCAACGATGAATCTCATTGAAAGTCCATTTGCAACGGGTGGTCGTGCGAAACAAACGACTAATACAGTTACGAATGCTTCAGTCGCTCAACCAGACACACGTCAATTGACAGAAGAAGGAACCTATAATCCTACTCAACCATATAGTGCAGGTAATAAGTGGACACGATTTGCAAGAGTTCGTGACTTGTCGGATAATACTAATTTTGTCGAATATGGACTCCAACAAGCTCCTCTAAACGAGAAATATCAACCAGATGTACCAGCAAGTATTCAGGTAACAAATAAAACGAATCCAACAGCCGAAGATAGAGAAAAAATTCGCGCAGCGATTGAAAAACTAAATGCTGGTAAACAAATTAAATCAATCTCTGTTAATGAACGTGGAGTAGTAACCGTTACCTACGATGATAATACTGTTGATACAGTTACGCCAACATTAGATGATTCAGATTACAAGTCTCAAAAAGCATCAGCTTCAGCAAGCACAAGTGCATCAGCTTCAGCAAGCACGAGTGCATCGGCTTCAGCAAGCACAAGTGCGTCAGCTTCAGCAAGCACAAGTGCATCGGCTTCAGCGTCAACAAGTGCGTCAGCCTCAGCAAGCACTAGCGCGTCAGCTTCAGCATCGACAAGTGCATCAGCTTCAGCATCGACAAGTGCGTCGGCTTCAGCAAGCACAAGTGCATCAGCTTCAGCATCGACAAGTGCATCAGCTTCAGCATCGACAAGTGCGTCAGCCTCAGCAAGCACTAGCGCGTCAGCTTCAGCATCGACAAGTGCATCGGCTTCAGCAAGCACAAGTGCATCGGCTTCAGCATCAACAAGTGCATCAGCTTCAGCATCAACAAGTGCATCGGCTTCAGCAAGCACAAGTGCATCAGCTTCAGCATCGACAAGTGCGTCAGCTTCAGCGTCAACAAGTGCGTCAGCTTCAGCATCAACAAGTGCATCGGCTTCAGCAAGTACAAGTGCGTCGGCTTCAGCAAGCACAAGTGCATCGGCTTCAGCATCGACAAGTGCTTCAGCCTCAGCCTCAACAAGTGCATCGGCTTCAGCAAGCACTAGCGCGTCAGCTTCAGCATCGACAAGTGCGTCGGCTTCAGCAAGCACAAGTGCATCAGCTTCAGCATCGACAAGTGCATCAGCTTCAGCATCGACAAGTGCGTCAGCCTCAGCAAGCACTAG
This sequence comes from Streptococcus sp. Marseille-Q7156, assembly GCF_965119495.1. The sequence goes on along the minus strand of NZ_CBCPLU010000001.1, from coordinate 1,440,832 downwards.
CGCGTCAGCTTCAGCATCGACAAGTGCATCGGCTTCAGCAAGCACAAGTGCATCGGCTTCAGCATCAACAAGTGCATCAGCTTCAGCATCGACAAGTGCGTCAGCTTCAGCAAGCACTAGCGCGTCAGCTTCAGCATCAACAAGTGCATCGGCTTCAGCAAGTACAAGTGCGTCGGCTTCAGCAAGCACAAGTGCATCGGCTTCAGCATCGACAAGTGCTTCAGCCTCAACAAGTGCATCGGCTTCAGCAAGCACTAGCGCGTCAGCTTCAGCATCGACAAGTGCATCGGCTTCAGCATCGACAAGTGCATCGGCTTCAGCCTCAACAAGTGCATCGGCTTCAGCAAGCACTAGCGCGTCAGCTTCAGCGTCAACAAGTGCGTCAGCTTCAGCACTAGCGCGTCAGCTTCAGCAAGTACAAGTGCGTCAGCCTCAGCGTCAACAAGTGCATCGGCTTCAGCAAGCACTAGCGCGTCAGCTTCAGCATCGACAAGTGCATCGGCTTCAGCAAGTACAAGTGCGTCGGCTTCAGCAAGCACAAGTGCATCGGCTTCAGCGTCAACAAGTGCATCGGCTTCAGCGTCAACAAGTGCGTCAGCTTCAGCAAGCACTAGCGCTTCAGCTTCAGCAAGTACAAGTGCGTCAGCCTCAGCAAGCACTAGCGCGTCAGCCTCAGCATCAACAAGTGCATCAGCCTCAGCAAGCACAAGTGCATCAGCTTCAGCATCGACAAGTGCATCAGCCTCAGCAAGTACAAGTGCATCGGCTTCAGCAAGCACAAGTGCATCGGCTTCAGCATCAACAAGTGCGTCAGCCTCAGCAAGTACAAGTGCATCGGCTTCAGCGTCAACAAGTGCATCGGCTTCAGCGTCAACAAGTGCATCAGCCTCAGCATCAACAAGTGCATCAGCCTCAGCAAGCACAAGTGCATCGGCTTCAGCATCGACAAGTGCATCAGCCTCAGCAAGCACAAGTGCATCAGCTTCAGCATCGACAAGTGCATCAGCCTCAGCATCGACAAGTGCGTCAGCTTCAGCAAGCACTAGCGCGTCAGCTTCAGCATCAACAAGTGCATCAGCCTCAGCAAGCACAAGTGCATCAGCTTCAGCATCGACAAGTGCATCAGCCTCAGCATCAACAAGTGCATCGGCCTCAGCAAGTACAAGTGCATCAGCTTCAGCATCGACAAGTGCATCGGCTTCAGCAAGTACAAGTGCATCAGCTTCAGCAAGTACAAGTGCATCGGCTTCAGCAAGTACAAGTGCATCAGCTTCAGCATCGACAAGTGCATCGGCTTCAGCAAGCACAAGTGCATCGGCTTCAGCGTCAACAAGTGCATCAGCCTCAGCAAGCACAAGTGCATCGGCTTCAGCGTCAACAAGTGCATCGGCTTCAGCATCGACAAGTGCATCAGCCTCAGCAAGCACAAGTGCATCAGCTTCAGCATCGACAAGTGCATCGGCTTCAGCGTCAACAAGTGCATCAGCCTCAGCAAGCACAAGTGCATCGGCTTCAGCGTCAACAAGTGCTTCAGCCTCAGCAAGCACAAGTGCATCAGCTTCAGCGTCAACAAGTGCGTCAGCTTCAGCAAGCACTAGCGCGTCAGCAAGTACAAGTGCGTCAGCCTCAGCAAGTACAAGTGCATCGGCTTCAGCATCAACAAGTGCATCAGCCTCAGCAAGCACAAGTGCATCAGCTTCAGCATCGACAAGTGCATCGGCCTCAGCAAGTACAAGTGCATCAGCTTCAGCATCGACAAGTGCATCAGCCTCAGCAAGCACAAGTGCATCGGCTTCAGCGTCAACAAGTGCATCAGCCTCAGCAAGCACAAGTGCATCGGCTTCAGCGTCAACAAGTGCATCGGCTTCAGCATCGACAAGTGCATCAGCCTCAGCAAGCACAAGTGCATCAAGCATCAGCTTCAGCATCGACAAGTGCATCGGCTTCAGCAAGTACAAGTGCATCAGCCTCAGCAAGCACAAGTGCATCGGCTTCAGCGTCAACAAGTGCATCAGCCTCAGCAAGCACAAGTGCGTCAGCTTCAGCAAGCACTAGCGCGTCAGCCTCAGCAAGTACAAGTGCATCAGCCTCAGCATCGACAAGTGCATCAGCCTCAGCAAGCACAAGTGCATCGGCTTCAGCAAGCACAAGTGCATCAGCCTCAGCAAGCACAAGTGCATCAGCCTCAGCAAGCACTAGCGCGTCAGCTTCAGCGTCAACAAGTGCATCGGCTTCAGCAAGTACAAGTGCATCGGCTTCAGCAAGCACAAGTGCATCGGCTTCAGCGTCAACAAGTGCGTCAGCTTCAGCAAGTACAAGTGCATCAGCTTCAGCAAGTACAAGTGCATCGGCTTCAGCAAGCACTAGCGCGTCAGCCTCAGCAAGTACAAGTGCATCAGCTTCAGCATCGACAAGTGCATCGGCTTCAGCAAGCACAAGTGCGTCAGCTTCAGCAAGCACAAGTGCATCAGCTTCAGCAAGCACAAGTGCATCGGCTTCAGCATCAACAAGTGCATCGGCTTCAGCATCGACAAGCGCGTCAGCTTCAGCAAGCACTAGCGCGTCAGCTTCAGCAAGCACAAGTGCATCGGCTTCAGCATCAACAAGTGCATCGGCTTCAGCATCGACAAGCGCGTCAGCTTCAGCATCAACAAGTGCGTCAGCTTCAGCAAGCACTAGCGCGTCAGCCTCAGCATCAACAAGTGCGTCAGCTTCAGCAAGCACAAGTGCATCGGCTTCAGCATCAACAAGTGCATCGGCTTCAGCATCGACAAGCGCGTCAGCTTCAGCATCAACAAGTGCGTCAGCTTCAGCAAGCACTAGCGCGTCAGCCTCAGCAAGTACAAGTGCATCAGCCTCAGCAAGCACAAGTGCATCGGCTTCAGCGTCAACAAGTGCATCAGCCTCAGCAAGCACAAGTGCATCGGCTTCAGCGTCAACAAGTGCATCGGCTTCAGCAAGCACAAGTGCGTCAGCTTCAGCAAGCACTAGCGCGTCAGCCTCAGCAAGCACTAGCGCGTCAGCTTCAGCAAGCACAAGTGCATCGGCTTCAGCATCAACAAGTGCATCGGCTTCAGCATCGACAAGCGCGTCAGCTTCAGCATCAACAAGTGCGTCAGCTTCAGCAAGCACTAGCGCGTCAGCCTCAGCATCAACAAGTGCGTCAGCTTCAGCAAGCACAAGTGCATCGGCTTCAGCATCAACAAGTGCATCGGCTTCAGCATCGACAAGCGCGTCAGCTTCAGCATCAACAAGTGCGTCAGCTTCAGCAAGCACTAGCGCGTCAGCCTCAGCAAGTACAAGTGCATCAGCCTCAGCAAGCACAAGTGCATCGGCTTCAGCGTCAACAAGTGCATCAGCCTCAGCAAGCACAAGTGCATCAGCTTCAGCATCGACAAGTGCATCGTTCAGCAAGCAAGCACAAGTGCGTCAGCTTCAGCAAGCACAAGTGCATCAGCTTCAGCAAGCACAAGTGCATCGGCTTCAGCATCGACAAGCGCGTCAGCTTCAGCAAGCACTAGCGCGTCAGCTTCAGCAAGTACAAGTGCATCAGCTTCAGCATCGACAAGTGCATCGGCTTCAGCAAGTACAAGTGCATCGGCTTCAGCGTCAACAAGTGCATCAGCTTCAGCATCGACAAGTGCATCGGCTTCAGCAAGCACAAGTGCGTCAGCTTCAGCAAGCACAAGTGCATCAGCTTCAGCAAGCACAAGTGCATCGGCTTCAGCATCGACAAGCGCGTCAGCTTCAGCAAGCACTAGCGCGTCAGCTTCAGCAAGCACAAGTGCATCAGCCTCAGCATCGACAAGTGCATCAGCCTCAGCAAGCACAAGTGCATCGGCTTCAGCAAGCACAAGTGCATCAGCCTCAGCAAGCACTAGCATCAGCTTCAGCATCAACAGTCAACAAGTGCATCAGCCTCAGCAAGCACAAGTGCATCAGCTTCAGCATCGACAAGTGCATCAGCCTCAGCATCAACAAGTGCATCGGCCTCAGCAAGTACAAGTGCATCAGCTTCAGCATCGACAAGTGCATCAGCCTCAGCAAGCACAAGTGCATCGGCTTCAGCGTCAACAAGTGCATCAGCCTCAGCAAGCACAAGTGCATCGGCTTCAGCGTCAACAAGTGCATCGGCTTCAGCATCGACAAGTGCATCAGCCTCAGCAAGCACAAGTGCATCAGCTTCAGCATCGACAAGTGCATCGGCTTCAGCATCAGCCTCAGCAAGCACAAGTGCATCGCATCAGCGTCAACAGCAGCCTCAGCAAGCACAAGTGCATCGGCTTCAGCGTCAACAAGTGCTTCAGCCTCAGCAAGCACAAGTGCAGCTTCAGCAAGCACTAGCGCGTCAGCCTCAGCAAGTACAAGTGCATCGGCTTCAGCAAGCACTAGCGCGTCAGCCTCAGCAAGTACAAGTGCATCAGCTTCAGCATCATCGACAAGTGCATCGGCTTCAAGTGCATCGGCAAGCACAAGTGCGTCAGCTTCAGCATCAACAAGTGCGTCAGCTTCAGCAAGCACAAGTGCATCACAAGCGTTCAGCAAGCACAAGTGCATCGGCTTCAGCATCAACAAGTGCATCGGCTTCAGCATCGACAAGCGCGTCAGCTTCAGCAAGCGTCACTAGCGCGTCAGCTTCAGCAAGCCCAGCAAGTGCATCGGCTTCAGCATCAACAGTGCATCGGCTTCAGCATCGACAAGCGCGTCAGCTTCAGCATCAAGCAGTGCGTCAGCTTCAGCAAGCACTAGCGCGTCAGCAGCATCAACAAGTGCGTCAGCTTCAGCAAGCACAAGTGCATCGGCTTCAGCATCAACAAGTGCATCGGCTTCAGCATCGACAAGCGCGTCAGCTTCAGCATCAACAAGTGCGTCAGCTTCAGCAAGCACTAGCGCGTCAGCCTCAGCAAGATCCAAACGCTACTCCAGAAGAGAAGAAAGTGATTGAGGACATCAAAGCAGTCAGCAAGTAGTCACAAGTGCATCAGCAGTTCAGCGTCAGCAAGATGCATCAGCACAGTGCATCAAGCACAAGTGCATCGGCTTCAGCGTCAACAAGTGCATCGGCTTCAGCAAGCACAAGTGCGTCAGCTTCAGCAAGCACTAGCGCGTCAGCCTCAGCAAGTACAAGTGCATCAGCCTCAGCATCGACAAGTGCATCAGCAATGATATCGTTACAGCAGAGTCATCCAAACGTAGATGATAGCAAGCAGTCACAACAGTGCGTAACGCTACAGTCACAACACCCAGTCAGGTTCAAGACAGTACAAGTGCATCAGTTGTATCTGATCCAAACGCAGAAGAGAAGAAAGTGATTGAGGACAAAGTGCATCGGCTCTCAGCTTGACATTATCCCAGGTGCAGACTTGACAAGACAGACAAAGATGTTCGCAAACAAGTGCATCATGCAGGCAAAAGCAGTGATAGTCGTAGTTACCCCAGCAGATAAGACAGTTGTATCTGATCCAAACGCTCTCACTCCAGAAGAGAAGAAAGTGATTGAGGACAAAGTCAAAGCAGTCAACCCAGGCTCTACAGTAGTCGTAGATGACGCTAAAGGTAAAAACGCTCTCATGATAAAGGTAACGCTACAGTCACAACCCCAGGTAACGCTACAGTCACAACCCCAGCAGGTAAGACAGCAGTTATCCCAGGTGCAGACTTGACTAAGACAGACAAAGATGTAACGAAACCACATGCAGGCAATGATATCGTTACCCCAGCAGATAAGACAGTTGTATCTGATCCAAACGCTCTCACTCCAGAAGAGAAGAAAGTGATTGAGGACAAAGTCAAAGCAGTCAACCCAGGCTCTACAGTAGTCGTAGATGATAAAGGTAACGCTACAGTCACAACCCCAGCAGGTAAGACAGCAGTTATCCCAGGTGCAGACTTGACTAAGACAGACAAAGATGTAACGAAACCACATGCAAATGATATCGTTACCCCAGCAGATAAGACAGTTGTATCTGATCCAAACGCTCTCACTCCAGAAGAGAAGAAAGTGATTGAGGACAGTTCAACCCAGGCTCTACATCGTAGATGATAAAGGTAACGCTACAGTCACAACCCCAGCAGGTAAGACAGCAGTTATCCCAGGTGCAGACTTGACTAAGACAGACAAAGATGTAACGAAACCACATGCAGGCAATGATATCGTTACAGATAAGACAGTTGTATCTGATCCAAACGCTCTCACTCCAGAAGAGAAGAAAGTGATTGAGGACAAAGTCAAAGCAGTCAACCCAGGCTCTACAGTAGTCGTAGATGATAAAGGTAAGACAGCAGTTATCCCAGGTGCACAGTCACAACCCCAGCAGGTAAGACAGCAGTCCCAGGTATCCCAGGTGCAGACTATGATTGAGGACAAAGTCAAAGCAGTCAACCCAGGCTCTACAGTAGTCGTAGATGATAAAGGTAACGCTACAGTCACAACCAGCCAGTAGACAAAGATGTAACGAAACCACATGCAGGCAATGATATCGTTACCCCAGCAGATAAGACAGTTGTATCTGATCCAAACGCTCCCAGGTGCAGACTTGACTAAGACAGACAAAGATGTAACGAAACCACATGCAGGCAATGATATCGTTACCCCAGCAGATAAGACAGTTGTATCTGATCCAAACGCTCTCACTCCAGAAGAGAAGAAAGTGATTGAGGACAAAGTCAAAGCAGTCAACCCAGGCTCTACAGTAGTCGTAGATGATAAAGGTAACGCTACAGTCACAACCCCAGCAGGTAAGACAGCAGTTATCCCAGGTGCAGACTTGACTAAGACAGACAAAGATGTAACGAAACCACATGCAGGCAATGATATCGTTACCCCAGCAGATAAGACAGTTGTATCTGATCCAAACGCTCTCACTCCAGAAGAGAAGAAAGTGATTGAGGACAAAGTCAAAGCAGTCAACCCAGGCTCTACAGTAGTCGTAGATGATAAAGGTAACGCTACAGTCACAACCCCAGCAGGTAAGACAGCAGTTATCCCAGGTGCAACCCCAGCAGGTAAGACAGCAGTTATCCCAGGTGATTGAGGACAAAGTCAAAGCTTGACTAGATGATAAAGGTAACACAGTCACAACCCCAGCAGGTAAGACAAAGTTATGCAACGAAACCAACGAAAGGCAGATCATCCAAACGCTCTCATGAAGAGAAGAAAGTGATTGAGGACACATGCAGGCAATGATATCGTTACCCCAGCAGATAAGACAGTTGTATCTGATCCAAACGCTCTCACTCCAGAAGAGAAGAAAGTGATTGAGGACAAAGTCAAAGCAGTCAACCCAGGCTCTACAGTAGTCGTAGATGATAAAGGTAACGCTACAGTCACAACCCCAGCAGGTAAGACAGCAGTTATCCCAGGTGCAGACTTGACTAAGACAGACAAAGATGTAACGAAACCAAACACATCAGCATCAGCAGATACATTATCTTCTGAAACACCATCAGAATCAGCAGGTAAGTCAAGACAGCAATTGCCAAATACTGGTACAGAAGCTTCCAAATCATCTGTACTTTTAGGAGCTCTGGCAGCTGTGACTGGTTTAGGTCTGTTTGCGAAACGCCGTAAAAATGATCAAGAAGATTAATAAGATTATTATCTAAAAAGTTTTCCTATTGATTAGAAATGATGAAAGAACCCCCTTGAAAAGTTTAACTTTTCAAGGGGGTTTTATTGTATTTTAGAGGAAAATGATGTTATAATTTAAGATAGGAATATTTTTCAACTGTTTTGCAAATTTATTTTATAGTATCAAAAAATCAAAATGAAGCTTATACTCAATGAAAATCAAACAGCAAACGAGACACAAGTTGCTTAAAACACTGTTTTGAGGTTGTGGATAAGACTGACGAAGGCAGGGCTAAACGCAGTTATACGACAAGGTGAAGCTGACATGGTTTGAAGAGTATTAATTATCTTTCATAAAGGAAAAAATGTATTAGAATTTAATTGAATTCTAGTATTTTCTATGTTTAATTTTTAAAAATTAAACCATCAATTTGATGTTTATTGAATTTGCAAATTAATAGAAAAATAAAATAAATGGAAATAGGTAAATACAATGGAAAAATTAACATTTGTTTTAGCTGGTGATTATGGCTATATTCGATATATAGAAGCAACATTAAAGTCAATTTGTTATCATCATGATAATTGTAAAGTGTATATTTTGAATCAAGATATTCCTCAGGAATGGTTTATCAGTGTTCGTGAAAAAATGGGTCAGAAGCAGAGTGAGTTAGTTGATGTGAAGTTGACGAGTGGATTGGTCTCAGAAACATGGAAGTTACCTCCTTTGGGACCACATATTAATCATATGACGTTTGCACGCTATTTTATATCTCAATTTGTTGAAGAAGATTTGGTTCTTTATTTGGATAGTGATACTATTGTGACTCGTCCATTGACGGCACTTTTTGAGTTGTACTTAGGTACTAATCTATTAGCAGCAGCTAAAGTAATCTATGGTTTAGAAGACCGTTTTAATGCTGGGATGCTCCTGATCAATAATAAGTTGTGGAGAGAGGAAAATGTTCAAGAGCAATTGATTGATATTACAAATAGAGAGCATGAAAATCTTTTGGAGGCTGATCAAACTGTCCTAAATATGCTTGCGAAAAATCGCTACTTAGTTTTAGATGATACCTATAATTTTCAAATAGGTTATGATCGATTAGCTGAGGAAAGAGAACAATATTTTGTACTGGAAAAATCAACCAATCCTTTACCTGCTGTTATCCATTACATTACAGATGATAAGCCTTGGAATTTAAGTTCCTTTTCTCGTTTAAGAGAAGTGTGGTGGAGATATTCAATGATGGACTGGTCAGAGATCACGAGTCATAAAACACCTAGAAAAAAACGTGACATATTTATCATGACTGCCAGTCAATCATTAGAACAAATTGAATTTTTAGCAATGAATTTAACAAATTCTATTATTCATATTGCTGCTACAACTTTGATGGGAGATTATCTGAATTCATTGAGAAAATATGAAAATATTAGACTATATCCCTCTATTTTGGAGTGGAATTGTAAGAAGTTGATTGAGCTATGTGATGTATATTTGGACATCAATCATGAGGTTAAGAATCAAGAAGTGATTGAAAAGATAGTAGAGAAGAAAAAACCTATTTTATCATTCAATAATGTGGTCAATCCATACCATGTGGATCAAGTTTTTTCTAATGATAATCCTCAAGAAATGTGTGATTATATAAAGAAAATATAGAGTCAAAAGAGGAGTTATTAATGACATACTGGATTACATCTGAAACTACAACAGGAGAAAGTGAAGTAGTTTTATGGAGAAATGGGGCTTATGGTAAAGCCCGATACGATATTGAACAAACTTTAGTTAGAGAATTGCAGTTTAAGCCTTTAAGTCTTTATACTTATGCGTGGGATGATGAGCCTGCAGAAAGCTTGGATAGGCATTTTGCAGGCTTAATGGCAGGAGTGAAAAAAGGAGATATTGTATTTATACAATGGATTTTATTGGCCTCAGATGTTTATAGAAGAAAGTTGTTTGAACAGGCTCGTAGAGCAGGAGCAAAGGTGGTTGTGATTATTCACGATTTAGGACATTGGATTCAATTTGATGAGGAGGAAAGTCGCCGTGCTGTAATAGATGGTCATCAGGATATTGTTCATTTGCTAGATGTAGATGGAATTATCGTTCACTCTGAAAGGATGCGTGAAAGATTGCTCTCGGATTTGAGATTGTTAAAACCTGACGTGGATCCAATAATGACAAGTTTAGATATTTTTGGATTTACTACCTTTCAAGGGGCAAAAAAAGAACGGACATTAAAACCTTCTATTGATTATGTAGGGAATTTACACAAATCTATGTTCATCAATGGCATGACAGATGCGTTTGAAATGAACATTTACGGACCAAATCCTGAACTCTATGGTCTAGATATAGAAAAAAGAGAAAACCTTCGTTTTAGAGGTAGTTATGACCATGAAGCGCTTCCGACAATGCTTGAAGGCAGTTTTGGTTTAGTTTGGGCTTCAACTGCCTATCCTCAAAAAGTAGGTCGTGATGCAGAATACCAGCGATATAATGCTCCTCATAAAGCTTCTCTTTATCTTGCGGCAGATTTACCTATTATTGTATCGAGCGACTCAGCACTAGCTACATTTGTAGAATGCCAGGGAATTGGTTTAGTAGTTGATGACTTGGAGCAGTTAACGGAGAAATACAAAGAGTTAACAGAAGAACGTTATGCTGATATTCTTGAAAATACGCAACGAATTGGGAGGATGATTAGGGAAAATTTTCCAATTAAGAAGGCTGTAATCCGGATGTTAGAGCTTTTAGAATGGGAGCGTTAGATGAGACCGTTAATTACTGTGATTGTTCCTGTTTATAATGTGGAACAGTATTTACGACAATGTATAGATAGTATTTTGAATCAGACTTACCAAGAGATTGAAGTTTTATTGATAAATGATGGTTCGACAGATGCTTCTGATGATATTTGTCGGGAGTATGCGGAAGGTGACAGTCGGATTCGTTATTTTGTTAAGGAAAACGGAGGAATCTCAGACGTTCGAAACTATGCTTTAGATAGAGCTACGGGAGAGTATGTAACCTTTGTTGATTCAGATGATTTTTTGATGGAGCAAGCTCTGGAAAAACTATATGCAACTAGTCTGCTAAGTGAATCAGACTTAGTGGTAGGCTTCTTTTGCTACTTCAAGGAACCTTATTTTCAATTCTTTACGGATCACTATATCCCTAAGTTACCGATTACTTTTATTGATAAGATTGATGCCGTTCAACAGATGGATGATATGGAAGATGTAAATTTCTTGCGTTTTTCAACTGCTTGGGGGAAATTGTATAAGCGCAGTTTATTTGAGGGCATTCGATATCCTTATGGAAAATACGCAGAAGAACAATTTATAACATGGAAACTTTATTTAAAAGCAGAAAAGATAGCGGTAAGTAATCAGTTTGTCTATGCTTATCGATATAATCCAAATAGCTTAACTAATACTTTTAACTTATCACACATGGATTATGTTGATGCTTTGGAAGAAAGAATACGTGAAACCAAAGATATGGGAGGGATTGATATTGTAAAAACATATAGAATGTATAACTATGTGTTGAAAAGAAGATTATCAGAGTTAGAAGTTTATGGATATAAAGAAGAGTGGGAAAAGTTGAAAAATAAGATTGATCTTCTTGATTTAGAAAGTATTATCAATCAAGGGAAACTGGAGAATGAAGATGAGTAATGAATTGATCAGTATTATTGTTCCGATTTATAATACAGAGAAGTATTTACATCAGTGTTTAGATAGTATTCTGAATTAAACTTATACTAATTTTGAATTGTTACTCGTAAATGATGGTTCAACAGATTCATCTGGAATGATTTGTCAGGAGTATCTAGAGAATGATAGTCGTTTTCATTATATTGAAAAGGGAAATGGTGGCGTGTCGGATGCTCGAAATGTTGGTATTGCGAGGGCGCAAGGGGAGTTTCTTTCCTTTGTTGATTCAGATGACTGGATAGAACCGACTTATGTAGAGGATCTGTACCGTGCAGCTTTGTTTAATGATGCAGAAGTAGTTGTATCGAATTATAAGAAGTTTGATGTGAAAGAGAACTGTTACTGGATTCACATCTTTGATGATTATTATGAGATTCATTATAGCGATGAGGAACTCATCCAGCAACTCCCCTTATTAGAACGTAAAGATTTTTCTTTTACAACAAGTTGGGGAATCTTGTTTGCGCGTAGATTGTTTGATACTATTTCTTTTCCTAAAGGGAAAACGATTGAAGATACTCGTACTAATTATCGTCTTTTTGCAGAGTCATGCCGTTCGACTTATATTCATAAAGCTCTTTATAATTATAGAGTGGGAGTGGACAGTATTAGCAGTAGAATAACTGAAAAGTTGTTGGTTGATGTTTTGGATTGTTTGATGGAACGAATGGCGGTTTATGCTATTAAAGGCTGGAATGTAGCAGATGAGAGAGAAAATATAGTCATGAATTTAAAAATGCGTTACAATCAAGCAAAAGAAGCAGGACTTCAAAATACGGATATCTTTAAACGCTATGCAGAACTTCTATATTTATTAAGTGATTAAACGATCTATTTTCTTGACTTATAGATAGCACAACCTACTACCTTTTAAGGAGATATAATATAGTCCAAAAATAATGTAATTTTACGTTTAACATTGAATAAAGTGATGGAAATATTGATAGGTCTTTTATATCTTGTAGGCACTCAAAAGCAGATTTTTCTGCTTTTTTTGATATAATTAGAAGAGCAGAAGTTATATACTATAAAATTTTAATCTATATTTATATGTATAGTTGCCCTATTTTAAAATAGTTTTCTAGATAGAATTTAATGAAAAGGTAGTAGTCAAAAATGAGGGATGAAATTCTGAGAATGCTATTTCCTTCTATTCTGTAACTCGAAGAGCAAAAAATACTATGTTTGAACTAAAAGGCTATATTTTTCTTTTATTATGTGCTGAAAGTTAGATGATTTTCTAGAAGTTAAGAAAACAAAGGATTGGATATGAAAAACATTTTTTCGTCTATAATAGTAAAAAAAGGTCTTGTGACCCTATTTTTAATTTTTATTTATGTCTTGGGAAGTAGGCTAACTCTTCCTTTTGTTAATGTAAATAGCAGAGATTTTTTAGGTGGTTCAACTGCCTATCTAGCTTTTTCTACAGCTCTTACAGGTGGAAACCTGAGGAGTCTTTCTTTGCTTTCGGTAGGCCTTTCTCCTTGGATGTCTTCGATGCTTTTATGGCAGATGTTATCTTTCTCTAAACGATTAGGTATTTCATCTCTTTCAATAGAAGTCCAAGATAGGAGGAGAATGTATATAACCTTATTTATTGCGATTATCCAGTCGTTGGTTATTTCCTTAAAACTTCCTATCCAGCCAATCTTTTCTTCAACTCTGATTATTTTGATGAATACTCTTTTGCTGATTGCAGGAACCTTCTTTTTAGTTTGGCTGTCAGATATCAATGCTATCAACGGTATAGGCGGTCCGATGGTTATTTTGTTATCAAGTATGGTATTGACTATTCCGCAGGATATGATTGAAACGTTTAAAGTTATTCATATATCTTATATCAGTATTCTATTATTAGTTCTGATGGGAGTTCTTTTTACTTATATTGTTTCAATATTGTATCGAGCGCGATATCGTTTACCTGTGCATAAAGTTGGACTGCATAGTCGATTTAAGAGATATTCTTATTTTGAGGTAATGCTAAATCCTGCTGGGGGAATGCCGTATATGTATGTTATGACTTTTATGAGTTTACCTACTTATGTCTTGCTTCTTCTACATGCTATATTTCCAGAAAATCCCATATATATGGAGTTGTCTGATCAATATAAAATGGGTGAGCCACTATGGATTTATTTATATATAGTCATTTTATTTATTTTTAGTATTGCATTTGCATTTGTAAATGTAAGTGGAGATCAGATTGCTGATAGAATGAAAAAGTCAGGTGAATATATCTATGGAGTATATCCAGGTGAGGAGACTAGTCGTTTTATCAACGCTCTAGTTTTCCGCTTTTCTATTGTAGGGGGAATTATTAATGTGGTTATGGCTGGTTTGCCAATGCTCCTTGTTTTGTTTGATGAAAAACTGTTGCGAGTGGCCATGATTCCTGGTTTGTTTTTAATGCTTAATGGAATGATTTTTAATGTAAAAGATGAAGTAAAGGCTTTAAGAATGAACGAAACTTATAAACCACTTATCTAGGAGGTGAATATGTATTATTTTATTCCAGCATGGTATGGGACTGATAGACCATGGCATTTTGATTTAATTCCTTGGTATCGTACTTTTTTTAAACTTGAATTTGATGATACCTTTAATCAACTTAGATTATTACAGGAGCAGGGCTTAGGTTCACAGTTGTTGGTTTTATCCTACCAACCTCATCTTCGTTATTTTTTACATCGTCATGGTGTTTTAGAGACAGAAGCTTATTCTGTATTTGATGATATGCAAGATTTTTCTGTTGAACATTCACAGATTTTAAATCTTAAAGATATTGAATGGGATAGTGAGTGTGAATTTATTTATAGTCCATTTGCTATATTGGTGCAGAGGAAAGGTAGACCGTATGCACAGGTAGAACATGGTGTAGAAGGTTTTATTAGTCATATCCAATACTTCAATAGTCAAGGTCAACGTTCTGAACAGTTTATTATGGATGATAGGGGGCTAGTATCTAGTGTTATTTATTTTAAAGATGATGTAGCTTACTATCAAGATTATCTGAATACTAAGGGAATTTGGCAGTTTAGAGAGCACTTGCAGGATGGTGGACGTATTGAGATTAATCCAATATTTGGTTATCGTTTTAAATTATTGAGTTATAATCATATAGGAGAGATAGTAGAGGAATTTTTTGAAAAACGACTAAGTAAAATTTATAAAAAGAATCATTTATTTATTATCCCAGCCCATCAAGTTCACAATGATTTGATTATGAGAACTTTACCTGAAGACAGTCATAAGATTTTGAGTCTCTTTATTGATCGAAATCCTCAAGATACATTTCCTGCTTTATTGCCAATATTCAATAAGGTAGACTTTACTTTGGTAGATAGGGAAGATAGTTTGCAACTCTTAAAAGAATTGTATCCAGAGAGTGTGCAAGGATTTAAACATTTGTCTCCTTTTGATACTCGTCTACGTTTGGGGAGTAGCCAGACAAGAAAAACCTCTTTTATTTATTATCAGCTTCATTTTGAAGAGGGAATTGATGAAGAGGAAATATATCAAATATTAGATTTTGTTTCGAAAACAAAAGATGTGGAATTGATATTTGGTACCTTTGCGACGAATGAAGAACTGCTAGAGCAGTTTGAGGATTTAATTCAGAAGATTGTACAAGAGAGAATCGATAGTCAATCCTTGGAAAAAGATGCGGGTTATGGCGATTCAGAAAATCCTTTAGAGGATAATAAAGTAGAGGAGCTGAGATATCAAATCGTTAATATGAATGACGAACTGGATTTAATTAAAACCTTGGAATTTGTACGTTTAATTGTAGACTTAGGTAAACTTCCTCATCTTTATACTCAAATTGCTGGAATTAGTGCAGGGATTCCTCAAATTAATCGAGTGAAAACAGTTTATGTGGATCATTTAAAGAACGGTTATCTTATTTCTGATTTATCAGAACTTCAAAAGGCAATCCATTATTATTTGGATACACTTAAGGAGTGGAATCAAGCCTTGATTTACTCTGTAGAAAAAATCAAGGAACATACGGGACAGATGTTTTTAGAAAAACTCCAAAATTGGATAGGAGAAATCACAGATGTCAAAAAATCTTAAAATTTTACAAATTGGAATTTACAATTGGAAACATTATTTTGAAATTCCTGATAATATGGATTGGTATTATTTTTGCCCTAATTCTTCTCTTGCTCTGAGAAAAGTGATGGAAATGGATGGGATTACCAGTTTTCATACTGTTTTAATAGAGGACGGTCAGTGTCTGAAAGATTTACTTCCGTTTGTAAATCACATAGAACCTCATACTCTTTTTTATAACAAAAGTTTTGAAACTACAGACTTGACCATTTCATCATTTCTAAAAAGATCTTGTGCTCAAGCTGTTGATTTTTCAGACCCTCAAACATTACTGGAAGATTTGTCGACTTCGCTCTTTGGTGGCGGATATGGAGATAAGTTGAATCCGTTTATGCTACAAGTTAACCCTAGTTTTCAGGGTTCGATTTCTTATCAAGGATTTGAACATTTAAGATTAGAGGGAGATTTTGGAGAAGAATTTTCTCAGTTAGCTTTTTGGAGCTATAATGTGATGTTAGAAGAAGAACGTCCTATTGAATTGTGGTTAGAGTATGAAAAAAGTGATGGGGTAGAATTTCAAGTTAGTATAAAGAAAATAAAACAAGGATCAGTTTCAGAAATTACGGAGGAGATAGTCCTAAATGAGTCCGATTTGGAAAAAGCATTCGTCATTCCAGGTGAATCTAAAGGTTATTTAGCAATCTCTATTTTAGCACGTGGTCAGGGAGTGCTTCAATTAGGAAGTCTACACAGACGTTGGACTCGTAAGCAATTTGGGAAGTTTTTCTTGGGGGGGAATATCTTACACGATAGTAAGCGTGAAGAAATTAATTATTTCTTCCATCCTGGAGATTTTAAACCTCCTTTGAATGTATACTTTGCAGGGTATCGTTCTGCGGAAGGTTTTGAAGGATATTACATGTTGAAAAATCTTGGTTGTCCTTTCATCTTGTTTTCTGATCCACGTCTTGAAGGTGGCGCCTTTTATTTGGGAAGTGAGGAGCTAGAAAATAAGGTAAAGGAAACCATTCTTCACTATCTAGATTATCTAGGATTTGATAAAAAAGATTTGATTTTGTCAGGTCTTTCTATGGGAACATTTCCATCTCTTTATTATGGCGCCTTCTTTGAGCCTCATGCTATTATTGTCGGTAAACCTCTTGCTAATATTGGAACAATCGCTGGTCGTGGACGGTTAGAAGCTCCGGGAGTATTTAATACATCCTTTGATATTCTGCACCATCAAACTGGGGGAGTTAGTTCTAAACATATGCTGGAATTAGATCAACGTTTTTGGAAAGTTTTTAAACAAGCAGATTTTTCAAATACAATCTTTGGGCTATCTTATATGAAGGATGAAGATATGGATAGCCATGCTTATGAACAATTAGTTGATCACTTATGTTATACAGGAGCGAAAATACTTTCCAAAGGAACAGCGGGACGACATAATGATGATACGGATACCAATGTGGCTTGGTTTTTGCACTTTTATCGTATGGTCTTAGAAGCAGATTTTGGGAGAGGTGATGAATGATTATCAAACAAAGACAAGGAATAGAGTGGGGAGAAGTTGGAGGGACATTTATGTATGGTACACAGGTGTTCTACCACAGTAAAAATCATGTCAATCTCTATAATCCTTTGGTAACATCTGGAGAAATTTTGAGGAGCTGGTCTTCTAGTTTAAACTATCAAGGATCTAGAACACAAGTTAGTCTGCCTTTATTAAAAAGAGGACAGGATTATCAAATAAGTATGAATTTCAATTGTCAACCCGAACAAGGATTATATATAAAAATTAGATTTTTTGACCGCTATGGGTCTGTAATTGAAGAAAAGGTAGAAAAAGTTAAACAATTTATATTTACTTATCCCAAAGAAGCCTACATCTATGAAGTTTCTCTTTTAAGTGCAGGTTTTGAGTCGTTAGACTTTTATGATTTTTATATCGAGGAGATGAATCGTGATTAAAAGTTTTGGTCAAGATTTTCAGTTGCGGAAAGTCAAAAGGATTTTAAAAAAGATTAATGCCCTAAAAGGGGAAATGGAATCTCTATCTGATCAAAAATTAGCGGCAAAAACAGTGGAGTTTCGACAACGTCTTGCTAAAGGAGAAACGGTGGATGATCTTTTGGTTGAGGCATTTGCAGTAGTACGCGAAGCAGATAAACGGGTGTTAGGAATGTTCCCATATGATGTACAGGTCATGGGAGGAATTGTTATTCATCAAGGTAATGTAGCGGAGATGAATACGGGTGAGGGGAAAACCTTGACGGCTACTATGCCTGTATATCTTAATGCCTTAACAGGCAAGGGAACGATGGTTATTACAACAAATGAGTATCTTGCTAAGCGTGATGCTGAAGAAATGGGGCAGGTTTATCGTTTTTTAGGCTTGTCCATTGGTATTCCCTTTACAGGTGATCCTAGTGAAGAATATACACCTGAGGAAAAAAGACTTATTTATGGATCAGATATTATATACACAACCAATAGTGTATTGGGATTTGATTATTTGAATGATAATTTAGCTTCTGATGAATCATCTAAATTTTTACGTCCTTTTGATTATGTCATCATTGATGAAATAGATGATATTTTACTAGATAGCGCTCAAACTCCTCTGATTGTTGCTGGTGCTCCGCGTGTTCAGTCTAATCACTACGGTATTATTGATACGCTGGTAACGACGTTGGTAGAAGGGGAAGACTATATCTTTAAAGAGGAAAAGGATGAGATTTGGTTGACCACTAAAGGTGCTAAAGCTGCTGAAAGTTTTTTAGGGATTGACCATTTTTATAATGAGGATAATGCAACCTTTGCTCGTCATTTAGTTTATGCGATCCGAGCCCACAAGCTATATACAAAAGACAAGGACTATGTTATTCGTGGGAATGAGATGGTACTAGTAGATAAGGGGACGGGGCGTCTAATGGAAATGACCAAACTACAGGGAGGTCTCCATCAGGCTATTGAGGCAAAGGAACATGTCAAATTATCTCCAGAAACACGGGCCATGGCTTCTATCACCTATCAGAGCCTTTTTAAGATGTTTAATAAGGTGTCTGGAATGACGGGAACAGGTAAAGTCGCAGAAAAAGAGCTTCTTGAAACTTACAATATGTCTGTAGTGCGCATTCCAACCAATCGTCCTAGACAACGGATTGACTATCCAGATAATCTATATGTCACTTTACCTGAAAAAGTGTATGCTTCTTTGGAGTATATCAAAGAATACCATGCTAAGGGAAATCCCCTACTCGTTTTTGTAGGCTCAGTTGAAATGTCTCAACTTTATTCGTCACTCTTGCTTCGAGAGGGAATTGCCCATAATGTTTTAAATGCTAATAATGCGGCGCGTGAGGCCCAAATCATCTCTGAGTCAGGTCAGATGGGGGCTGTTACAGTGGCTACCTCTATGGCAGGACGTGGTACGGATATCAAGCTTGGTAAGGGGGTTGCAGAACTTGGAGGCTTGATTGTTATTGGAACGGAGCGAATGGAAAGCCAACGGATTGACCTGCAAATTCGTGGCCGTTCTGGTCGTCAAGGAGATCCTGGTATGAGTAAGTTTTTTGTATCCTTAGAAGATGATGTTATTAAGAAATTTGGGCCATCTTGGGTGCATAAAAAGTACAAAGATTATCAGGTTCAAGATATGACTCAACCTGAAGTATTGGAAGGTCGTAAATACCGGAAGCTAGTCGAAAAGGCTCAGCATGCCAGTGATAGTGCTGGACGTTCGGCACGTCGTCAGACTCTAGAATATGCTGAGAGTATGAATATTCAACGGGATATGGTCTATAAAGAAAGAAATCGTCTAATAGATGGTTCTCGTGACTTAGAGGATGTTGTTGAGAAAATCATTGCTAGCTACATAGGGCAAGTGACCTCTTCAAGTTATGAAAGCCGAGAGTTACTCTTCCACTTCATTGTGACCAATATTAGTTTTCATATTAAAGAAGTTCCAGACTATGTAAATGTGACTGACAAAACTGCAGTTCGTAGCTTTATGAAACAGGTGATTGATAAAGAACTTTCTGAAAAGAAAGAATTGCTTGAGGAACATGGCTTGTATGAACAGTTTTTACGACTTTCTATGCTCAAGGCTATTGATGACAACTGGGTAGAGCAGGTAGACTATCTACAACAGTTATCTATGGCTATCGGTGGTCAATCTAATAGTCAGAAAAATCCAATCGTAGAGTACTATCAAGAAGCCTATGCAGGCTTTGAAACCATGAAAGAACAAATTCGTGCGGATATGGTGCGTAATCTCCTGATGGGCTTGGTTGAAGTCACTCCTAAGGGTGAGATTATGACTCATTTCCCATAAAAAGAGGAAAATATGACAATTTACAATATAAATTTAGGACTTGGATGGGCTAGTAGCGGTGTTGAATACGCACAAGCCTATCGTGCTGGTGTTTTTCGAAAATTAAATCTGTCCTCTAAGTTTATCTTTACAGATATGATTTTAGCCGATAATATTCAGCACTTAACAGCCAATATTGGTTTTGATGATGATCAAGTTATCTGGCTTTATAATCATTTCACAGATATCAAGATTGCACCGACTAGAGTGACAGTGGATGATGTTTTGGCTTATTTTGAAGGTATAGAGGAACGAAGGGAAAAAAATGGCAAGGTCTTACGTCTTTTCTTTTCTGACCAAGACAAGTTTATCACTTGTTATTTAGTAGATGAGAAAAAGGATCTTGTTCAACACGCAGAGTATGTCTTTAAAGGAAAACTGATTCGCAAGGATTACTTTTCTTATACGCGTTATTGTAGCGAGTATTTTGCTCCCAAGGATAATGTTGCAGTCCTATACCAAAGAACTTTCTATAATGAAGACGGGACTCCAGCCTATGATATCTTGATGAATCAAGGGAAGGAAGAAGTTTATCGTTTCAAGGATAAGATTTTCTATGGGAAGCAAGCTTTTATGCGTGCCTTTATGAAATCTTTGAATTTGAACAAGTCTGATTTGGTCATTCTCGATAGGGAGACAGGCATTGGTCAGGTTGTTTTTGAGGAAGCACAAGCAGCGCATTTAGCGGTAGTTGTTCATGCGGAGCATTATAGTGAAAATGCTACAAATGAGGACTATATCCTTTGGAACAACTATTACGACTACCAGTTTACCAATGCAGATAAGGTTGATTTCTTTATCGTGTCCACTGATAGACAGAGAGAAGTTCTGCAAGAGCAATTTGCCAAATACACCCAGCACCAACCAAGGATTGTTACCATTCCTGTAGGAAGTATTGATGCATTAACTGAGTCAAGTCAGGGACGTAAGCCATTTTCATTGATTACGGCTTCGCGTCTTGCCAAAGAAAAACACATTGACTGGTTGGTCAAGGCGGTCATTGAGGCGCGTAAGGAAATTCCTGAATTAACCTTTGATATCTATGGTAGCGGTGGAGAAGATTCTCTGCTTAGAGACATTATTACAACTCATCAGGCGGAGGACTATATCCAACTCAAGGGACATGCGGAACTTTCGCAGATTTATAGCCAGTATGAGGTCTACTTGACGGCTTCTACCAGTGAAGGATTTGGTTTGACCTTGATGGAAGCTATTGGTTCAGGTTTACCACTAATTGGTTTTGATGTGCCTTATGGCAATCAGACCTTTATAGAAGATGGGCAAAATGGTTATTTGATTCCAAGTTCATCTGACCATGTGGAAGATCAAATCAAGCAAGCTTATGCAGCTAAGATTTGTCAACTATATCAAGAAAATCGTTTGGCGGATATGCGTACCCATTCTTATCAAATTGCAGAAGGCTTCTTAACCGAAGAAATTTTAGAAAAGTGGAAGAAAACAGTAGAGGAGGTGCTTCATGATTGAACTTTATGATCGTTATAGTCAGGAAAGTCGAGATTTACATGAAAGTCTAGTCGCTACTGGTCTTTCTCAACTTGGAGTAGTCATCGATGCAGATGGTTTTCTACCTGATGGTCTGGTCTCTCCTTTTACTTATTATCTAGGATATGAAAAGGGAAAACCTCTCTATTTTAACCAAGTTCCTGTTCCAGCTTTTTGGGAAATCTCAGGAGATAATCAGTCTGCTCGTATTGAAGATATGACACAGGAGAGAGCCGTCATTCATTATGCTGATGGTTTGCAGGCCCGCTTGGTTAAACAGGTAGATTGGAAAGACTTGGAAGGTCGAGTACGTCAGATTGACCACTACAATCGCTTTGGAGCTTGCTTTGCGACAACGACCCATAGCGCAGATAGTGAGCCGATTATGACGGTTTACCAAGATGTTAATGGTCAGGAGGTTTTACTTGAAAACCATGTGACGGGTGATATCTTATTGACCTTACCTGGTCAGTCTATTCGTTACTTTGCAAATAAGGTTGAATTTATCACTTTCTTTTTGCAAGATTTGGAAATAGATACAACTCAGCTTATCTTTAATACCTTAGCGACTCCTTTCTTGGTTTCCTTCCATCATCCAGATAAGTCTGGCTCAGATATCCTAGTTTGGCAGGAACCTCTCTATGATGCTATTCCAGGCAATATGCAGTTGATTTTGGAAAGTGATGATGTGCGTACTAAGAAAATCATCATTCCCAACAAGGCGACTTATGAGCGCGCTTTAGAGTTGACTGACGAGAAATATCATAATCAGTTTGTGCACTTGGGTTATCATTACCAGTTCAAACGCGATAATTTCCTAAGACGAGATGCCTTAATCTTGACCAATTCAGATCAGATTGAGCAAGTAGAAGCGATAGTAGAAGCCTTGCCTGATGTCACTTTCCGTATCGCAGCGGTGACAGAGATGTCTTCTAAGCTCTTAGACATGCTTCGTTATCCTAATGTGGTTCTTTACCAGAACGCTAGTCCACAGAAGATTCAGGAACTGTATCAATTGTCGGATATTTACTTGGATATAAACCACAGCAATGAGTTGCTACAGGCAGTGCGTCAGGCCTTTGAGCACAATCTCTTGATTCTGGGCTTCAATCAAACGGTCCACAATAGACTTTATATCGCTCCAGACCATCTATTTGAAAGTAGTGAGGTTTCTGCTTTGGTTGAGACCATTAAACTGACCCTTTCAGATGTTGATCAAATGCGTCGGGCACTTGGCAAACAAGGCCAACATGCAAACTATGTTGACTTGGTGCGATATCAGGAAACCATGCAAACTGTTTTAGGAGGCTAACATGTCAGACGAAGATTTATTTTACAAAGACGTTGAAGGTCGCATGGAAGAGTTGAAACAAAAACCTATCAAGAAGGAAAAAGAAACCCGAGGGGAAAAGATTAGTAAAACTTTTTCACTCTTACTGGGTTTGATGATTCTGATTGGTTTGCTCTTCACTTTGCTGGGAATTTTGAGGTAGACCTATGATTGAAATACTGATTGTTTTAGCTATTATCCTATCTCTTGCTTTGATTGTATTGGTAACTATACAACCCCGTCAAAATCAACTATTTTCCATGGATGCGACTAGTAATATTGGTAAACCAAGTTACTGGCAGAGCAACACCTTAGTAAAGGTTCTCACTTTATTAGTGAGTTTGGCCCTATTCGTTTTACTATTAACCTTCATGGTGATAACTTACAAATAAAAGAAAACTTCAGATATTCACTTTTTGTGATTTGTCTGAAGTTTTCTTTTTTACTGTCCATATTTTTTGTAAAAATTAACTTTCACTTGGATGAAGGTTTTGGCTTCGCGTAGGAGTTGGAGGAGCGTGGCACGAGTTTCAAATTCTTCTCTTGTCTTGGGCAGACTGCGGTTGCGAAAGACTTCTAGATAGCGTTCAATTTCATCTAGTAAATCAGAAGCAGGATTGGTCTGGCTCAGTTGCCCTGCAATTTTTGAAAAGAGCTGGGCCAAAATCAGACTTTCACTGGCAGCTAGGTGACAGGTGTTGATTTGCTGGGCCATATTTCGTAGGATACGACTTTGTCGCTGTCTCATCTCAAAGTAGTGGATATGGTAGTCAGTTTGGTGAAAGAAGTGGTCAGAGTGATCCAAGTAGACCAGTCTGAGGGCTTCTTCCAAAAGGGTGTCTAATTCCTCTACCAGCTGTGCTTGATTGCGTCCATCCCCTCTGGATAAATAATATTTGAAGCGCTGGAGAATATCTTTTAACTTTTCTTCAACCAGCGTGTGGTAGTGCTGGATTTCCTCTTCACGTGAAGGCATATAGAGATTTACAAGTAAGGCAAATCCTGTACCGATAGCAAAGAGAAGGAATTCATTGACTAGAAGGTCTGGAGAGGTTGACTCTTGAACCAAGAGATGGCTAACCAAAACCGTGCTTGGTGTGATGCCAATTTCCCAGCCCATCTTATAGGCTAGGGGAACATAAAGAGCCAGATAGAAGCCAAGACTCCAGATATGAAATCCGTTCAAGTGAAAAGCCAAAACCCCGATAACCAGAGCCAGAAGCATGGAAAAGAGCCGATTGCGGGCCAGTTTTAAAGTACTTCTACGTGTATCAGATAGGCTCAAGAGAGCGATGATTCCAGCCGAGACAGCTGAGGAAAGATTGAGAAAATAAGCAAGAAGGCAGGCAAGACAGGTAGCTAAGATGAGCTTGGCCGTACGTTGGCTAATAGACATAAGAATTTCCTGGTAAGTTAGAATAAAAGCGTAAAAGACAAGACCTGAGCAGGCTTGTCTTTATGCGCTATTTTTTACGGGCTGCTGCGTATTCGGCAACGGCAGTAAAGAGGACGTCTGTAGAAGAGTTAAGGGCTGTTTCACATGAGTCTTGGATGACCCCAATCACAAAACCAACCCCAACAACTTGCATGGCAATATCGTTAGAAATACCGAAAAGGCTACAAGCAACTGGGATAAGAAGGAGGGATCCTCCGGCAATACCAGAAGCACCACAGGCTGAGATAGCTGCTACCACACTGAGGACAAAGGCTGTGGCAAAGTCAACAGGGATTCCCAAAGTATTTACTGCAGCAAGGGTCAAAACGTTAATAGTAATCGCTGCCCCGGCCATGTTGATAGTAGAACCAAGTGGGATAGAAACAGAATAGGTATCTGGATCCAGTCCAAGGTCGTGGCAAAGTTTCATGTTGACAGGGATGTTGGCAGCAGAACTACGAGTAAAGAAGGCTGTCACACCGCTGACACGCAAACATTTCCAAACTAGGGGATAAGGGTTGCTCTTCATAAAGAGGAAGGCAATCAATGGATTGACTACCAGAGCCACAAAGAACATAGTTGTCACCAAGAGGGCAAGCAAGATTCCATAGTTGGCTAGGCTTCCGATTCCTTTATCAGAGATGGTTTTAAAGACAAGGCCAAGAATTCCAAATGGAGCTAGGTTGATGATCCATTCGACAATCTTAGAAGTTACATCAGCCATAGTTTTCAATAATTCTTTACTATTTTTGCTGGCCTCTCTCATGGCAATCCCGAAAACAACTGCCCAAGATAGGATACCGATGTAGTTGGCAGTAATAAGGGCATTGACTGGATTGTCAACCAGTTTAAGTAAGAGATTACTGAGAACCTGACCAATTCCATCTGGTGGTGCGATTTCTGTATTGGCACTATTTAGGGTAATTTCAACAGGGACGATGAAACTTGCTAGTACAGCGATAAGGGCAGCCGCAAATGTTCCTACTAAGTAAAGGAAGATAACGGTTTTCATGTTGCTATCTTGCCCTTTTTGATGTTGGGAAAGGGCATTGGCAACGAGGGCAAAGACCAGAATCGGTGCGATGGCTTTGAGGCCACCAACAAAGAGATCTCCGAGCAGGCCAATTCCTGAAATGTTAGGAAGTGTCAGTCCTAGGGTTCCTCCAATAAGCATGCCAATCAAGATACGTTTGATTAGGCTTGCCTTATTCCAAGCATGAATAAATTTTTTCATAACAATCTCCTTTGTTGTGTAATGTTTATGATTATAGTATAAATATGAACTAAAATCAAGAATTTTCTGTCTATTTTTGAAATTATTTTTGAATATTTATGGAGAATGACACTTTATGAAAGTATGGTATAATAAATGAAAGGAGTTTTCTATGAAAGAATTTATTCAAACCTACCTTAATAAGCTTGATGTAACAGCGATTATCGAGAATATCTTAACCAAGTTACTTTCTCTTTTATTCTTATTTTTACTCTTTTATATAGCTAAGAAATTGCTCCATACCATGGTGCAGAGAATTGTTAAACCTTCTCTAAAAATGTCTCATCACGATGTCGGGCGTCAGAAAACTATCTCACGCCTGCTAGAAAATGTGTTTAATTATACCCTTTATTTCTTTTTACTTTACTGTATCTTGTCTATTTTGGGTTTGCCAGTTTCTAGTTTGCTGGCAGGGGCTGGGATTGCTGGGGTGGCTATTGGTATGGGAGCCCAAGGTTTTCTATCTGATGTCATCAATGGCTTTTTCATCCTCTTCGAACGTCAACTGGATGTGGGAGATGAGGTTGTTCTGACAAATGGGCCTATTACTGTATCGGGCAAGGTTGTCAGCGTCGGCATTCGAACAACGCAACTCAGAGGAGAAGACCAGGTTCTGCACTTCGTTCCCAATCGGAATATCACCGTTGTCAGCAATTTCTCTCGTACAGACCAGGCCTGAAATTTTAGCAGATTTATGGTACAATAGAAAGAGTTTAATAAAGGAGAAAAGATGGTTTTAGAAAAGCAGTTGGGCAATGGTTGTACCTGGATAGACCTTGATGTGGATAAGATTAAAAATATGGAAGATCTTTCTGACATCTATGGATTGGACAAGGAAACCATTGAGTATGCTCTGGATAGAAATGAACGAGCTCATATGGATTATAACCGTGAAACGGAGACGGTAACCTTTATTTATAATGTTCTTGATTTAGAAAAAGACAAAGAATATTATGAAGCGATTCCGATGACCTTTATCGTCGAAAGACAACGAATGATTACCATCAGCAACCATAAGAATGCTTATGTCATTGATCAGATGTCAGCTTATCTGGATAGCCATGAGTCGCTTTCTATTTACAAGTTTCTCTTTGCTGGTTTAGAGATTATCAGTAACGCTTATTATCCTGTCATTGAAGAGATGGATAAAAGTAAGGACGAAATTAGTGCCTTGCTACGTCAAACTACAACAAAGAAAAATCTCTTCGCCCTCTCTGACTTGGAGACTGGTATGGTTTACTTGACAGCAGCAGCAAAACAAAATCGACTCCTCTTGGAACATATCCAGGGCCATGCTCTTTATCGGAGATTTAATGATGTCGAACGAGAGCAGTTTGATGATGCCATGATTGAAGCCCATCAGTTGGTGTCTATGACAGACTTGATTTCTCAAGTCTTGCAACAACTCTCAGCTTCTTACAACAACATCCTAAACAATAACTTGAATGATAGTTTGTCAATTTTGACTATTATCTCCGTCTTACTAGCAGTACTTGCGGTTATTACAGGTTTCTTCGGAATGAATGTTCCTCTACCATTTACAGAAGAGCCAAATGCTTGGATTTATATCTTAATGACTAGCTTGATTTTATGG
This sequence comes from Streptococcus sp. Marseille-Q7156, assembly GCF_965119495.1. The sequence goes on along the minus strand of NZ_CBCPLU010000001.1, from coordinate 1,413,964 downwards.
GTGGCCTTATCTCAATGGCTGAAGAAAATTACTAGAAAATAAAAGAAAAGGAGCCAAAATGGTGATTGAAAACTACATGCCAGACTTTGCTGTGGAAGCAGTCTATGATCTGACAGTCCCAAGCCTGCAGGCGCATAGAATCAAGGCTGTTTTGGTCGATTTGGACAATACCCTCATTGCTTGGAACAACCCTGACGGGACGCCAGAGATGAAGCAATGGCTACATGATCTTCGGGACGCGGGCATTCGCATCATTGTGGTATCAAATAACACTAAAAAACGCGTCCAACGAGCAGTTGAGAAATTTGGAATTGATTACATTTATTGGGCCTTGAAGCCCTTCACATTGGGAATTGACCGTGCCATGAAGGAATTCCACTATGAGAAAAGTGAAGTGGTCATGGTTGGCGATCAGCTCATGACAGATATTCGTGCAGCCCACCGTGCTGGCATTCGCTCGATTTTAGTCAAACCCTTGGTCCAACATGACTCGATCAAAACGCAGATTAACCGAGCTCGTGAGCGTCGTGTCATGCGAAAAATCACTGAAAAGTACGGACCGATTACATATAAAAAAGGAATTTAACTATGGAAGAAATTCTCTGTATTGGTTGTGGAGCAACCATTCAGACGACAGACAAGGCTGGACTTGGATTTACTCCCCAGTCGGCACTTGAAAAAGGTTTGGAGACTGGCGAAGTCTATTGCCAACGCTGTTTCCGTCTCCGCCACTATAATGAAATCATGGATGTCCAGTTGACGGACGATGATTTCCTCAAGCTCTTGCACGATGTGGGAGACAGTGATGCCTTAGTGGTCAATGTCATTGATATCTTTGATTTTAATGGCTCTGTCATCCCAGGCTTGCCACGTTTTGTATCGGGCAACGATGTTCTCTTGGTAGGAAATAAAAAAGATATCCTCCCTAAGTCAGTTAAGCCGAGCAAGATTAGCCAGTGGCTCATGGAGCGTGCCCACGAAGAAGGCCTTCGTCCAGTCGATGTTGTCCTAACTTCGGCACAAAACAAACATGCCATTAAGGAAGTCATTGACAAGATTGAACACTACCGTAAGGGCCGTGATGTCTATGTGGTCGGTGTGACCAACGTTGGAAAATCAACTCTTATCAATGCTATTATCCAAGAAATCACGGGTGATCAGAATGTCATCACGACTTCGCGCTTCCCAGGGACAACCTTGGATAAGATTGAGATTCCGCTTGACGACGGATCTTATATTTATGATACGCCGGGGATCATCCACCGCCACCAGATGGCCCATTACTTGACGGCTAAAAACCTCAAGTATGTCAGCCCTAAAAAGGAAATTAAACCTAAAACCTATCAGCTCAATCCTGAACAAACCCTGTTTTTAGGTGGTCTCGGACGCTTTGATTTCATTGCGGGTGAAAAGCAAGGATTCACAGCCTTCTTTGACAATGAATTGAAACTCCACCGTACTAAGCTTGAAGGCGCTAGTGCCTTTTACGATAAGCACGTCGGAACTCTTCTGACACCACCAAATAGTAAGGAAAAAGAAGATTTTCCAAAATTAGTCCAGCATGTCTTTAATATTAAGGAAAAGACAGACCTAGTCATCTCTGGACTCGGCTGGATCCGTGTAACAGGCACAGCAAAAGTCGCAGTCTGGGCACCAGAAGGAGTCGCCGTCGTCACACGAAAAGCAATTATTTAAACACAGAAAGGAAAGAGTTGTCTAAATTCGGGCGAGCCTTGCGAGCCCATAACGAATACTTTTCGCTGTGGTGTCAGTTGGTACAAGTGATTGTACCAACTGCGGAAAATTTGAGACCTTAGGCTCAAATTTTAGTCATGAAAGTCCGAAGGACTTTGCTGACGTCCGCCACCACTTTAGAAAAGTATAAAGAGAAACTCTTTTAAGAAATTATGTCATTAACATCAAAACAACGTGCCTTCCTTAACAGTCAGGCACACACCCTCAAACCCATCATCCAAATCGGGAAAAATGGACTGAACGACCAAATCAAAACCAGCGTTCGTCAGGCACTTGACGCACGCGAATTGATTAAAGTAACGCTCTTGCAAAACACAGATGAAAATATCCACGAAGTAGCTGAAATCTTGGAAGAAGAAATCGGTGTGGATACAGTCCAAAAAATCGGACGCATCTTGATTTTGTTTAAACAGTCTAGCAAGAAAGAGAATCGCAAGATTTCTAAAAAAGTCAAAGAAATCTAAAAACCTACTCCAAATAACTGTTTTTACAGAGAAATAAAGGAGACTAGCCTATGGCAATCGAACTATTGACTCCCTTTACCAAGGTAGAGTTGGAGCCAGAAATCAAGGAGAAAAAACGCAAACAAGTCGGGATTTTAGGGGGGAATTTTAACCCTGTTCACAATGCCCATCTCATTGTTGCGGACCAAGTACGGCAACAGTTGGGACTGGATCAGGTTCTGCTCATGCCTGAATACCAACCTCCTCACGTAGATAAAAAAGAAACCATCTCTGAACACCATCGTCTCAAGATGCTTGAATTGGCGATTGAGGGAATCGAAGGTTTAGCTATTGAAACCATTGAGTTGGAGCGCAAGGGCATTTCCTATACCTACGACACCATGAAAGTCTTGACAGAGCAACATCCTGATACGGATTATTACTTTATCATCGGTGCCGACATGGTAGACTATCTGCCTAAGTGGTACCGAATTGATGAGCTGGTCGACATGGTTCAGTTTGTAGGGGTTCAGCGCCCACGCTACAAGGCAGGGACTTCCTATCCCGTTATCTGGGTGGATGTGCCTCTCATGGATATCTCATCCAGCATGGTGCGTGACTTCCTTGCCCAAGGACGAAAACCCAACTTTCTCCTACCTCAGCCAGTGCTAGACTACATCGAGAAGGAGGGGCTTTACTGATGGCCTATCAAGACTATATCAACTGCTCTCGTGAGACTTTGTTGGAAAAAATGGCAGAGCTTCTACCTGAAAAACGTTTAACCCATTGCTTGGGTGTGGAGCGTGCAGCCATAGAACTAGCCCAACGATTTGGAGTGGATGTTGAGAAGGCAGGTTTAGCAGGCCTTCTTCATGACTATGCTAAAAAGCTGTCAGATCAGGATTTTCTAGACTTGATTGACCGTTATCAGCTAGACCCTGACCTCAAAAACTGGGGCAATAATGTCTGGCATGGTATGGTCGGCATCTACAAGATTCAGGAAGCTTTGAACTTGCAAGATTCTGAAATTCTGCGAGCTATTGAAATCCATACAGTTGGGGCTGGTCAGATGACAGACCTAGATAAGGTTATCTATGTAGCAGACTATATCGAGCACAATCGGGCATTTCCTGGAGTGGATGTGGCGCGTGAAATTGCTGAGCTATCGCTCAATAAGGCAGTGGCCTACGAAACAGCTCGTACCGTGGAGCATCTAGCTCATCAGGGATTCCCCATCTATCCCCAAACCCTTGAAACCTATAACGCCTTTGTGCACTATTTGAAAGAGGACTAAATGAAAACGGCTTTTATAATCATTGATGTTCAGAATATTTTAGTGGAAACCGGTTTTCAGACAAATAGTCTATTGGACAAAATTTCTTATTTACAAAACCAGGCTAGAAGCAAGAATATCGAAATTATTTATGTTCAACATATTGAGAACGCTGAAGCTCAAACATCAGAAGATTGGCAGTTATCTGAGCTTTTAAGTCGAAAACCTAATGAAAAGGTCTTTCAGAAGAAGTATAACAGTATTTTCAAAGAAACTGGTTTAAAAGAATACTTGGATAAACAGGGGATTGACAAATTAGTTTTATGTGGTATGCAGACAGAATATTGTGTGGATACCTCTGTCAAGGTTGCTTTTGAATATGGCTATCAGCTTATTATTCCAGAAGGAACTTGCACAACGTTTGATGGGAAAGACATTCCAGCAGAAACGATAAATGAATTTTATGAGGGCATTTGGGAGGGGCGCTTTGCAGATGTCCTAGATTACAAACATATTTTCTAGAAAGAGGACTAAATGAACGAAAAAGAATTACTAGAACTAGTCGTGAAAGCGGCTGATGAGAAACGTGCGGAGGATATCCTCGCACTTGACGTACAAGAATTGACCAGCGTGACGGACTACTTTGTTATCACTAGCTCAATGAATAGCCGTCAGTTGGATGCTATCGCTGATAATATCCGTGAAAAAGTAGCTCAAGCAGGCTTTAAAGGTAGCTATATCGAAGGTAATGCAGCTGGAGGCTGGGTCCTACTAGACCTCGGTGCTGTCGTTGTGCATATCTTCTCAGAAGAAATGCGTGTCCACTATAACCTAGAAAAACTATGGCATGAGGCGAATTCAGTAGATATTTCAGAAGCTCTTGCTTAGAAGATGAACTCAGTTGTAGTCAACTGGGTTTCTTTGCTTATTTTAGAAAATTGATGGAAAGGTATAGGGCGAGTGGTGTTTGCCATGGAGGCTCTTGGTATCATGTTTTATGGCAACTTATGAAACTTTTGCGGCTGTTTACGATGCTGTGATGGACGATAGTTTATACGACAAATGGACGGATTTTTCGCTGCGTCATTTGCCAAAAACTAAGGAGAGAAAGAAACTCTTGGAACTGGCTTGTGGGACAGGAATTCAATCGGTGCGCTTCTCTCAGGCTGGTTTTGATGTGACTGGTCTTGATTTGAGTGCGGATATGTTGAAGATTGCTGAGAAGAGAGCTGCTTCAGCCAAACAAAAGATTGACTTTATTGAAGGCAATATGCTGGATTTGTCCAAGGCAGGTCAATATGATTTTGTCACTTGTTATTCGGACTCAATCTGCTATATGCAGGATGAGGTGGAAGTAGGGGACGTTTTTAAAGAAGTCTATAATGCTCTCAACGAAGACGGAGTTTTCATCTTTGATGTGCATTCGACTTACCAGACGGATGAGGTTTTTCCAGGCTATTCCTACCATGAAAATGCAGAAGACTTCGCTATGCTTTGGGATACCTATGAGGATGCAGCACCTCACTCTATCGTCCATGAGCTGACTTTCTTTATCAAGGAGGCAGACGGTTCCTTTAGTCGCCATGATGAAGTGCATGAGGAGCGGACTTATGAGGTTCTGACCTATGATATTTTGCTGGAACAGGCTGGTTTCAAGTCATTCAAACTCTATGCCGACTTTGAGGACAAGGATCCGACAGAGACAAGCACCCGTTGGTTTTTTGTGTGTGAGAAGTAAACCAAATATTGTTAATCTTATGCTTAGGAGGTAAGGGAAAATGAATATACCAGTATCATTTGGTGATATTCTTGAAAAAGAAGTAATTACCAATATACCTAAAATTTATCAAAAGTTAAAGCAAATTTATAACAACTTACAGTTTAAAACAGAAGAAGAGTTAGGTGTTGTTTATCAGAATTATTTAAAATTTACTTATGATAAATATTCTACTGTAAAAACATTGTTGTATAAAAATGAAGGTAAATTTTTATATGATTTTTATGAGCATGTTTATTTAGATGATAATAATTCAGATTTAATAGAAACCACTAACACAGAATTGATTTTTGAAAAAACATCTAACGTTATTTTAACAGGAACGGGTGGGATTGGTAAATCAATGCTTGTAAAGCATATTTTTATCAATCAAGTACAACAAGCGACATCAATTCCAGTTTTTATTGAATTAAAATCACTTAATGAATCTGATTTTTCAGAAAATGAATTAGTCGATTTTATTTACCAAGAGGTTCAAAATCATCATTTAAATTTAGAAAAGAAATATTTTAAAGCGACATTAGACGCTGGAAGATATACAATAATTTTTGATGGTTTAGATGAGGTTAATCCTTCAAAACGTTCTTGGTTAGACAAAGAAATTAAAGAATTTGTAACGTTATACAATAGCAATAGATATGTTTTGTCGTCAAGACCGTCTGAGGAATTTATTGGTTGGAATCAGTTTGCTGAATATGAGATAAAAAAATTAAATAAAGAGCAAGCGTTAGCCTTAATTGATAAGTTGAATTACGATGAGAAAGTAAAAAGGCGTTTTTATAGAGAATTAAAGGCCCATTTATATGATACTCATGAATCTTTTGCTTCTATCCCACTCCTATTAACAATTATGTTAATGACTTACGAAGCTGGTGCTTCTATTCCAAATAATTTAACTGATTTTTATAATCAGGCCTTTTATACATTGTACCAAAGACATGATGCATCTAAATCAGGATATAAAAGAGAACTAAAAGCAAAATTAACTCCTGAGGAATTTCGAAATATATTAGCCTACATTGGTTTAAAAACATTCTTTGAAGGAAAAGTAGATTTCGATAGAACTACGCTTGATGAAATAATTACTAAATATTGTTTAAAAAATAACCTTGAATTAAAGACAAATGATATAGTTTATGATGCGACTCATAGTGCTTGCATGATGCTTCAAGAAGGCGTTAGTTTAAAGTTCTCTCACCGTTCATTTCAAGAATACTTTGCTGCAGTAGGTGTTAATCAGCTAGATGATAAACTCCAAAAACAGATACTAATTAAGTGGTCTGAAGCAGACAGGAATAATATTGTAGCACATAAAACTTTTATGAATGCACTTTTTAAAATACAGAAAGAAAGGACTTACAAAAATTTATGTATTCCAATCATAGAAAGTATGGATGAAAAGTATAGAAGAATGGGAGATATCACAGAGAAAATTGTTACGTGTTTCAATTACTTTATCTGTAGAAAAGATAGTAGAGAAAACAAATTAGAACTGCATTTTTTACTAACAAAGGAAGTTAACTTTTATTTTAGCTTGCAATTTTTAATATTTGATAACATAGGAGTTGATATTTTGTCGATAAGTGAATACGAAAGCATTGAAAAATTGGAGGCAAGTATAGTATCGAATTGGGAGATAGATAAAAGAAAATATTATAATCGATTGACTGAGGTCGAAAAAAATTTAATTAATAAGTGGGTAAATGGCTGGTATTTTCGTAGACACAATTACTTAAAAGAATGGTCAATTAAATTCATTGAGGAAACAACCACTAAAAAACGGAGTCTACAGAATATAATTGATTCAATTTAATATTAAAGAAGTAGGAGATTACTATGACTATCACGGGTATTATCGCGGAGTTCAATCCTTTTCATAATGGGCATAAATACCTGCTAAATCAGGCTGAGGGGCTGAAAATCGTTGCTATGTCAGGGAATTTCATGCAGCGTGGAGAGCCTGCTATCGTGGACAAGTGGACACGAGCCCAGATGGCTCTGGAAAATGGCGCAGATTTGGTAGTAGAATTGCCCTTTTTAGTCAGTGTTCAGGCGGCAGATTTCTTTGGCCAAGGAGCTGTGGATATCTTGGCTCGGTTGGGGATTGATACTCTAGCCTTTGGGACAGAAGAAGTTCTGGATTACCAGAAAATCGCTGACTTATACACAGAGCAAGGTGCTGAGATGGAGAAATTTGTGGAAAATTTGCCTGATTCCCTCTCTTATCCCCAGAAGACCCAGGCCATGTGGAAGGAATTTGCAGGGCTTGATTTTTCTGGCAATACGCCCAATCATGTCCTTGCCCTGGCCTATGCCAAGGCAGTTGCAGGACGAAATATCAAACTGCATCCGATTCAGCGTCAGGGGGCGGGTTACCATTCTGTGGCTAAGGATGTGGACTTTGCCTCGGCGACAGCTCTTCGTCAGCACCAGAATGACCAAGATTTCTTAGAACGCTTTATGCCTTCTATTACCCTTTTTGAGCAGGCCAGTAAGGTGGGCTGGTATGACTATTTTCCCTTGCTCCGCTATCAAATTTTGTCCAATCCAGACCTAACCACTATCTATCAGGTCAATCAAGAAATGGCAGTGCGCATCAAGGATGCCATCAAGACAGCCCAGTCTGTGGAAGACTTGGTTGAGGCAGTTGCGACCAAACGTTACACCAAGGCGCGTGTCAGACGCCTCTTGGCCTATATTTTGGTGCAAGCTAGAGAAAGTGACTTGCCAGAAGGGATTCATGTCCTTGGCTTTACCGAAAAAGGCAGGCAACATCTCAAGTCTTTGAAAGCTCAGGTCAGTCTAGTCAGCCGAATTGGCAAAGAACCTTGGGATGCTATGACCCAAAAGGCAGACCAGATTTATCAACTTGGAAATCCAAGTATAGCAGAGCAGAATTTTGGAAGAGTGCCGATTAGAATAGAAAAGAACTAGAATATGGATAGGATAAAAAGAACCTACTAAAAGTTGGGAAATGGCTTTCAGTTGGTTCTTTTCTTGTTCTCTGTTATAAAGTATTGAATACCTTATAAATTTGTTCTATTAGAAGCCTTGTTTATTCGTTGAAAGCTTCCTTATCATCTATATTTATTTTATGTTTTTTACAATTTCATTAAAGGAGGATATAATTTTTCCTTGTTTCTCTTTGGGTAACTTTGTTAGGTTGTCGAAAAGTATTTCTAGGGAGTCTTCACTCTCTGAGTCATATGCTTGTAGCTTAAGGAACTCTTTTCTTTCTACATCATATGCTTGTAGGTTAAAGAATTCTTCTACGGTAATACCTAATGCTTTGATTACCGATTCAAGAGTTTTTATCTTAAAATCATATTTCATATTTTCCATGTTTTGAATTGCCTTGATACCCAAGCCAGCTAATTCTGATAATTTCTCTTGACTTAATTTCTGTTCTTTTCGACATTCACGGATTCGAAAAGCGATATGTTTTTGTAATCTATCATGTTTCATATTATATATCATTTTACTATCTATTTTCTTTAAAAATAAGTACAATAAACTATACAAAATAACAAAAGTATGGTAAAGCAGTACAAATGATAATAAATAGACTGAAAACTATACAATAGGGATTTAGATATGACTGATTCTAGGTTAAAAGGTAGAGAGAAGATAGTAGTGATAGTCGCAAGTGATTCATCCACCTTGTGGTAGACAAGTAAGAGATTTGTCAGTCTTATCGACATTCGAAAATGGTATTTTGAACTATCTGACTATAGTTATCTATATAAAAGTAAAAAAGAAAGCTTCGCGCCTTCTTAAAAAATTATGGGAAATCTAATGATTGCAAATGATAAAGAAGCAAATCAAAACATCTGTTATTTGACTTCTTTGAGAATGAGCATCAAGGCATCTAAGACTCGGGAGCGTTGTTCTGTTGGAAGAGTTTTTAATTCATCAACAAGTAGAGAAATTTTGGGGTCTTCTTCTTTTAATTGTATATCAAAGAATGTATCTAAATCTACTTCTAAGGCTTCCATTACTTTCTCTAGCGTTTGAATCTTTAAGTTAGTTGAAAGATTTTCTAATTTGTAGATATAATTAGTACCCAAATCAGCCATCTCTTCTAGTTGTTCTTGAGTATATCCTCTTTCTAAGCGCAATAGACGGATTCTTTTAGAGATGTAATCTTGAAGATTGGTTTTGTTATTTGTCATGTAGTACCTCGCTACTTACATGATACAGTCAAAATGGTACAAATTTTAGACTTTTTAAAGTTATTTTACACATAAATAACCTTTAAAGGTTGTTTTGTGGTATAATAAGTTTATAAAGAAAAAAGAGGAAACAATATGAAAAAATCAACAATCGCAATGACAGCAGTCGCTATCGCATCCCTAGCCCACACAGTAGGCGCAGAAGAAGTCGCTCCAAAACCAGTTAATGTGGAAGCGCCAAAGGCGGAGGTTGTGGAAACAACTACTCCTGCGGTGGCGACAAAAGAAGAGGTTGCTACAAAAGAAGCAGAAGCTAAGAAAGCGGATCAAGCTGTAGTAGAAGCAAAACAGGCAGTCAAAGATGCCAAGCGTGCTACAAATGCGGCGGATTCTCTTGTCAATGAGAAAACAGAAGCTGTGAAAAAAGCAGAGGATTTTGCGAAAAAAGCAAGCCCAGCCGTTATTGCAGAGGCAGAAAAAGAAGTTGTTAAGGCAGAAGCAGAAGTTCCTGCAAAAGAAGAGGCCGTTAAAAATGCAGAAGCAAAAGCTACAGAAGCAAACCAAGCGGTATCTGCACAAGAAGCAGTTGTAGCAGAAAAAGAAGATACTCAGGCTACAAAAGAAAAAGCATTTACAAGTGCCACAGAAGCGGTTCAAATCGCCACAGACGCTGTTAATGGCAAAGGCTTGGAAAATGCCAAGGAAGCACAAAAAGAAGCCGTAGAAGCCGAAAAAACAAGCAAACAAGCGCAAACAGATGCAGAAACTGCCTTAAAAAATGCAGAAAACGCAAATCAAGCTACAAAAGCGCAAATTGAAGAAACAAAGGCAGAGATTGCTACAAAAACTCAAGTGGTATCGGATGCTAAAGCGGAACAAAAAAAGGCAGACAAAGCACTTAAAGCAATCACTGCAGATTTGGAAGGTATATTAAAATCCTCTAAACTGTTTTCAAAAGGTAGTATCACATTGGATACTAAGATTATTGCTAAAGTTAAGGAGTCGATTAAATTAAAGAGAGATTTTGACAATTCAGGTTTAACAGGTAACCAAGCTGCTTATGATGAATATAGTGTTAAGTCATCGAATTTGGAAGCTGAAATTACTCAAATGATTGCTCAAAGTATTCAATCAAAAGAACTTGTTATCGGAGAAGATGATAAATCGGATAGCAAGCTATATGATGTCAATAACTTACCAAAAGATATTCGAGATGATTTGACTTTGTTTGCAGCAGACTTGATTTCAGGTATGCGTGAACAGCTTGGTTTATCTGATATTGTAGTAACAAGTAGTTCTTTTGAGTTTGCTGAAAAAGTAGCGAAAGAGTATATCAAAGGTGGTTGGTCCCTTGATAAATTTGAAGAACAGAGGAACCGTGGATTTTTTGGACACTATGCCAAAGGTATCCATGCGGTAGCAGATGCTTATGGTTTGAATGGTTTGCATCCAACTGAAGAGGAATTGAATCAAGGTCTTCAAGGTTATGAGAACTCTGCTACTTATTACAATACTTCTTCCCATATTGCTATTCGATACTTGACGAAAGCGGAAATGAAGGAGAAGTTATTTAATTCAATTTCTCTTTTAGTTAGTACTAAACATGATTTTGGTCACTTTGATGGTACTTTACAGTTCACAAATCCAGATTATCAGGTTTATTTTGGAGGTTTTGCTCAGAGTTCAGTTAATGAACTTTATATAAATCATGTTCTTGGAGTTACTGAATCTGAGGTAAAGGGTTCTAAGTTCGACACAAAAGAGATTGCAAATCCTTACACAGTAGCTCGCAAAGGTGACTCCACAAATACAAAACTAGAAGCTAAAAAGGCAGAAAAAGCACAAGCAGAAGAAACTCTTAAAACTGCTAACCAAGCTGTAAGCGAAGCAGAAACAGCATTGCAAACTGCAAATTCAAACTTGAAAGCCCAAGAAGCTAAGTTGGTAGATACAAAAGCCTTGAAAGAAACCCTTCAATCTGCTACAACAACTCATAATCAAGCCGTTGTTGCTCTTTCAAATGCTAATGCCTTGGTTGCTACTTTGTCTGCTACAAAGGCAGATAAAGAAGCGAAGTTGGCAGAGTTGAAAGCAACTGCACAAGAAGCAGAGAACGAATTCAACCAAGCCAAAGCAGAGACAAAAGCAGAGAAAGCCACTCTTTCTTCTCTTCAAGAGAAAGCAGAAGAAGCTACCCAAGCGGTATCTGTTGCCAAAGAAGCACTTAAAGAAGCAAAAGTACAAGTTGCTTCTTCAAAAGAGTTGGTTCGAGATTTGAAAGTTGCTGCCAAAGAGCTTGAAGCTCGCAAGGCAGAGTTGAAAGACGCAGAAGAAGTGCTTAAAGAAGCACAAGCAAACCAAACAACTGCGCAAGAAGCACTTGAAGCAAAAGAAAAAGTAGCCAAAGAAGCGCATAAGGCTTATGCAGTAGCAAAAGCAAGTTACGAAGCAGAGCAAGCTCGTCTTCAAGCAGAAGAGTTGAAGAAACATCCTGTAACAGAAAAGGGTATCCCTGAAGTTCGTCCAGCTCTTCCAGAGTACGTACTTCCAACAACTCCATCTGTTCCTAGCGTTCCTGTAGCTCCTGTTGTTCCAACAACTCCACATGTTGAAGTTCCTGTTGTGAATAACAATGGTGGAGTGTCTGGTAAAGATAAAGCCAAAGTAGATGTAGTTGCCAAACAAAAAACGGAAACTAAGACTTCAAAAGATTCTCAAGCTGGTAACTGGATTGAGTTAGCTGGTCGCTGGTGGTACCAGCACGAAGACGGTTCCTACACTAGCAATGGTTGGGAACAAATCAAGGGTACATGGTATTACTTTGACAATACAGGCTGGATGCAAACTGGCTGGGTCAAAACTGGTGACTCATGGTATTACTTGAATGAAACAGGTTCACTGGCTACAGGCTGGGTCAAAGACAATGGGACATGGTACTATCTTAAAGATAGCGGTAAAATGGCTATTGGTTGGGTAAAAGATAATGATACATGGTATTATCTTGATAACGCTGGAGCTATGAAAACAGGCTGGTTTTCGGTTTCTGGGAAATGGTACTATGCCTATAGTTCAGGAGCTTTGGCAGTGAATACTACTACACCAGATGGCTATACGGTCAATGCCAATGGTGAGTGGGTATAAAGGACTACATGAAGAAGGTAAATGATGAATTTGAAGCTTTGATAGTGCCTCTTTTGAAGAGCGACTGGAACAGTATTCAGGAAACCCTGAGAATCGCTCAAAATAAGGAACTTTCTGACAAAATCTTACGAGGAATGGCCCAAATTCGCGCAGGACATTAGTCTAGTTTACAGAGAATGCCTGAGTGAAATCTTGCTGTTGTTAGAAACAAATTTCTTGCATTCTAACGATTATTAGGAAGTCTACTGAAAGGTGGACTTTTTGGTACATATTTGGGATCCGATATTTGTTAATATCAATTATTTCTCTTAAGAAAATCAATCAAAGTGGTATGTTTTTAGTATAATAAATTACCGTGTTTATCGTCTGTCCATATTAATGAATGATATTCTGTGGTATAATTATAACAATGTTGATAAAAATAGAAACTATGAGAAATATAATGAAACTGAAATATCTATTGCAAAGACCATCATGGAGTAGTAATGTTAGAGTTATTGAATGTTACAAAATATTTATAGCTAGTATATGGGTACTGTATCTTGCACTTGAGATTGAACAATTTAAGCGCTTTGCTTCACCTATCTATAAATTTGTATCTAATAATGATTGTTTAAAAAATATTATTTTATTTTTGTATGAGAATCGTGTAGTACCATTGTTAGTATTGACTATACCAACAATACTGTTCTGGTTTTTAGATATAATTTTTAAAAAAATTAGTTATAAAAAACTGGATCCAGAGCTATTTCCGGAATATGATTTAGATGACTATCCTTTTCAAACTCATCTAGTGGAGTTTTTAAATACTTCAGACTATAGTCATAATGTGTTTTGGTTGGATGGTCCTTGGGGAAGTGGGAAAACATTTTTTATAAAGAAGTTTTTTGAAAATCAAATTTACAAAAAGCAAGAAATCTACTATATTTCCTGCTTTGGGATAAAAACAAGAGAGCAAGCCGAGAAAATATTGATTAATGAGATAGAAAAACAATCCACACTCGGAAATTTGGACTTTATTCCACTTGTTGGAGGAGTTTTTAAATGGTTCTTTAAAACAGTTGGAACGGATTTAATGAAGCGAAATTCTATCATTATTTTTGATGATTTTGAACGGGTTTCATATACAGGAAAATCAGATAACCCTTCAGATTACAATGATTTATTGGGATACATTAACTATCTTTCTGAAAATAAAAAGTTTAAAATTATTGTAATTTTAAATAGTGAGGAAATAAAGTTAACAAAGGAGAATCTCACTGATAATAAATTTAAACTAAATCAACATCAAATGGTATGTACAGAAGAAGTCATAGATAACATTTTGAAAAAGAGTAAATTGAGAGATAATGACCTTGGGAAAATTTTATCACTAATTTATAAAATTTATTATGGAAATATAGATGAGAGAGTTGTACAAGATAAAAATAAAGATTCAAAAGTTAAAAAGCCAAGTTTAAGAGAGTTCCAGAAATCAATAGAGGAACTTTCAAATATAATTGAGAGTGATTATAGAATGAATGAACTTCTACCATATTCTAGTAGAAAGATATCAAATTATATCGTTGATTGCATGAATGGACGCATGGGAACAGATAGTATTCTAGTATCATTTTTTAAATTTTATATCACTTATGAAGGCAATTATGAAATAGATGAGTATTACAAGTTCTATGAGTCAGGTGCATATTTTCATTTTGAGATGTTAGAGAAGATTGTAAGTTTAAGTTTTGTGCATGCTTCACTTACTGCAGAGGAAGAAATACATCCTGAAATTATTGATATTTTCGGACTTAAATATTATTTTAAATTGTTATCGTGTCTCTGGGAAGTAAGACTAAGTAATCTGTTTATAACAAGCAAAAATGTTTATTTTGAAGAATATAAATCTCCTAGTTTTGGTAAAGAAGAGTGTCTAGTTGAAATTTATTATGATATTTTGAATAATAGAATAAAAGACAATTATCAAATGAATGACTTAAATGAATTGGGAGAAATAAAATATCAGAATTTTATCAAATATTGCCTACCTATGGAGTTAAAGAGACAAATTAAAATTAATCATATTCCATTAGACGAATTAATACAAGGGAGTTTTGAAATAAATAGATCTTTGTCTGAACTTCAAGCTAAATTTCAATAGTTCATATTCTATTTTAGGTTTGTGAAAATCACTTTTTTATGGTAGAATGTAAAAGAATGTATGTCATTCGGAATAACAATAAAATGAGGTAAAAACATGGAAATCATGTCGCTTGCGATTGCTGTTTTTGCCGTCATCATTGGTTTAGTCATTGGATATGTCAGCATCTCAGCCAAGATGAAATCATCTCAGGAAGCTGCAGAGTTGATGCTTTTAAATGCTGAACAAGAAGCAACTAATTTACGTGGACAAGCTGAACGTGAAGCCGATTTACTTGTTAATGAAGCCAAGCGTGAAAGCAAGTCTCTTAAAAAAGAAGCACTATTGGAGGCCAAAGAAGAAGCCAGAAAATACCGTGAAGAAGTGGACGCTGAATTCAAATCAGAACGTCAAGAACTCAAACAAATCGAAAGTCGTTTGACCGAGAGAGATACTAGCCTCGACCGTAAGGACGATAATTTGACGAGTAAAGAACAAACACTTGAACAAAAAGAACAAAGTATTTCTGATAGAGCGAAAAACCTTGATGCGCGTGAAGAGCAATTAGAGGAAGTCGAAAGACAAAAAGAAGCAGAGTTAGAGCGTATTGGTGCCCTGTCTCAGGCAGAAGCACGAGATATTATCTTGGCACAGACAGAGGAGAACTTGACCAAGGAGATTGCTAGCCGTATTCGCGAAGCTGAGCAAGAGGTCAAGGAACGTTCTGACAAAATGGCCAAGGACATACTGGTTCAAGCTATGCAACGTATCGCTGGTGAATATGTAGCGGAGTCAACAAACTCAACAGTTCATCTGCCAGACGATACTATGAAGGGACGCATTATTGGTCGTGAAGGTCGTAACATTCGTACCTTTGAAAGTTTGACAGGGGTCGATGTGATTATCGACGATACACCAGAAGTGGTGACCTTGTCAGGATTTGATCCGATTCGTCGTGAGATTGCCCGTATGACTATGGAAATGTTGCTCAAAGATGGTCGTATCCACCCAGCTCGTATCGAAGAGTTGGTTGAGAAAAACCGTCAAGAGATTGACAATAAGATCCGTGAATATGGTGAGGCTGCTGCCTATGAAATTGGTGCGCCAAACCTTCATCCGGACTTGATGAAGATTATGGGACGTTTGCAGTTCCGTACTTCATATGGACAAAATGTCTTGCGCCATTCGATTGAAGTTGCTAAGTTAGCTGGTATCATGGCGAGCGAACTTGGTGAAAATGCGGCTCTTGCCCGTCGTGCTGGATTCCTTCACGATATCGGAAAAGCCATTGACCGCGAGGTTGAGGGTAGCCACGTTGAAATCGGTATGGAATTGGCCCGTAAGTACAAGGAACACCCAGTTGTGGTCAATACGATTGCTAGTCACCACGGTGATGTTGAAGCTGAAAGTGTGATTGCAGTGATCGTTGCTGCAGCAGATGCTTTGAGTGCGGCCCGTCCAGGTGCTCGTAGTGAGTCTCTTGAAAGCTACATCAAGCGTCTCCATGATTTGGAAGAAATTGCGAATGGCTTTGAAGGAGTACAAACTAGCTTTGCCCTTCAAGCAGGACGTGAAATTCGTATCATGGTCAATCCAGGACAAATCAAGGACGACAAAGTCACAATCTTGGCTCACAAAGTTCGTGAGAAAATTGAAAACAATCTCGATTACCCAGGAAATATCAAGGTAACCGTGATTCGCGAGCTTCGTGCAGTAGATTATGCTAAATAAATAAGAAAGAGCAGTTGAAAAATTACTGCTTTTTTGTTACACTAGATAGAAAGACTGTAAAGGATAATCTGGCTTTTTGCCATTATTCTAGAGAAATGTTATTTCACAGACTGACTAAAAGGAGACACAATGGCAGACCGAGGCTTACTAATCGTTTTTTCTGGTCCTTCAGGGGTTGGAAAAGGAACGGTTAGAAGAGAGATTTTTGAGAGTTCTGAAAACCAATTTCAATACTCTGTATCGATGACGACACGCGCACAACGTCCTGGAGAAGTGGACGGTGTTGACTATTTCTTCCGCACTCGCGAAGAGTTTGAAGAGCTGATTCGTCAAGGACAGATGTTGGAATACGCAGAATATGTCGGCAACTACTATGGAACTCCTCTGACCTATGTCAATGAAACCTTGGACAAGGGAATCGATGTTTTCCTTGAAATTGAAGTTCAAGGTGCTCTTCAGGTCAAGAAAAAGGTTCCAGATGCTGTCTTTATCTTCCTAACACCACCAGATTTGGATGAATTGCAAGATCGTTTGGTAGGACGTGGAACAGACAGTGCAGAAGTGATTGCCCAACGAATCGAAAAGGCCAAGGAAGAAATTGCTCTCATGCGTGAGTATGATTATGCGATTGTCAACGATCAGGTGCCCCTAGCTGCTGAGCGTGTCAAACGTGTGATCGAAGCAGAACACTTCCGTGTGGATCGTGTCATTGGTCACTATCAGGAGATGTTACCGAAATCTCCAACTACCCGATAAAATTTAGAAAATAGGTACAAGCAAATGATGTTAAAACCCTCTATTGATACCTTGCTTGACAAGGTTCCTTCAAAATATTCACTCGTAATCTTGGAAGCAAAACGTGCCCACGAATTGGAAGCAGGTGCGCCAGCAACTCAAGGTTTCAAGTCTGAAAAATCAACTCTTCGCGCTTTAGAAGAAATCGAATCAGGAAACGTTACAATTCACCCAGATCCAGAAGGAAAACGTGAAGCAGTGCGTCGCCGTATCGAAGAAGAAAAACGCCGCAAAGAAGAAGAAGAAAAGAAAATCAAAGAGCAAATCGCTAAAGAAAAAGAAGATGGTGAAAAAATTTAAGGTTGGGGGGACTCAATCTTATTTTTTCTATTGCAAGAATGTACTGACAAGGAGGAGGTGAGAAGATGGCTATAGCTAAGATTATCGTAGATGTGCCCTTGATGCAGACGGACCAGCCCTATAGTTACAGGATTCCTAAGGAATTTGAGGGAATGCTAGAAGTTGGGACGCGGGTTCATGTGCCTTTTGGTAAGGGAAATCGTCTGATTCAAGGGATTGTTCTTGGTTTGGAGTCCCAACCAGATGAGGAAGAGATGGAGCAAGATTTAAAAGATATTGCAGAGGTGCTGGATTTTTCTCCTGTTCTCACGCAAGAACAACTCTGGCTGGCTGAAGAATTACGCAAGTCCGTCTTTTCCTATAAAATTTCCATCCTCAAGGCTATGTTACCGGGATTTCTGAACTCCAGCTATGACAAGATTCTCTATCCTCTGGCAGGTCTGAGTCAGGAATACCGAGAGCGTTTGTTTGGTTCAGAAGATTCACTTGCGTTTTCTTCTCTAGATTTAGGTAAGCAAGCTGAAATGATGCGTTTGACTAGAAAAGGCCTGCTTGGTCTAGAATATCAGGCGATTGATCAAAAGAAGGTCAAGACCCAGTCTTGGTATGAGGTGAATCTTGATCGATTAAAAGGTGTCGAGATTTCTGCGCGCGCCAAGAAAAAGTTAGAACTGAGAGACTATTTGCTTTCTCATCCTGAGAGTGCTTCCTTGGCTAGTTTGTTAGAATCCTACTCACGGGAGCAAGTCAATTTCTTTGTCGAACAAGGTGCTGTGACCATAGTCCAAAAGGAAGTTCAACGCTCGGCTGCTTATTTTGAAGGTATTGAGGCAAGTAGACCTTTGGAACTGAATCCAGAACAAAGACAGGCGCGTGATGCGGTTGTGAGTGCTATTGGCAGTCATCAGCCTCCCTTCCTCCTTCAAGGGATTACAGGAAGTGGAAAGACCGAGGTTTACTTGCAGATTATCCAAGGGGCCTTGGATAAGGGCAAAACTGCTATTTTACTGGTGCCTGAGATTTCCTTGACTCCTCAGATGACGGAGCGTTTTATAGCTCGATTTGGTGAGAAAGTGGCCATTCTTCATTCAGGCCTGTCCAATGGTGAAAAGTATGATGAATGGCGCAAGGTGGAGAGAGGTCATGCCCAAGTTGTGGTTGGTGCCAGATCCGCTATCTTTGCTCCGCTGAAAAATCTAGGTGTTATGATTATCGATGAGGAGCATGAAGCGACTTATAAGCAGGACAGCAATCCCCGTTACCATGCTAGAGAGGTTGCTATTCTAAGGTCCCAGTATAATCAAGCAGCCCTGGTACTTGGTTCAGCAACTCCTAGTCTGGAAAGTCGTGCTAGGGCTGGAAAAGGCGTTTATCAACATTTACGTCTGACCCAACGCGCCAATCCTTTGGCTAGGATCCCTGAGGTTCAAGTGATTGACTTTCGGGACTATATCGGACAAAATGAGACGTCAAACTTTACGCCACCTTTGTTAGAAGCTATTCAGGACCGTCTGGCTAAAAAAGAGCAGGTAGTTCTCATGCTCAATCGTCGTGGCTATTCTAGCTTTGTTATGTGTCGGGAGTGTGGAACTGTGGATACTTGTCCTAACTGTGACATTTCCTTGACCTTGCACATGGATACCAAGACCATGAATTGCCATTATTGTGGTTTTTCAAAGGACATTCCTCAGGTCTGTCCTAACTGTAAGAGCCGAAGTATTCGTTACTACGGTACGGGAACCCAGAAGGCTTATGACGAGCTGGCAGAACTCTTTCCACAGGCACGCATTCTGCGCATGGATGTGGATACAACCCGCAAGAAAGGCAGTCACCAAGCTCTACTTGACCAGTTTGGTCGAGGGGAAGCAGATATTTTACTTGGTACTCAGATGATTGCCAAGGGATTGGATTTTCCAAATGTGACCTTAGTCGGAGTGCTCAATGCGGATACGGCCTTGAATCTACCAGATTTCCGTTCTTCTGAGAGAACATTCCAGCTTTTGACTCAGGTGGCAGGTCGGGCAGGACGTGCTGAAAAAGCTGGTCAGGTATTGATTCAGTCTTACAATCCTCAGCACTACGCTATTCGATTCGCCAAGGATCAGGATTACGAAGGCTTTTACGCTTATGAAATGGGAATCAGACGACAACTCGGTTATCCACCTTACTATTTCACCATTGGCATTACCCTTTCTCACAAGAAGGAAGAAGAGGTAGTCAAACGTGCCTATGAAGTCATGAACATTTTGCGATCAGGCTTGTCAGAGACCAGTCACATTCTGGGGCCGACGCCTAAACCTATTGCCCGTACCCACAACCTCTATCATTACCAGATTTTGATTAAATACCGTATAGAAGATGAGCTGGGGCCGACTCTAAATCAGGTTCTGGCCTTGACTCAAGAACGGGAAAATAGTGAGCTCCGTCTCAGCATTGACCATGAGCCACAGCAATTTTTATAAGAAGGAGAAGATATGACAAAATTAATCTTTATGGGGACCCCCGACTTTTCAGCAACAGTCTTAAAAGGACTTTTGACAGATGACCGTTACGAAATTCTAGCCGTTGTGACCCAGCCAGACCGTGCTGTAGGCCGTAAAAAAGTTATCCAAGAAACACCAGTCAAGCAGGCTGCCAAGGAAGCAGGTCTTCCTATCTATCAACCTGAAAAATTATCTGGAAGTCCAGAGATGGAAGCTATTATGAAGCTAGGAGCAGATGGAATTGTGACTGCTGCTTTTGGGCAGTTTCTCCCAAGTAAACTCCTTGATAGCATGGATTTTGCGATCAACGTTCACGCTTCCCTCCTTCCTAAACATCGTGGTGGTGCGCCTATCCATTATGCCTTGATTCAAGGTGATGAGGAAGCTGGTGTGACCATTATGGAAATGGTTAAGGAAATGGATGCAGGAGATATGATTTCTCGTCGCAGTATTCCAATCATGGATGAGGACAATGTTGGCACCTTGTTTGAGAAATTAGCGTTAGTTGGTCGCGCTTTGCTTTTAGACACTCTGCCGGCCTATATTGCTGGGGAAATCAAACCTGAACCACAGGATCCAAGTCAGGTTACTTTCTCGCCAAATATCAAGCCAGAGGAAGAAAAACTGGACTGGAACAAAACCAATCGTCAACTTTTTAACCAGATCCGTGGGATGAACCCGTGGCCTGTTGCCCATACTTTCCTTAAGGGCGACCGCTTTAAGATTTATGAAGCTCTAGCTGTAGAAGGTCAGGGAAATCCAGGTGAGATCCTCTCTATTGGCAAGAAAGAATTGATTGTTGCAACGGCAGAAGGAGCTTTATCTCTCAAACAAGTGCAGCCAGCGGGTAAACCTAAGATGGACATTGCTTCCTTCCTCAACGGAGTTGGACGTACATTGACTGTAGGAGAACGATTTGGTGACTAAAGTAGAAACGGCTAGAAGTTTAGCCCTAGCGGTATTAGAAGATGTCTTTATCAATCAAGCATACTCAAATATCGCCTTAAATAAGCATCTCAAGGGAAGTCAGCTCTCTGCAGCAGACAAGGGTTTGGTAACCGAGCTGGTCTATGGAACGGTAGCCCGCAAACTCACCTTAGAATGGTATCTATCACACTTTATCGAAGACAGAGACCAGTTAGACAGTTGGCTTTATGTCCTTCTTCTCATGAGTGCCTACCAGATCCGCTATTTGAACAAGATCCCAGACCATGCTGTGGTCAATGAAGCAGTAGAATTGGCCAAAGTCCGTAAAAAAGGCAGTGAAAAATTGGTCAACGCCGTCCTTCGCCGTATCTTGCGTGAAGGGTGGCCAGATATTGCTAGCATCAAACGAAAAAACAAGCGTGATTCCATTGCCTATTCCCTTCCGGTTTGGTTGGTGTCTAAACTTAAGGAAGAATACGGAGAAGAGCGAGCGCAAGCTATTTTTGAAAGCCTTTTGGTGCGAAACAAAGCCAGTATTCGTGTGACTGATTTAAGCCGAAAAGAGGAAATCCAAACCTTGTTGGAGGCCAGTGATTCATCCTTGTCTCCTTCTGGTTTGGTTAAGGAGCAGGGGCATTTTGCAGGCCATGATTTGTTTGCGGAGGGAGCCATTACCATCCAAGACGAGTCCAGTCAGCTGGTTGCTCCGACGCTTGATTTACAAGGCAATGAGCAGGTTCTAGATGCCTGTGCGGCTCCAGGTGGGAAAACAGCCCATATAGCCTCTTATCTCACGACAGGTCAGGTTACTGCTCTGGACTTGTACGACCACAAGTTGGATTTAATTCAAGAAAATGCCCAACGTCTGGGAGTTGCAGATCGGGTTCAAAGGCAAAAATTAGATGCCAGAAAGGTGCATGAATTTTTTAGTCAAAATTCCTTTGATAAGATTTTAGTGGATGCTCCCTGTTCTGGAATCGGTCTTTTGCGCCGAAAACCAGATATCAAATACAATAAAGAAACGGCAGATTTCGCGTCCTTAAAGGAAATTCAGCTAGAAATATTAGGTAGTGTTTGTCAAACACTAGGCAAAGGTGGTATAATAACTTATAGTACCTGTACTATTGTCTCAGAGGAGAATTTTCAAGTCGTTGAGGCGTTTTTAGAAAGTCATCCTGAGTTCGAGCAGGTAAAACTAGAACATGAATGTAAGGATATCATGAAAGACGGCTGTATCCTCATTACACCTGAATTGTATGGAAGTGATGGATTCTTCATCAGTCAATTTCGCAAGATATCGGATTAGGAAGGAACTGACACATGGAAATTTCATTATTAACAGATGTTGGTCAGAAACGAACAAATAACCAAGACTATGTCAACCACTATGTCAATAGAGCTGGGCGTACCATGATTATTTTAGCTGATGGGATGGGAGGTCATCGCGCAGGGAATATCGCTAGTGAAATGGCGGTAACAGACCTAGGTATAGCTTGGGTTGATACCCAAATCGATACAGTCAATGAAGTGCGTGAATGGTTCGCTAATTACCTAGAAATTGAAAATCAAAAGATTCATCAACTTGGGCAAGATGATGCCTATAAAGGAATGGGAACAACTCTAGAAGCTGTTGCTATTATTGGCAATCAGGCTATCTATGCTCATATTGGAGATTCTCGTATCGGTTTGATTCGTGGAGAAGAATACCACCAGTTAACGAGCGATCATTCCTTGGTCAATGAATTGCTTAAAGCAGGTCAATTGACACCAGAAGAAGCAGCTAGCCATCCACAGAAAAATATTATTACTCAATCTATCGGTCAAAAAGATGAAGTTCAACCTGATTTTGGAATGATTACCCTTGAGCCAGGTGACTATCTCTTGCTCAATAGTGATGGTTTGACCAACATGATTTCAGGAAGTGAGATTTGTGATATTGTAACCAGTGATATTCCTTTGGCAGATAAAACAGCGACGCTCGTACGTTTTGCTAACAATGCAGGAGGTTTAGACAACATTACGGTTGCCCTTGTTTCTATGAACGAGGAGGATGCAGAATGATCCAAATCGGCAAGATTTTTGCCGGACGCTATCGGATTGTGAAACAGATTGGCCGAGGAGGCATGGCAGATGTCTATTTGGCCAAGGATTTAATTCTAGACGGAGAAGAAGTGGCAGTGAAGGTCCTGAGGACCAACTACCAGACGGACCCGATAGCTGTAGCTCGTTTTCAGCGTGAAGCGAGAGCTATGGCAGATCTAGACCATCCTCATATCGTTCGGATAACAGATATTGGTGAGGAAGACGGTCAACAGTATCTTGCAATGGAGTATGTTGCTGGACTAGACCTTAAACGCTATATCAAGGAACACTATCCTCTTTCTAATGAAGAAGCAGTCCGTATTATGGGACAAATCCTCCTAGCCATGCGTTTGGCCCATACCAGAGGGATTGTTCATAGGGACTTGAAGCCTCAAAATATCCTCTTGACACCAGATGGGACTGCCAAAGTAACAGACTTTGGGATTGCAGTAGCCTTTGCTGAGACGAGTCTGACCCAGACTAACTCGATGCTGGGTTCAGTTCATTACTTGTCACCAGAGCAGGCGCGTGGTTCGAAGGCGACTGTACAAAGTGATATCTATGCCATGGGGATTATCTTCTATGAGATGCTGACAGGTCATATCCCTTATGACGGGGATAGTGCGGTGACCATCGCCCTTCAGCATTTCCAGAAACCACTGCCGTCAGTTATTGATGAAAATCCATCTGTGCCTCAGGCTTTGGAGAATGTTGTCATCAAGGCAACTGCCAAGAAATTGACAGATCGTTATCAGTCAGTTGCAGAGATGTATGTAGACTTATCTAGTAGCTTGTCTTACAATCGTCGCAATGAGCCTAAACTGGTATTTAATGATACTACTAAGGCGGACACCAAGACACTACCGAAGGTATCCCAGAGTACCTTGACTTCGATTCCTAAGGTGCAAACACAAAGTCCGAAGCCACAGACTGCGAAGCCTAGTCAGCAGGTTTCAGAAGACAATTACGCGAGCAAGCCTGTTAAGAAACGGAAATTTAGAGTTCGTTATATGATTTTGTTGGCCAGCATTGTATTGGTGGCAGCCTCTCTGATTTGGATATTATCCAGAACTCCTGCAACCATTGCCATTCCAGATGTGGCAGGTCAGACAGTTGCGGAGGCCAAGGAAACGCTCAAGAAAGCCAATTTTGAGATTGGCGAAGAGAAATCGGAGGCGAGTGAAAAGGTGGAAGAAGGGCGGATTATCCGTACAGATCCTGAAGCTGGAAAGACTCGAAAAGAAGGTTCGAAAATCAATTTGGTTGTCTCATCAGGCAAGCAATCTTTCCAATTGAGTAACTATATCGGCCGTAAATCGACAGATGTTATAGCAGAACTCAAGCAGAAGAAGGTTCCTGAAAATCTCATTAAAATTGAGGAAGAGGAATCAAGTGAGAGCGAAGCAGGAACTGTTCTCAGACAGAGTCCAGCTGCCGGAACAACCTATGATTTGAGCAAGGCCTCAACGATTACCTTAACCGTTGCTAAGAAAGTAACCAGCGTTTCTATGCCAAGTTATAAAGGATCTAGTCTTGAATTTACTAAAAATAATCTTGTTCAAATTGTTGGGATTAAGGAAGCCAATATTGAAGTTGTAGAAGTGTCGACAGCTCCTGATGGAACTGCTGAGGGTACAGTCGTTGAACAGAGTCCAAAAGCAGGTGAAAAGGTTGATTTGACTAAGACGCGTGTCAAGATTTCAATCTACAAACCAAAAACACCACCGTCAACGTCATCATCAGCACCATCCCAACGTGGAAACCAAGGTTCTACTACAACACCAAGTCAGGGGAACCAACAAGGAAATCAACGAGGGAATGCACCTGCTACTACTCAATCAAGTAGTGAAGGGAACCACGAAAATTCTCGTGATTAAACGAATCTTTGTCATGATTTCATGGCAAAGATTTTTTTTGACTCCAGATTTGTGATAGAATAGAAGGAGTCGATAAAAGGAGGAAAGCATGGAAGAATCAAAAGAATTAAATGCCGCTATTGATGTGATTATGTTAGCTGGAACCATTCTTCTCAAAAGTGGTTCAGAGATTCATCGCGTAGAAGATACCATGATTCGTATTGCGCATTCGCAGGGGATTGTGGATTGCAATGTTCTTGCCATGCCTGCTGCCATCTTTTTCTCCATTGAAAATACCAATATTTCGCGAATGAAACGCGTGACCTCATCTTCTTATAACATCGAAAAAGTCTGCGATGTGAACCAGATTTCTCGTCAGCTGGTTGGGGGGCGGATTGATTTAGAGACAGCCTTCAAGCAATTGACTGCTTTGCAAGCCCAACCTCTTCCCTATACTAAGTTGCAGGTAACTCTGGCTGCGACCTTTAGTGCTCCTTTCTTTTCGGTTATGTTTAGTGGAAATATCTACGACGCACTCGGGGCAGGAGTGGCTACCTTATTTGGTTTTGCCTTTTCCCTCTATGTGGAGAAGTTTATCCGAATTCCCTTTGTGACAGCCTTTGCTGGAGCCTTTGTCTTTGGGATGATTGCCCAGTTTTGGGCTCGCTACACAGGTTTTCCTTCAACGGCAGATTTGATTATAGCTGGTGCGGTCATGCCGTTTGTACCAGGAATTGCCTTGACCAATGCGGTTCGTGATATTATGACTAACCACATAAACTCTGGTATGAGCAAGATGTTTGAATCCCTGCTCATTACCCTTGCTTTAGGGGCAGGAACTTCTGTCGCCTTGGTATTGATGAACTAATATGATACTAACAACCTTTTTATTACAAGCAGTAGCAAGTCTTCTTGCTATTATTACCTTTCTAATCGTACTCAATGTGCAACGCTCTATGCTCTTACCAGGAGGGATTTTGGGCATGGTTGTCTGGCTAATCTATCTCTTGCTCAAGGAGCCGACCAATGTCATTGTAGCCACCTTTATTGCGGCTATTATCGGTTCTTGTGTTAGCCAGATTTTAAGTATTCTTTACAAGACCCCTGCTGTGGTCTTTATCTTGGCAATCTTGGCACCCTTAGTTCCAGGCTATCTTTCTTATCGAACAACTGCCTTTTTTGTGACGGGGGATTATAGTCATGCCATTGCTAGTGCAACCTTGGTTGTCATGCTAGCTTTAGTGATTTCCATTGGAATGGCTAGTGGAACAGTGATTCTTAGACTTTATTCCTACTTACGAAAAAAGCAAAATAATTAGAATAATAAGGGACTTGCTTTGGTGAATCAAGTCTTTTTTCTCTCTTTTACTGCTATTTGTGATAAAATAGTAATGGACGATTTTTTACATGAATGATAAAACAGAGGTAAATATGACAATCGGTATTGATAAGATTGGTTTTGCGACCAGTCAATACGTCTTGAAATTACAAGACTTAGCAGAAGCGAGGGGAATTGACCCTGAAAAATTAAGCAAAGGACTCTTACTCAAGGAATTGAGTATTGCGCCCCTAACTGAGGATATCGTGACCTTGGCAGCCAGTGCAAGTGACTCTATTTTAACTGAGCAAGAAAGAGCAGAAATTGATATGGTCATTGTGGCTACCGAGTCAGGAATTGACCAGAGTAAGGCTGCGGCCGTCTTTGTGCATGGTTTGCTGGGCATCCAGCCCTTTGCTCGTAGTTTCGAGATTAAAGAAGCCTGCTATGGAGCGACAGCTGCCCTTCATTATGCCAAATTGCATGTGGAAAATTCTCCAGAGTCCAAGGTCTTGGTCATTGCCAGTGATATTGCCAAATACGGTATTGAAACTCCAGGAGAACCAACTCAGGGTGCTGGCAGTGTGGCCATGTTGATTACACAGAATCCACGCATTATGGCCTTTAATAACGACAATGTGGCTCAGACTCGTGACATCATGGATTTCTGGCGTCCAAATTACTCAACAACCCCTTATGTAAATGGTGTCTATTCTACCCAACAATACTTGGATAGTTTGAAAACGACTTGGCTTGAATACCAAAAACGCTACCAGCTTACCTTAGATGATTTTGCGGCTGTGTGCTTCCACTTGCCTTATCCTAAATTAGCCTTAAAAGGCTTGAAAAAAATCATGGATAAGAGCCTACCTCAAGAGAAAAAAGACCTCTTGCAAAAGCATTTTGACCAGTCTATTCTTTACAGTCAAAAGGTAGGGAATATCTATACAGGTTCCCTTTTCCTTGGACTTTTGTCTCTCTTGGAAAATACAGATAGCTTGAAGGCTGGGGATAAAATCGCCCTTTATAGTTACGGAAGTGGAGCTGTGGCGGAGTTCTTCAGTGGTGAATTGGTTGAAGGTTATGAAGCTTATCTGGATAAAGACCGCTTGAACAAGCTCAACCAACGAACTGCCCTGTCTGTTGCTGACTATGAAAAAGTCTTCTTTGAGGAAGTAGACTTAGATGAAACAAACTCTGCCCAGTTTGCTGGCTATGAAAATCAAGATTTTGCCTTGGTTGAAATTGTTGACCACCAACGCCGTTATAACAAGGTTGAAAAATAATGAAGATAAGTTGGAATGGATTTTCTAAAAAATCATACCAAGAGCGCCTCGAGCTGTTAAAAGCTCAGGCGCTCCTTAGTCCTGAAAAACAAACCAGTCTGGAGCAGGATGAACACATTAGCGTGACTGTCGCAGACCAGCTGAGTGAGAATGTAGTGGGAACTTTTTCTCTGCCTTATTCGCTGGTTCCAGAGGTCCTTGTCAACGGTCAGGAATACACAGTTCCCTATGTGACAGAAGAACCGTCCGTGGTTGCTGCGGCCAGCTATGCCAGTAAAATCATCAAGCGTGCAGGTGGCTTTACTGCTCAGGTTCATGAGCGCCGGATGATTGGGCAGGTAGCTCTTTATCAAGTTGCTAATCCTGAACAAGCGCAAGAGAAAATTGCCAGTAAGAAAGCCGAACTCTTGGAACTTGCCAATCAAGCCTATCCTTCTATAGTCAAACGTGGAGGTGGGGCGCGTGATTTGCATGTAGATCAGATTAAAGGTGAAACAGACTTCCTCGTCGTCTATCTTCATGTTGATACTCAAGAAGCCATGGGAGCCAATATGCTCAACACCATGTTGGAAGCCTTGAAACCAGTCTTAGAAGAACTCAGTCAGGGTCAGAGTCTTATGGGTATTCTGTCTAATTACGCGACCGATTCTCTGGTGACAGCAAGCTGTCGCATCGCCTTTCGCTACTTGAGTCGCCAAAAGGATCAAGGGCGAGAGATTGCGGAGAAAATAGCTTTGGCTAGTCAATTTGCACAGGCTGATCCTTATCGAGCTACTACCCACAATAAAGGGATTTTTAATGGTATTGATGCCATTTTGATTGCCACTGGTAATGACTGGCGTGCCATTGAGGCGGGAGCCCATGCCTTTGCCAGTCGAGATGGACATTACCAAGGTCTTAGCTCTTGGCGCCTAGACTTGGAAACAGAAGAATTGGTTGGTGAGATGACTCTGCCCATGCCTGTAGCGACCAAGGGTGGTTCTATCGGCCTCAACCCTCGTGTAGCCCTCAGTCATGAGCTACTGGGAAATCCTTCTGCCAAAGAATTAGCCCAGCTTATCGTTTCTATCGGTCTCGCCCAAAACTTTGCGGCCCTCAAAGCCTTGGTGAGTACAGGAATCCAGCAAGGCCACATGAAATTGCAGGCCAAATCCTTGGCACTCCTAGCAGGTGCCAGTGAGTCCGAGGTAGCTCCCTTAGTTGAGCGACTCATCGCAGATAAAACCTTTAACTTAGAGACAGCCCAGAGCTATCTCGAAAATTTAAGATCATAAAAAACTCAGACCGATCGGTCTGAGTTTTCTTGTGCTTATACTCTTCGAAAATCAAATTCAAACCACGTCAGCTTCGCCTTGCCGTACTCAAGTACAGCCTGTGGCTAGCTTCCTAGTTTGCTCTTTGATTTTCATTGAGTATCAAATACTTTTTCCTGGTAATAGGGTGACTGGTAAGAAGTAACCGGTTGTTGCGACTTCCTTGCCTTCGATCTTTTGTAATAGGAGGTCAACGGTGAGTTGAGCAATCTCTTGCATAGGTTGCTTAATCGTTGTTAAATGAGGGTAGTAATTCTCGATAAAGTAAGTCCCATCATAGCCGATGACTTTGAGATCTTCTGGGACAGAGATTCCCAGTTCTTGAGCAATTTTAATGACCAGAATGGCAGTCAAATCATCCGAAGCAAAGATGGCATCAGGCTTTTGTCGGGTCAAGATATTCTTGATTTCCATTTCTTTTCTGACAGGAGAAAAGTCACTGGAAACATTGATAATAGGAGCTTTTGGGAGTACGGATGCAAAACCAGCGTGGCGCAGTCCAGTTGGCGAATTAGAATTGTCATTTCCTGTAATCATGATGATAGACTGGGCGCCTGTCTTAACCAAGGTCTGGGCAGCAAGGACCCCGCCAGCATAGTTGTCAGAGGAAACGACAGGGATGTCTGGTGATAAGTTTCGGTCAAAGGAAATAATCGGTGCGGTCACACGATTGTAGTCTTCGATTCCCAAGTTATGACTACCAGAAATGATACCGTCGACCTGATTGGCCTCCAGCATTTCGATGTACTCCCGTTCCTTTTCAGAATCGTGCTCGCTGTTACATATGATGGTCTTGTAACCATTCTTAAAGAGTTGGTGTTCCAACTTATCAATCAATTCTGCATAGAAAACATTGGAAATATTTGGGAAAATCAAGCCGATTAACTTAGCTGATTTTCCTTGCAGACTACGAGCCAGGTTGTTGGGCTTATAGCCCAATTCTCGCATGGCTTCATTTACCTTTTGAATGGTTTTCTCAGAGAGATAGCCTTTTTTATTGATAACCCTAGAAACGGTAGTAGGGCTGACACCTGCAAGTTTTGCGACATCAGTTAGTTTTGCGACCATAATCTAATTCATAGTAAGTTCCAGTTGGGTTT
This sequence comes from Streptococcus sp. Marseille-Q7156, assembly GCF_965119495.1. The sequence continues at coordinate 1,384,090 of NZ_CBCPLU010000001.1, read as the reverse complement.
CCAGATTTGATGAGGATACCATTTTGGCCTGCATGTGGGAAGACACGACCAGAAAATACTTTTTCTCCTTTATTGATGAAAATTTCAAAGACAGAGTTATCGATGAAAATTGTAGCAGTAGTAGCCTGGTTATCGATTGGACAAGAACGCGTTGTCCCAAATTCTTGAGCGTACTGTTCACCAGCCTGGCTACGATCCACTGTCACTTGACCATTTACAAGGTCAAAGTTGATTGCAAGTCCCTTGCCTTCTTGATCAGCTAGTAAGACAATCTCGCTCTGGCTATTGGCTTCCAAGTTGAGTTCAAGTTCATAGGTGTTCTTTGTTTGAGCACGGTTTGAGAAGGCTTCTTCAGACGCACGAAGGTCCTTGATCGCTGAGACTGGGTATTGGTAGAGTTTACCGTCTTTGATAGTGAGTTCTTTGACCAAAGAGAAGGTTCCTTGGTGGTCAAAACGGTCAGATGGATAAGAAACATCTGGTAAACCAAGCCAGCTAACTGCTAGAGCACGCCCATCAGGAGAGTTGAAGGCTTGAGTTGCATAGGCTTCGAAACCATAGTCCATGTTTTGAAGTTTAGACACATCTACCATTTTGGCATTTTCAGGGTCAAAGGAAGCCCCAATCTTATACATATTTGGATAGATATTATCGTAGTCTAGAACTTTCTTATCTAAACCTTGTGGGCAGTAGAGAAGGACAGGTTGCTCCCCGACAAAGACAAGATTTGGGCATTCCATCATGTAGGCAGTACGGTCGTTAGCAAAGTCAAGGTCACCCACCTCTTGCCAGTTTGTATAGTCATTATCTACAGCCTTGTAGAGACGGACGAAGCCTTTTTTCTCCAAGTCCTGTCCACCGACGATAGCATAGTATTGACCTTTGAAGTTGAAAATTTGCGGATCGCGGAAGTGGTCAGTAGAATCAGCTGGCTGGTCAATCAAGATTTCGTCAATCTTGGTAATCTTGCCTTCTTTATCCATCAAAGCCCCAATCTGATATGGGTGACGGATCCAGTTTTCATCACGAACATTTCCCGTATAAAATAGGAACAAGTTATCGCCAAACTGCATGGCAGAACCAGAGTAGGCACCGTGGCTGTCTAATGGAGTATCAGGCAAAACTTTGACTCCGGTTTCTGTGAAGTGAACCAAGTCCTCACTTTCCAATTGCACCCAAGATTTCAAACCGTGGGCTGCACCAAAAGGAAAGTTCTGATAAAAAACAATCCACTTTCCATCAAAGTAAGAAAAGCCATTTGGGTCGTTGAGAAGTCCTGTTTTTGGCTCAACATGGTAATGAGTATGCCATGGAGATTGTGCCATATTTTCTTCTATATGTTGAATTTCTTCTTGCGTCCAATCTTGATAAAGTCTGTAACGACGCTCAGTTGTCCATTCCATTCATTCATTCCTCCAAAAATCTTATCACTTTTAATAGTAACCGTTTTCGAGCAAAAATGCAAGCCTTTTATGTTAAAAAAGAGAAAAAACTGTCAAACGTTTATCATAAAATAAAAGCAGGAAATCAATCATCTATCTACAGTAAATTGAAAGAAAGTGAAATAAAATCCTTTTTAAGCAAGGTTACAAACTTATTTTTTCAAGGAATACCTGATAAAACAGTCAAAAACAATCAATCTAAAGCGAGCCAACTAAGTTGATAGAATATTTTTTCTGCAAAACGCTTGACATATTTCTAAAACATGATAAAATAATAGTCGTAGGGCGAATAAAATCGCTTTCAAACAAGAACAAAATTTTATATAAGGAGATTTTTGCAAATGAACAATCAGGAAATTGCAAAAAAAGTCATCGATGCCTTGGGCGGACGTGAAAATGTCAACAGTGTAGCTCACTGTGCGACTCGTCTTCGTGTCATGGTCAAAGATGAAGGAAAAATTAATAAAGAAGTGATTGAGAACTTGGAAAAAGTTCAAGGTGCTTTCTTTAACTCAGGTCAATACCAAATCATCTTTGGTACAGGTACAGTTAATAAAATGTACGATGAAGTTGTTGCACTTGGTTTGCCAACATCATCTAAAGATGACATGAAAGCAGAAGCTGCTAAACAAGGGAACTGGTTCCAACGTGCTATCCGTACTTTCGGTGACGTTTTCGTTCCAATCATCCCAGTTATCGTAGCGACAGGTCTCTTCATGGGTGTGCGTGGTCTCTTGACTGCTCTTGGAATGACACTTCCAGCTGACGTGACAACTTATACTCAAATCTTGACAGATACAGCCTTCATCATCTTGCCAGGTTTGGTTGTGTGGTCAACCTTCCGTGTATTCGGTGGAAATCCTGCCGTTGGTATCGTTCTTGGTATGATGCTTGTTTCTGGCTCACTTCCAAACGCTTGGGCAGTTGCTCAAGGTGGTGAAGTAACTGCTATGAACTTCTTTGGTTTCATCCCTGTTGTTGGTTTGCAAGGTTCCGTTCTTCCAGCCTTCATCATCGGGGTTGTCGGAGCTAAATTTGAAAAAGCTGTCCGCAAGATTGTTCCAGATGTCATTGACCTCTTGGTAACACCATTCGTGACACTTTTGGTCATGTCTATCCTTGGACTCTTTGTTATCGGACCAGTTTTCCACGTCGTTGAAAACTACATCCTTATCGCTACAAAAGCGATCCTTAACATGCCATTTGGTCTTGGTGGTTTCTTGATTGGTGGGGTTCACCAATTGATCGTCGTGTCAGGTGTGCACCACATCTTCAACTTGCTTGAAGTGCAATTGCTTGCTGCTGACCATGCTAACCCATTCAACGCTATCATCACAGCTGCTATGACAGCTCAAGGTGCTGCGACTGTTGCGGTTGGTGTTAAAACTAAAAATCCAAAACTGAAAACACTTGCTTTCCCAGCTGCTCTTTCTGCCTTCCTCGGTATTACAGAGCCTGCTATCTTCGGGGTGAACTTGCGCTTCCGTAAGCCATTCTTCCTTTCATTGATTGCTGGTGCAATCGGTGGTGGATTGGCTTCTATCCTTGGACTTGCTGGTACTGGTAATGGTATCACAATTATCCCAGGTACAATGCTTTACATCGGTAACGGACAACTTGCCCAATACCTTCTTATGGTAGCTGTATCATTCGTTCTTGGTTTCGCTCTTACTTATATGTTTGGTTATGAGGATGAAAAAGAAGTTGCTACTGAAGTAGAGACAGAACGTTTGGTCCAAGAAGAAACAACTGGTAACATTCCAGCAGCTCTTCAAAATGAAACACTTGTAACCCCTATTGTTGGTGACGTTGTCGCTCTTGCCGATGTTAATGACCCAGTCTTCTCAAGTGGAGCTATGGGACAAGGTATCGCTGTGAAACCAAGTCAAGGTGTAGTATATGCACCAGCTGATGCTGAAGTCTCAATTGCCTTTCCAACAGGACACGCTTTTGGTTTGAAAACAACTGATGGTGCTGAAGTTTTGATCCACGTTGGTATTGACACTGTATCTATGAATGGCGAAGGTTTTGAAGCAAAAGTTGCACAAGGTGATAAGGTTAAAGCGGGCGATGTTCTTGGAACCTTTGACTCAAATAAAATTGCTGCAGCTGGACTTGATGATACAACAATGGTTATCGTTACAAATACAGCTGACTACGCTTCAGTAGCTCCAGTCGCAACAGGTTCAGTTGCGAAGGGGGATGCTGTGATCGAAGTGAAAATCTAATCAATCCTCTCTAATGTGAAAACGAACAAATGACATGTTTGTTCGTTTTTGCTTGAATGGTAAGATTTACAGAGGAAAATCTAAAAAATAGAGAAATTTAGCCTTTCGAAATATGCTATAATAAAGAAAATAAAAACAAGAGGTTTATCATGACAAAATTATATGGAAGCTTGGAAGCGGGCGGTACAAAGTTTGTTTGTGCTGTCGGTGATGAAAACTTTAACGTTGTGGAAAAAACACAATTTCCAACAACAACTCCAATCGAAACAATCGATAAAACCATCGAGTTCTTCTCAAAATTCGATAACCTTGCTGGTCTTGCAGTTGGTTCATTTGGTCCGATTGATATTGATAAAAACTCAAAAACTTATGGCTTTATCACGACGACTCCAAAACCAAACTGGGCAAATGTGGACTTGCTTGGTGCCCTTCGTCGCGCTCTAAACGTGCCAATGTACTTCACTACAGACGTAAACAGCTCTGCTTATGGTGAAGTGGTTGCCCGTAACAATGCTGGTGGCCGTATCGAAAACTTGGTTTATTACACAATCGGTACAGGTATCGGTGCAGGTGTCATCCAACGTGGCGAGTTTATCGGTGGTGTGGGTCACCCTGAGATGGGTCACTACTATGTGGCTAGACACCCAATGGATATTGAAAAAGAGTTTAAGGGCGTTTGTCCTTTCCATAAGGGATGTTTGGAAGGCTATGCAGCTGGTCCAAGTTTGGAAGCTCGTACAGGTGTTCGTGGGGAAAATATTGAACTCAATAACCCTGTTTGGGATGTTCAAGCCTACTATATCGCTCAAGCTGCGGTTAATGCGACAGTGACTTTCCGCCCAGACGTGATTGTCTTTGGTGGAGGAGTCATGGCTCAACAACACATGCTGGATCGTGTCCGTGAGAAATTTACATCTCTTCTCAATGGTTACCTACCAGTACCAGATGTGCGTGAATACATCGTGACACCAGCAGTCGCAGGAAATGGTTCTGCTACACTTGGGAACTTTGTTCTTGCAAAAGAAGTTTCAAAATAAAGCACAAAATCCGCTTGGGAAACCAAACGGATTTTTTACATGTCAAAGCATTTGCCAGAAAAAGTCGATAATATAGGTCAGACCGTAGGTATAAACCACGAGAGTAAAGGGCTTGGTCAGAATGATGATGGTCATATAGCGCTTGAAGCTCATCTTGGTCAAGGCAGCCAGCATACAGAGAAAGTCAGCTGGACTAATGGGCCAAATCATCATAAAGATAAAGAAACGGTCAAAACGATTGCCCTTATCCAACCAACCGATATACTTGTCATAGGTGCGCTTGCTGACGACAGACTGGACAAAGGCAGCTCCGTAGAGGCGCACCAGATAAAAGATAATGGCACAGCCAATCACGATGCCGATATAGTTGTAGATAGTCCCGATGATGTGACCATAGATAAAGACCCCAGCCACCGAGGTCAAGGCTCCTGGAATGATAGGGACGACCGTTTGTAAAATCTGTAAAAAAATAAAGAGAGGTGGCCCCCAGATACCTGCCTGCTGGATAAAGGCAGAGAGGGTTTCCTTAGACTGTAAAATCCCAGCCTGATAAGCCCAAATACAGAAAATCAAACTTCCAACTCCACCGACAATCGATGAGATATTGATAACTTGCTGCAGAAGGGGAGAAACAGCTTTCATTTGTTTATCCTGTGACATGTAAACTCCTCATAGATAGTATAACTCTACTATACCATATTTTGGAGGAGAAAGGGGGAAAGGATTGTTTTGGGATTAGAGGGAATTTCAAGAATTTAAACCTAATTTTATTCCAATTATAAAATTTAAGAACGGGTTTCATGATATAATGTGTATAAGTAAATTGATGTTGGAGAAAATAAATGAAATCAACAATAGAGAAAATTAATAAATTTCGAGATGATCGGGATTGGAGAAAATTTCACAATGAAAAAGATTTAGCTATTTCTATCTTGCTGGAATCTAGTGAACTTCTAGAATTGTTCCAATGGAAGCAGCCTGAAGAAGTTACAACAAATTCTCTTGAAAGAATTAAAGAAGAACTAGCAGATGTGCTAATATATTCAATGATGTTAGCTGATAATTTACAACTGGATATAGAACAGATTATTGAAGAAAAATTAGAAAAAAATAAAGCGAAATATCCTGTTAAATTAAGCAAGGGGAATAATAGAAAATATACTGAATTATAGTGTTGAGTAACTGATATGAGTAAAATATTGAAACCAGTAATTGAAGAAGTAAAATATGAAAGTGGTTCATTAGACACTTTACAGGAAACTTTAAAAATCAGTTTTCGTGATGAAAACAAGATGCTATTGTTTGAGTATCCGACTATATATATTGTAAATGATAAAAATTCTGATGGATATAGTGTTTATGTAGGTGAAACAACAGATATTGTACGTCGTACAAATCAACATTTAGGTGAAATTAGAGAAGATTGGACTAAATTTTCAAAATCAAATACTACTAAAATGTTTGTTATAGGTCATCATCACTTTAATAAGTCTTTGACACTAGATATTGAGAATAGACTAATGTTGTATTTATTAAGTGTTGATAATGTTTCAAATGTTCAAAACAGACGAGGGAATCCTCAAAATAAATATTATACTTCTGATGAGCTTGATGAGATTTTTACCAAAATTTGGAGTTCGTTAAATAAGAAAAATAAGTATTTATTTCCAGCAGAAAGTATTGTTAGAAATTCTGCAATTTTTAAATCTTCCCCATTTCATAAATTAACCAATGAGCAATTAAAAGCGAAAAATGAAATCATTTTTAAAATTACATCAGCACTTAGTAAGAACGAGTTTGGAACTTTAATCTTGGTTAAAGGAGAAGCTGGTGCTGGTAAAACTGTTTTGATGAGTTCTTTAATCGATGATCTATTAAATTCTGATGACACGGATTTCCTAAGAGAAAATAATGCAATTAATTTGGTTGTTAATCATGATGATCAATTGAGTGTCTATAAAGAAATAGAGAAAAAACTTGAATGGAAGAGTGGTTCAACTATTGATGTTGCTATGAAACCAACTCAGTTTTTAAACGCACTAAAAAAGCAAAATGCTAATGCTGGTATAGTTGTTATTGACGAAGGACACTTACTTTTGACTGCAAAAAATCAAGCTTATCAAGGTGGTAATCATTTAAAGGATATACTATCAAAATCGAAAGTAGTAGTTTTAGTGTACGATGATAATCAAATAATGAGTAAATCTCAAATATGGGTAGATGATTCATTTTTGACTTTACAGCATCAAGCGAGGCTGTCTGGCAATTTAATTGAATTAAATAATCAAATGCGTATAAAAGCTAGTGAATCAACAATTAGTTGGATTAGAAATATTATTGATAAAAGAGAAATTACCAAATTAAAAGAAGATAATAACTATGATATCCAGATATTTAATTCTCCCAAGGAATTACAGGATGCTATTAAATTAAAAGATGAGAATCGTCATTTAGGGATTTCTAGGTTAATAGCAACTTATGATTGGGAATATAGTAGTCAATCTAAACCTGAATCTAAAGATTATTGGTGTGTGGAAATAGATGACTGGTCTTGTCCTTGGAATAGAGAATTGAGTAGGGATAGGAAAAACTCTAAACTTTCTTGGATTGAACAACCACAAACTATTGGTGAAGTAGGATCCACTTTTACTGTGCAAGGTTTTGATTTGAATTATGCTGGAGTCATTATTGGTCCATCGGTTAAATATAGAGATGGTAAAATTATGTTTGATATCTCTGCTAGTAAAAATAAAGGAGCAGTTCAAAATAGGAAACTCGAAAATGGTGAAATGAAAAATTTTGGTGAAGATCTTTTAAAAAATGAATTAAATGTTTTACTTACAAGAGGAGTAAATGGACTCTATATCTACGCAGTAGATGAAGAACTTCAAGCGGCTTTAAAAAAGGCAATTTTATAAGATTATAAAGTAGGAATAGATATTTCTGAATCCAAACATGGTATAATGTCAATTATGAATAACAACCAACGTGCCCTTTGCCAGCAACTCTGGGCGATAAACAAATACCTCGTTTTGAGCCATTCCAGCAATATTTACAATGAGATTCGTCAGTATCTCAAGAATGAAGAGGTGGAGGTGAGTCATGTTCAGGAGATGATTGACCGTGCCTGCCAGATTCCAGAGCACAGGGGTCAGGTCAGCAATGCCTTTCAGCATATTTGGGGCTATTTTAAAAAGAAAGCGACAGATGCTGAGCGCAAGGACTACATGCTCTTACTGGATCGCTACCGCTTTGGTCAGACTTCTAAAGAAGACTTGATTTCTAAGACTAGAGAGTTGCTTGATCGCTATCCAAATATCTACTTGCAACATTCGACTTTATTGAAAGGAGATTGTCATGAGACTTTGGCATGAGGCTTTGATTTCACAGCTTCCTCGTCCTCAACTCTTGGGGCAACATCGAGAGTGCTGTGCCCTCCGTGGCAATGGCTGGGGCAGAAAGCATGCGACGGTGGACTATGTCTTTACCCACTCGCCTTATCGTCTCTTTGCCTATCATCGCTTGATCATGGAGGAGATGGCTGACCGTGGCTACAATGTCAGTCTAGAGTGGTTGGACAAGAACTACCGTGGTAAGACTTGCCCTTCTTATCAAGACTTAGCAGAGGAGAAGCTAGGCAAGCCCATCTATAGTGAGCATGATGCAGGATACTATGAGGAGTGTCTGGATAATCTCCGAGAGAAGGGGATTGACTTATAGTCTTTTCTAATAATAAGTCATAGTCACTTATAAGAATTACTAATAACGCGTTTGAAGAGCCTAACTGCAATAGAGCTATAAAACAAGCTACACAAAGGATTTGAGGTATTTGTCTCAGGTCTTTTTCTTTTGTTTAAAATAGAGATATAGTTTAAAACTATATCAAAGCCTAATTTTTTACAATTATACAGACGCTTTCTTTTCTGTTAAGATAGTTTCAACAACAAATTTTGGAGGACACATCATGTCAACTACAATCATCGGTTTCCCTCGTTTGGGCGAATTCCGCGAATTAAAATTTACAACTGAAAAATACTTTAGAAAAGAAATCTCAGAAGAAGAACTACTTGCAGCCGCAAAAGACTTGCGTGCTAAACACTGGAACATTGTCAAAGAAAAAGGCATCACTGAAATTCCATCAAATGACTTTTCTCACTATGACAACTTCCTAGATGCAGCTTTCCTTTTCAACGTGGTACCTGCTTCAGTTCAAAACTTGGACTTGTCTGATCTTGAGCGCTACTTCGCTTTGGGTCGTGGTTACCAAGGAGAAAAAGGAGACGTTCGCGCTCTTCCAATGAAGAAATGGTTCAACACCAACTACCACTACATCGTTCCTAAATTTGAAAAAGACACTCAAGTCAAACTTGCAGGTCACAAAATCTTTGATGAGTTCCAAGAAGCAAAAGAACTTGGATTGAACACTCGTCCTGTCCTTGTAGGTCCATTCACTTTCCTTCAATTGTCAGACTTTGAAGAAGGCGTGAAAGCAGAAGACTTCGTAGATAGCTTAGTGGCTGCTTACCAAGAAGTTTTTGCTAAATTGGCAGAACTTGGTGCGACTCGTATCCAATTGGATGAAGCTGCTCTTGTAAAAGACTTGACAGTTGAAGAAAAAGCTCTCTTCTTGAACCTCTACAACAAACTCTTGGCTGACAAAAAAGGTCTTGAAGTCTTGCTTCAAACTTACTTCGGAGACGTTCGTGACGTTTACGCTGACCTTGTAAACTTGCCAGTAGATGCTATCGGTCTTGACTTCGTTGAAGGTAAGAAAACTCTTGAACTCGTTAAAGGTGGCTTCCCGGCTGACAAGACTCTTTATGCAGGTATTGTCAATGGTAAAAACATCTGGCGCAACAACTACGAAAAGAGCTTGGCTGTTCTTGAGCAAATCCCAGCTGAAAACATTGTCTTGACAAGCTCATGCTCACTTCTTCATGTGCCATTTACAACTGCTAATGAAGAATTTGAACCAGCAATCTTGAACCACTTTGCTTTCGCAGTTGAAAAATTGGATGAAATCCGTGATTTGGATGCTATCCGCAATGGTCAAGGTGAAGAAGCACTTGCAGCCAACAAAGAACTCTTTGCGACTGAGCGTGTTGGTGAAAATGCGGAACTTCGTGCGCGTATCGCTGGCTTGACAGACGCAGATTACACTCGTTTGCCAGCCTTTGCAGAACGTGAAGCTATCCAAGAAGAAGCTTTCAAACTTCCAGCTCTTCCAACAACAACGATCGGTTCATTCCCTCAAACAAAAGAAGTTCGTGCTAAACGTTTGGCTTACCGTAAAGGTGAATTGTCTCAAGAAGAGTACGATGCTTTCCTTGCTGAAACGATTGATGAATGGATCAAATGGCAAGAAGATATCGACTTTGATGTCCTTGTTCACGGTGAATTTGAGCGTAATGACATGGTTGAGTACTTCGGTCAAAACTTGTCAGGTTACCTCTTCTCTAAAAATGGTTGGGTTCAATCATACGGTATGCGTGGGGTTAAACCACCAATCATCTGGGGTGATGTCACTCGTCTTAACCCAATCACTGTTAAATGGTCTAGCTATGCACAAAGCCGTACAAACAAACCTGTTAAAGGTATGTTGACTGGACCTGTTACCATTCTCAACTGGTCATTCCCACGTGAAGACATCTCTATCAAGGATTCAACTCTTCAAATCGCCCTTGCTATCAAGGATGAGGTGCTTGACCTTGAAGCTGCTGGTGTGAAAATCATCCAAATCGACGAGGCTGCTCTTCGTGAGAAATTGCCGCTCCGTCGTAGCGACTGGTACGAAGACTACCTTGATTGGGCAATTCCTGCCTTCCGCTTGGTACACTCAACAGTAGCGCCAGACACACAAATCCACACTCACATGTGTTACTCAGAATTTACAGATATCATCCCAGCTATCGATAACTTGGATGCGGACGTTATCTCATTTGAGGCTAGCCGTTCAAACCTTGAAATCTTGGACGAACTCAAAGCGAAAAACTTCCAAACAGAAGTAGGACCTGGGGTTTACGATATCCACTCACCTCGTGTGCCAAATGAAGGCGAAATCGACAATACAATCGAAGCCATCCTTGCTAAAGTGCCAAGCAAGAAAGTTTGGATCAACCCTGACTGTGGTTTGAAAACACGTGGTATTCCAGAAACAAAAGAAAGCTTGATCCGCCTTGTTGAAGCAGCTAAAGCTGCGCGTGAGAAATTGTAAGATAAGGATTTCTCAAGAAGCGCTGTTTGGTCAATCTGCCTGTTTCACTTGGATTCTAGGAATCCAGCTAACGAAAAAATCAACTAGAAAAGGATAATGACTATGTCACGCCAAACACCGTCACTCTCATTTGAAGTGTTCCCTCCAAACCCAGCCGTGGGTAATGATAACATTATTTCTGCTCTTCAAGATATGCAGGAGTTGGCTCCTCACTTTATCAGTGTAACTGCCAGCAATAATAAATTTAATATCAAGGAAACGACGGTTCGTTTGGCTGACTTTATCCAAAATGACTTGGCGATTCCGACTATTGCTCACTTGCCAGCTATCTATCTGACTAAGGACAAGGTTGCTGAAACCATTGCGGACTTGGACAAGGTTGGGGTACAGAAAATCTTGGCTCTTCGCGGGGATATTATTCCAGATGTGGAACCACAAAAGGATTTCCGCTACGCAACTGACTTGATTGAGTTCATCAAGGAACAAGCCCCTCACTTTGATATTGTTGGTGCTTGTTATCCAGAAGGCCATCCAGATTCACCAAATCAGATTTCAGATATTCAAAATCTTAAGAAGAAAGTGGATGCAGGCTGTTCGAGCCTCGTGACTCAGCTTTTCTTTGACAATGAGCGCTTCTATGATTTCCAAGACAAGTGCATCTTGGCTGGGATTGATGTTCCCATTCATGCAGGGATTATGCCAATTCTGAATCGAAATCAGGCTCTCCGCCTCTTGAAGACTTGTGAGAATATCCATCTTCCACGCAAATTTAAAGCCATCTTAGACAAGTATGAGCATGACCCTGAGTCGCTCAGAGCAGCAGGACTTGCCTATGCAGTGGACCAAATCGTGGACTTGGTAACTCAGGATGTGGCTGGTGTGCATCTCTATACGATGAACAATGCAGAAACAGCAAAATACATCCACCAAGCAACACATGCCTTGTTTAATCACCAGTCTCTAGGATAATAAAAAGCAAACCATTCTTCTCAGGTGAGGGGAATGGTTCCTTTTTAATGGTAAAGACCGCACTTTTTAAGAAAAATATGATAAAATAGACTCTGTACGTACTTGATACAAAGATGAGGGTATAAACAGATTTTTAACTATTCAAATCTGCTATAAAAAGGAAAAATACTAAAGAATAATATTTTTAAACTTTTCAAAGTATCTAAATAGTTGAACACGGGCTAAATCCCTAGTGAAAAAGATAGATTTCCTGGTGTGCATCGCACACTGCGTCAATCTCCTATTTTCATACGGGATTCTTTACGCCCTTTGTATCCTGATTTTTGTAGGCAAGGCGTATAATTTCATCAATCCAAAGGGGATTAAAATGACAAAACAAGTGTTTCAAACGACTTTTGCGGGTCGTGAGTTAATTGTAGAGACTGGTCAGGTTGCTAAGCAGGCAAATGGCTCTGTTGTTGTACGTTATGGTGAGTCAACTGTCTTGACTGCGGCCGTTATGTCTAAGAAAATGGCAACTGGGGATTTCTTCCCACTCCAAGTCAACTACGAAGAAAAAATGTATGCGGCTGGGAAATTTCCTGGTGGCTTTATGAAGCGTGAAGGACGTCCTTCAACGGATGCGACTTTGACAGCGCGTTTGATTGACCGTCCAATCCGTCCAATGTTTGCGGAAGGTTTCCGTAACGAAGTCCAAGTCATCAACACCGTTCTTTCTTATGATGAAAATGCTTCTGCACCAATGGCTGCTATGTTTGGTTCATCCTTGGCACTTTCCATTTCAGATATTCCATTTGACGGTCCAATTGCTGGGGTGCAAGTGGGCTATGTAGATGGTCAAATCATCATTAACCCAAGTCAAGAACAAGCAGAGCAATCTCTCCTTGAATTGACAGTAGCTGGTACCAAACACGCCATCAACATGGTAGAGTCTGGTGCTAAAGAATTGTCAGAAGAAATCATGCTGGAAGCTCTCCTTAAAGGGCACGAAGCAGTCAAAGAATTGATTGCTTTCCAAGAAGAAATCGTTGCGGCAGTCGGTAAAGAAAAAGCAGAAGTGGAATTACTTCATGTAGATGCTGATTTGCAGGCTGAAATCATCGCAGTCTACAACAGCGACCTCCAAAAAGCGGTTCAAGTAGAAGAAAAATTGGCCCGTGAAGCTGCAACTCAAGCAGTGAAAGATCAAGTCACAGCCGTTTACGAAGAAAAATATGCGGATCACGAAGAATTTGACCGTATCATGCGTGATGTGGCTGAAATCTTGGAACAAATGGAACACGCTGAAGTGCGCCGTTTGATCACAGAAGATAAGGTACGTCCTGATGGTCGTAAGGTCGATGAAATCCGTCCTTTGGATGCGGTTGTTGACTTCCTTCCTCGTGTGCACGGTTCTGGTCTCTTCACTCGTGGACAAACTCAAGCCCTTTCAGTCTTGACCTTGGCTCCGATGGGTGAAACTCAAATCATTGATGGTTTGGATCCAGAGTATAAGAAACGCTTTATGCACCACTATAACTTCCCACAATACTCTGTAGGGGAAACTGGACGCTACGGTGCGCCAGGTCGTCGTGAAATCGGTCACGGTGCTCTTGGTGAGCGTGCCCTTGCTCAAGTCTTGCCAAGTTTGGAAGAATTCCCATATGCTATCCGTTTGGTAGCTGAGGTCTTGGAATCAAACGGTTCTTCATCTCAGGCTTCTATCTGTGCTGGAACTCTTGCCCTTATGGCTGGTGGTGTGCCAATCAAGGCGCCAGTAGCAGGGATTGCCATGGGTCTCATCTCAGATGGAAACAACTACACAGTCTTGACAGATATCCAAGGTTTGGAAGACCACTTTGGTGACATGGACTTCAAGGTTGCAGGTACTCGTGACGGAATTACAGCCCTTCAAATGGATATCAAGATCCAAGGGATCACTGCAGAAATCTTGACTGAAGCCCTTGCCCAAGCCAAGAAAGCTCGTTTTGAAATCCTTGATGTGATTGAAGCAACCATTCCAGAAGTTCGTCCAGAATTGGCTCCAACTGCTCCAAAAATTGATACCATCAAGATTGATGTGGACAAGATTAAGATTGTCATCGGTAAGGGTGGAGAAACCATTGACAAGATTATCGCTGAAACAGGCGTTAAGATTGATATCGACGAAGAAGGAAATGTGTCTATCTACTCTAGCGACCAAGATGCTATTAACCGTGCTAAAGAAATTATTGCTGGTTTGGTCCGTGAAGCCAAAGTGGATGAAGTTTACCGTGCTAAAGTCGTTCGTATCGAGAAATTTGGTGCTTTTGTTAACCTCTTTGACAAGACAGATGCCCTCGTTCACATTTCTGAAATGGCATGGACGCGTACCAATAATGTCGAAGACTTGGTAGCAATCGGGGATGAAGTTGATGTTAAGGTTATCAAGATTGATGAAAAAGGACGTGTGGATGCTTCTATGAAAGCCCTTCTTCCTCGTCCTCCAAAACCTGAACGTGATGAAAAAGGCGAAAAGTCTGAGAGACCTCACCGCCCACGTCATCACAGGGATCACAAACCTAAGAAAGAATTTACAGAAACACCAAAAGATTCAGAATAAGAAAAGGAGAAATGTATGGGATGGTGGCGCGAAACCATTGATATCGTAAAAGAAAATGATCCAGCGGCCCGCACCACTTTGGAGGTTTTGCTGACTTATCCAGGTGTCAAGGCCTTGGCGGCCCACCGTCTCTCGCATTTTCTCTGGAAGCATGGCTTCAAACTCTTGGCTCGTATGCACAGTCAGTTCTGGCGCTTTTGGACTCAGATTGAGATTCATCCGGGTGCTCAGATTGATTCAGGTGTCTTTATCGACCATGGTTCTGGCTTGGTGATTGGAGAGACAGCGATCGTTGAGACGGGGGTTCTCCTCTATCATGGGGTGACTCTTGGGGGAACAGGGAAAGACTGTGGCAAACGCCATCCTACCGTTCGAAAGGGAGCTCTCATATCAGCCCATGCCCAAGTTATCGGACCTGTGGAAATCGGTGAAAATGCCAAGGTCGGTGCAGCAGCAGTTGTTGTAGCAGACGTACCTAGTGATGTGACGGTTGTCGGTATTCCGGCCAAGATTGTTCGTGTTCATGGAAAGAAGGATGAGCCGGTCATTCACGAAGTCGAAGAAAAACGAGAGTACTACGTCAATAAACTCGAGCAGGCTAAAGAAGCCAGTCATAGATCGTCTGGGTTGTAGAGGATACCTATATGATTCAAGCAAGAAACAAGTTAAGCCAAGAGGAGCTATCTGAGGCGAAAAAACTAATTAACTGTTGCCAAAACTATGACGGTACCTATCGTGATCCCTATCTCTCTAACATGCTTAATTTTGATCCAAACATGCCCGCCTTTTTCCTTTATTATGAAAAAGGCGAACTTGTTGGTTTATTAACTGTCTATGCAGATGACCAAGATGTGGAAGTGACGATACTGGTTCATCCAGATCATCGCCGTCAGGGAATTGCGCGTGCGTTGTTTACTAGTTTTGAGAGAGAAACAGCTTCTTTCTCTATTTGTTCAGTCACTTTTCAGACAGAGCGTGTTTTTCTAGACCGTCATCCTGATTTTATCAGCAACTGGGGCTTGGTCGAGGATGAAGAGACAGAAACTTGGTTAGGTAAGGATAGAAAACCTTATCCGTTAGCAAATGTTTCCAATCTTGAAGTTTTGTTAGCAGATAGTTCGTATCAGGATCAAATTAGTCAGTTGAAATTTCAGGCATTCTCAGAAGAGCATGAATCTAGAGAGATTGTGGATAGATATGTCGCTGAAGCTCTGAAGGATCCAGAAAGTCGCTTATATATTTTGTTAAAAGACGGTCAGGTTATTGGAACTTGCACGGTAGATTTATCGACTAATACGAATTACTTCTACGGGTTAGCAATATCGGAACCTGAACGTGGGAAAGGCTATGGAAGCTACTTAGCAAAATCCCTCGTCAACCAACTAATTGAGCAAAATGATAAGGAATTTCAGATTGCAGTGGAAGATAGCAATGTAGGTGCTAAACGTTTGTATGAAAAAATTGGCTTTGTCAAACAGACTCAGGTGGTTTATCTGAATGAGAAAGGAGCAAGGGATTCCGAAGTCTAGAGAGATTCGGACTGAAATTCAATTGAACTCTTAGTGATGAAACTAAGTGTTCTTTGATTTTGGTTTTCCTGACTATGATTTATGATTAAAATTTACGACACCATGTCTCGTGATTTGCGAGAATTTGTCCCGATTGAGGACGGCAAAGTCAAGATGTATGTTTGTGGGCCAACCGTGTATAACTATATCCACGTGGGGAATGCCCGTTCGACGGTGGCTTTTGATACCATTCGTCGTTATTTCGAATACCGTGGGTACGAGGTTGCCTATATTTCCAATTTTACGGATGTGGATGATAAGATTATCAACCGTGCCAAGGAAGAAGGTATCACGCCTCAGGAGGTTGCGGACAAGTACATCGCTGCCTTTCGTGAGGATGTGACGGCCTTGGGCGTCAAACCTGCGACCCGCCATCCGCGTGTGGTGGAGTTTATGGCTGACATCATCCGCTTTGTGGAAGATTTGATTGAAAAAGGCTTTGCCTACGAGAGTCAAGGAGATGTCTATTTCCGTGTGGAAAAATCTTACAACTATGCCAAATTGGCTAATAAAACCTTGGAAGATTTGGAGCTGGGTGCTTCAGGTCGTACCGATGAAGAAACAGCTCGTAAGGAAAATCCTGTGGACTTTGCCCTCTGGAAATCTGCCAAATCAGGCGAGATTTCTTGGGACAGTCCTTGGGGACCTGGTCGTCCGGGCTGGCACATCGAGTGTTCAGTCATGTCGACAGAGATTTTGGGCGACACCATTGATATTCACGGTGGTGGAGCTGACCTAGAGTTTCCTCACCATACCAATGAAATTGCCCAGTCAGAAGCCAAAACAGGCAAGACCTTTGCTAACTACTGGATGCACAATGGCTTTGTCAATATCGACAATGTCAAGATGTCTAAGTCCTTGGGTAACTTTATCACAGTGCACGATGCCCTTAAAACTCTTGATGGGCAAGTGCTTCGTTTCTTCTTTGCGACACAACATTACCGTAAGCCTATCAACTTTACGGAAAAGGCAGTGCGGGATGCAGAGACTAATCTCAAGTATCTAAAGAACACTTACGAACAACCATTTACAGGAAACGTGGATGCCCAAGACTTGCAAGCCTTTAAAGACAAGTTTATAGCAGCTATGGATGAGGATTTCAACGCTGCCAACGGTATCACAGTAGTCTTTGAAATGGCCAAATGGATCAATTCCGGCAACTATGACGCAAGTGTCAAGCAAGCTCTTGCGGATATGTTGGAAGTCTTTGGAATTGTCTTTGTTGAGGAAGTTTTGGACGCTGAGATCGAATCCTTGATTCAAAAACGCCAAGAAGCGCGTGCCAATCGTGACTTTACGACAGCGGACCAGATCCGTGACCAATTGGCTGCTCAAGGGATTAAGCTCCTTGACACCAAAGATGGAGTGAGGTGGACACGTGATTGATGTCAATCTCATTAACGGGATTGCGTTAGCTTTTGAGGGGGACGCGGTGTATTCTATGTATATTCGTCGTCACCTCATTCTAAAAGGTATGACCAAACCCAATAAACTTCACCAAGAAGCGACCAAGTATGTCTCAGCCAAGGCTCAGGCTCGCCTGATTTCTCTTATGTTGGAGGAGCAGGTCTTAACAGAAAAAGAAGAAGAGATCTACAAGAGAGGTCGAAATACCAATAGCCACACCAAGGCCAAAAATGCTGATGTGGTGACTTACCGTATGTCTACAGGTTTTGAAGCCGTGATGGGCTATCTCCATATGACTGAAAATCTGGAACGTCTTGAGAGTTTGATTTTATGGTGCATCCAAAAAGTGGAGGGCTAGGATATGATGGCAAAAGAACTACAAGACTGGTTTCCTGAGGCTCAGATTTCAGACCAACCAGTAGAGAAAGAGGGCTATCTCACTCTCCCTTTAGCTTCTCAGCAGTGGATTTTGCTGGAAGAAGCTGGGCTCAGCGAGCGTGAAAAGCAATTGGTTGCCCTTTTGACCCAGCAGGAGCAGGCTCGTTCGCTCAATCCTTGGTATTCTTATCTGATTGAGGGTAAGGGGCAAGCACCGCAAACTTTTAAAAAGATTCAGCTGGTCTATTGTCATCTTTCCTATTTTCAGCAGGAAAATCTAGCTTCTTGGCTGGATATGATGAGGACCCTTTTTCCTAACTGTCAGACAGTGCTTCAGGTTGGGGCTCAGGATTATGTTTTCGTGCTTCAACAAGATAAGTACACCTCTGTACGAGCTATTTTAAGCGATACGATTGAAGCGGTTGAGTATGATTTTGGACTGCGTCTATCTATCATGTTAGGACAGGTTTGGTCTCAGACGGGGCACCAAGCCCTATCCGATTTGATTAAAGCAGAGCGCGATTTGTTTAAGACTTGGTGGCGTCAGGGTCACCAAGGTGTTCATACTTTTTCTCAGCTCTATCTTTGGAGTATGGGAGAAAGACTCGTGGACTTGAAGGCAATCAAGGAATGCCTGCACCAGATGATTTTGGATCAAGATCAGATTCAGGAAATCATTCTCTCTCTTTGGGAAAATAGTGCTGTTCTCACTAAAACAGCCCAACAACTCTATCTGCACCGCAATTCTCTCCAATACAAGATTGATAAATGGGAAGAATTGACAGGGCTACAGTTGAAGGAATTGACAGATCTGACCTTGTGTTATCAATTGATTTTACCAGATATTCTCTAAAGTTTTGTGCAAGTTGCACAGAACTTTTTTATTTTTTTGGTCACCTTGCCATAGAAATGTAAAGCGTTTTCATCTATAATAAAACTATCAAAAGACAAAAGGAGTTCACCTCATGGTAGAATTGAATCTTAAAAATATTTACAAAAAATATCCAAACAGCGAACACTACTCAGTTGAAGACTTCAACTTGGACATCAAAGACAAAGAATTTATCGTTTTCGTAGGTCCTTCAGGATGTGGTAAATCAACTACTCTTCGTATGATTGCTGGTCTTGAAGATATTACAGAAGGTACTGCATCTATCGATGGCGTGGTTGTCAACGACGTAGCTCCAAAAGACCGTGACATCGCCATGGTATTCCAAAACTACGCTCTTTACCCACATATGACTGTTTATGATAACATGGCTTTCGGTTTGAAATTGCGTAAATACAGCAAGGAAGATATCGATAAACGTGTGCAAGAAGCAGCTGAAATTCTTGGATTGAAAGAATTTTTGGAACGTAAACCAGCTGACCTTTCAGGTGGTCAACGTCAACGTGTTGCCATGGGTCGTGCGATTGTCCGTGATGCAAAAGTATTCTTGATGGACGAACCTTTGTCAAACTTGGATGCCAAACTTCGTGTATCAATGCGTGCTGAAATCGCGAAAATCCACCGTCGTATCGGAGCTACAACTATCTACGTAACTCACGACCAAACAGAAGCGATGACACTTGCGGATCGTATCGTTATCATGTCAGCAACTAAGAACCCTGCTGGTACAGGTACTATCGGACGTGTTGAGCAAATCGGTACTCCTCAAGAAGTTTACAAAAACCCAGTTAACAAATTCGTAGCAGGATTCATCGGAAGCCCAGCTATGAACTTCATCAACGTGAAATTGGTTGGAAGCGAAATTATTTCAGACGGTTTCCGTTTGAAAGTTCCAGAAGGAGCATTGAAAGTTCTTCGTGAAAAAGGCTACGAAGGTAAAGAATTGATTTTCGGTATCCGTCCAGAAGACGTGAATGCAGAACCTGCTTTCCTTGAAACATTCCCAGAATCAGTTGTCAAAGCTACTATCTCTGTATCAGAATTGCTTGGTTCAGAATCTCACCTTTACTGCCAAGTTGGTAAAGATGAATTTGTTGCCAAAGTTGACGCTCGTGACTACTTGCAAACAGGTGCAACAGTTGAACTTGGATTTGACTTGAACAAAGCACACTTCTTTGATGTAGAAACTGAAAAAACAGTCTACTAAGCAAATGAAATATCAAAACACTGCTAGAGAAATTTGGCAGTGTTTTTTAGCGATTGCGTAGAAAAAACTCTCCATGTACTTGGAGAGCTGTTTTTTTATTCTGCAGCTTGTTGCCAACGTTTGGCTAGCATATGAGATAGGCTAGAAATGGCTAGGTTAAAGCTGAAGTAGATGAGGGCAATCAGGATATAAAGACTGAAGACTTGCTCTGGTTCGAAATAACGGCCCATGAGAATTTGGCTGGCTCCAAAGAGTTCTTGTAGGGCGATAACAGAGTAGAGAAGACTGGTATCCTTAATCACAGTTACAAACTGAGAAATGATGGCTGGCAGCATTTTACGAATGGCTTGTGGGAGAATGATGTAGTAGAGGATTTGGGCTGAAGTGAAGCCTTGTGACATTCCTGCTTCGTACTGCCCCTTGTCTACGGCATTGAGACCACCTCGAATAATCTCAGCTAGGGCCGCTGATGTAAAGAGGGTAAAGGCAGTGATTCCTGCTGGTGTGGATTTCATCTTGAAAACCAAAAAGATGGTGAAAATCCAGAGAAGGTTGGGAACGTTACGCACAAACTCGATGTAAATACTGGAAATAATGCGTAAGACAGGATTTTTCCCATTTCTCATGACGGCTAGCACCGTTCCAATAAGGGTAGAGAGGATGATGGCAATCAGAGAAATGTAGAGGGTCAAGCCAAATCCTTTAAAGATAAAGACTAGGTTATCTGGGGTCAAAACTTCTAAAATGGATTCCATAGTAACCTCCTAAAGTGAATAGGCTTTTTTGTTGGCTTGCTCCATCTTGCGACCAAACTGGGCAACAGGGAAGCAAAGAGAAAAGTAGAGAAGGGCAGCACCTAGAAATGCTGGGATATAGTTTCCGTTAAGAGCCGACCAAGACTTGGTCACAAACATCAAGTCCACTCCAGAAATGATAGCGACTGTCGAGGTATTCTTAATGAGGTTAACGATTTGGTTAGTCAAAGGTGGGAGAATAATACGGAAGGCCTGAGGCAAGATAATCAAGCGCATGGCGCTGATATAGGTAAAACCTTGCGACAAGGCGGCCTCCATCTGACCGTTAGGAATAGACTGAATCCCTGAGCGAATCACCTCAGCGATATAGGCACCGTGATAGAGACCCACGCAGAGAACAGCTGTCCAATAAATCGGAATCATGATGATATGGTCACTGATAAGAGGTAGGCCATAAAAAACGATGACAAACTGCACCAAGAGGGGAGTGTTTTGGTAAAATTCTACAAAGATGCGAGCTAAAATGCGCAAAATTGGACGTTTGCTGGTTGACATGGCTCCAAAGAAGATGCCTAAAACCATGGCTAGGATAAAGGATCCGATTGCTAGGGCAAGGGTGAAGAGGAAACCATTGAAAAATTGTCCAAAATCCTGAAAATAGGCAGTCCAAGATGATAAATCTGTCATGATGTGTCCTCCTTAATCTGCGGTATGGCTAGATGGTTTGAGCTTGTAACGGTCATAAAGTTTCTGCAAACTACCATCTTTGCTCCATTTAGTAACCAAGTTATCGAGATAGTCGTTGAGCTCTGTATTTGATTTCTTGGTAACGATACCGTAGTCAGATGGCTTGAAACTATCGTCTAGTAGTACTGTGCGCTTGCTGATGTAGCCAGACAGAATCGAGCGGTCAACGGAAAAGGCATCAATACGGTGAGCGTGTAGGGAAGTAATCAATTCTGGGTAGGAACCAAGTTCGACGAATTTAAAGGTCAAACCTTTCTTTTTACCCAGTTCGGTAATCAGGCGTTGAGTAATGGAACCTTGGGCAACCCCGATGGTTTTGCCGTTTAGGTCCTCAATGCTTTTGATTTTGGCAGATTTATTGACCAAAAAGCCAGAAGCATCTGTGTAGTAAGGGCTGGTAAAGTTGTAGAGTTTTTTTCGTTCGTCTGTGATGGTAAAGGTCGCGATATCCATATCGACCTGTTCATTGTCTAGAAGGGGTCCGCGGGTTTGTGCTGTAACCGGCACATAACGAACCTTGACCTTGAGCTCATCAGCTACCATCTTGGCCAAGTCAGTTTCGATACCAGAATAGGTCCCAGTCTTAGGATTCTTATAACCGAAATTGGGAACGTCTTGTTTCACACCGACAACCAGTTCGCCTCTCTTTTGAATGTCTGCGACACTGGTATCAGCCTGGGCTGGTTTTGTAGCAGCAAGGCCGAAAAGGCTAATCAATAATGCGGATAAAAAGAATTTCTTTTTCATAGGCGCCTCCTTATTTGACTTTGTCACTTTCGTGGTTGATGATTTTGCTGAGGAATTGTTGGGCACGAGGTTCGCTTGGATTATCGAAAAAGTCATCAACATCTGTCGTATCCACCAAAACTTCTCCGTCAGCCATAAAGATGATACGGTCGGCAACTTCACGGGCGAAGCCCATTTCATGGGTCACGACAATCATATTCATACCATCGTGGGCTAATTTTTGCATAACTGCTAGAACATCGCCGATGGTTTCAGGATCAAGAGCAGATGTTGGCTCATCAAAGAGGAGGAGTTCCGGATGCATAGCGAGTCCACGTGCGATGGCAATCCGTTGTTTTTGTCCACCAGATAGCATGGCTGGATATGAATCTTTCTTGTCCCACATATTTACAAATTCCAGATATTTTTGAGCTGTTTTTTCAGCTTCTTTTTTATCAATTCCTAGAACTTTTATGGGTGCGAGTGTTACGTTTTCTAACACTGTTTTGTGAGGGTAGAGGTTGAAATGCTGGAAAACCATGCCGACTTCCTTGCGAAGAGGAACTAAATCTTTCTGGCTGGCACCAGCAACTTGGTGGCCATTTACTAGAAGACTTCCTTTGTCTACAGCCTCCAAACCATTGATGGTGCGGATAAGAGTGGACTTACCAGAACCAGATGGTCCGAGTAGGACAACGACTTGTCCTTTTTCAAAACGGAGATTGATGTCGCGGAGTGCGTGGTAGTCTCCGTAATATTTTTCGACGTGTTCAAATTCTACTAAAGCCATAAGGAATCTCCTTTGTGTTAGATTTTATAACATGATTTTACACCAAAAGATTTTTCTTGTCAAATCATATCTTAAAAATTCACTAAAATTTTATAAAAAAGCAATCTGGATAGAGAAAAAGCCTAAATCATGTTATAATGAAGCAATAGAATTCTTAGAAAGAGTGGATGTCTTTTTGATAACACCTACTTATGAATGGCAGTTTGCCCCGCAGGTAGAAGATGCGGATTTTACAAAGATAGCCAAGAAGGCTGGACTGGGTCCTGAGGTAGCTCGTTTATTATTTGAAAGAGGGATTCAGGACGAAGAAAGTCTGAAGAAGTTTTTAGAACCTTCTTTGGAGGACTTGCATGACCCTTATCTGCTCCATGATATGGACAAGGCAGTGGAACGGATTCGTCAGGCCATTGAAGAAGGGGAAAGTATCCTCGTTTACGGTGATTATGATGCGGATGGTATGACTTCGGCTTCTATTGTGAAGGAAAGTTTGGAACAGCTTGGTGCTGAGTGCCGTGTTTACCTGCCCAATCGTTTTACTGATGGTTATGGACCTAATGCCAGTGTTTACAAATATTTTATCGAGCAAGAAGGAATTTCCTTGATTGTGACGGTGGACAATGGGGTTGCTGGTCATGAGGCTATTGAATTGGCCCAGTCTATGGGAGTGGATGTCATTGTCACAGACCACCATTCCATGCCTGAAACCTTGCCAGATGCCTATGCTATTGTCCATCCTGAACATCCGGATGCGAACTATCCTTTCAAATATTTGGCTGGTTGTGGAGTTGCTTTCAAGCTGGCTTGTGCCCTTTTAGAAGAAGTACAAGTGGAATTGCTTGATTTGGTTGCTATTGGTACCATTGCTGATATGGTTAGTTTGACAGATGAGAACCGTATCTTGGTTCAGTATGGTCTGGAAATGTTGGGACATACTCAGCGTATTGGTCTACAAGAAATGCTAGACATGGCTGGGATTGCTGCCAATGAAGTGACAGAAGAGACAGTTGGTTTCCAGATTGCCCCTCGTTTGAATGCCTTAGGCCGCTTGGATGATCCCAATCCTGCCATTGATTTGCTGACTGGGTTTGATGATGAGGAAGCGCATGAGATTGCTCTCATGATTCATCAGAAAAACGAAGAGCGCAAGGAAATCGTCCAGTCTATCTATGAAGAAGCTAAGACCATGGTGGACCCTGAGAAGAAGGTTCAAGTCTTGGCCAAGGAGGGCTGGAATCCTGGGGTTCTAGGAATCGTGGCTGGTCGTTTGTTGGAAGAACTAGGGCAGACAGTTATCGTTCTCAATATAGAGGAAGGTCGTGCCAAGGGTAGTGCTCGTAGTGTGGAAGCGGTCGATATTTTTGAGGCTCTGGATCCTCATCGAGACCTCTTCATCGCATTTGGCGGTCATGCTGGCGCAGCAGGAATGACGCTGGAAGTTGAGAAACTCTCAGATTTATCTCAGGTCTTGGAAGATTATGTCCGTGAAAAAGGTGCAGATGCTGCTAGCAAGAACAAGTTAAATCTAGATGAAGAACTGGATTTGGAAGCACTTAGCTTGGAAACAGTCAAGAACTTTGAACGTTTAGCTCCCTTTGGAATGAACAATCAGAAACCTGTCTTTTATATCAAGGATTTTCAGGTCGAAAATGCTCGTACTATGGGGGCAGGCAATGCCCATCTCAAGCTGAAAATTTCCAAGGGTGAGGCGAGTTTTGAAGTGGTAGCCTTCGGTCAAGGCAGATTGGCAACAGAATTTGCCCAAACCAAGAATCTAGAGTTGGCAGTTAAATTGTCTGTCAACCAATGGAATGGTCAAACTGCCCTCCAGTTGATGATGGTGGATGCGCGTGTGGAGGGTGTTCAACTTTTTAACATCCGTGGGAAGAATGCAGTCTTGCCAGAAGGAGTTCCAGTCTTGGATTTTGCTGGAGAATTACCGAGTCTAGTAAATAGTGAAGCTGTTGTCGTGAAAAGCATTCCAGAGGATATTACTCAGCTGAAGACCATTTTTCAGAAACAGAATTTTTCCGCTGTCTATTTCAAGAATGATATTGATAAGGCCTACTATCTGACGGGGTATGGGACTAGAGAGCAGTTTGCAAAATTGTACAAGACCATCTACCAGTTCCCAGAGTTTGATATTCGATATAAGCTCAAAGATTTGGCAGCTTATCTCAATATCCAACAAATCTTGCTGGTCAAGATGATTCAAGTATTTGAAGAACTAGGCTTTGTGACGATCAAAGATGGGGTCATGACAGTGAATAAAGAGGCACCAAAGCGGGAAATCGGAGAAAGTCAGATTTACCAAAATCTCAAACAAACCGTCAAAGACCAAGAAATGATGGCGCTGGGTACCGTGCAAGAAATTTATGACTTTTTAATGGAAAAAGAATAGCAGATAGGAAAGAGTTGGGAAACCAGCTCTTTTTTGAAAACAAATCTTCATTTTGAAAATCATCAAAAAAATGGTATAATGGTAGGAAAAGATTCGGCTAAAAGTAGTGCTTTTAGAATAAAAGGGCAAGTAACCCTATAATCAAAATTAATTAAGCTTTCGGAGGAAAAATGAGTAATATCAGTTTAACAACACTTGGTGGTGTGCGTGAAAATGGGAAAAATATGTATATCGCTGAAATCGATGGGTCTATTTTCGTTTTGGATGCAGGTCTGAAATACCCTGAAAATGAACAACTAGGGGTGGACGTAGTCATTCCCAATATGGACTACCTTTTTGAAAATAGCGACCGTATCGCTGGGGTCTTCTTGACCCACGGACATGCAGATGCCATTGGTGCTCTGCCTTATCTCTTGGCTGAAGCCAAGGTACCTGTATTTGGCTCTGAGTTGACCATTGAGTTGGCCAAACTCTTTGTTAAAGGGAATGACACAGTTAAGAAATTCAATGATTTCCATGTTATCGATGAGGATACAGAGATTGATTTTGGAGGGACTGTGGTGTCCTTCTTCCGTACGACCCACTCTATCCCAGAAAGTCTGGGTGTTGTCTTGAAGACAGCTGAAGGTAGCATCGTTTATACAGGTGACTTCAAATTTGACCAGACAGCTAGTGAATCTTATGCGACAGACTTCGCTCGCTTGGCAGAAATCGGTCGTGATGGAGTTCTAGCTCTTCTTAGCGATTCAGCCAATGCAGATAGCAATATTCAAGTGGCTAGTGAAAGTGAAGTTGGGGACGAGATCACTCAAACCATTTCGGACTGGGATGGTCGTATCATTGTTGCAGCAGTAGCCAGCAACCTCTCTCGTATCCAGCAGGTGTTTGACGCTGCGGATGCAACAGGCCGTCGTGTGGTCTTGACAGGATTCGATATTGAAAATATTGTCCGTACTGCTATTCGCCTTAAGAAATTGTCTCTAGCTAACGAGAGTCTTTTGATTAAGCCAAAAGATATGTCTCGTTTTGAGGACCATGAGTTGATTATCCTTGAGACAGGTCGTATGGGTGAGCCTATCAACGGTCTTCGCAAGATGTCGATTGGTCGTCACCGTTATGTGGAAATCAAGGACGGTGACTTGGTCTATATCGTAACGACTCCGTCTATCGCCAAAGAAGCAGTTATGGCGCGTGTGGAAAATATGATTTACCAAGCTGGCGGTGTTGTCAAACTGATCACTCAAAGCTTGCGTGTATCAGGTCACGGAAATGCGCGTGATTTGCAGTTGATGATCAATCTCTTGCAACCCAAGTATCTCTTCCCAATTCAAGGGGAATACCGTGAGTTGGATGCCCATGCTAAGGCTGCTATGGCAGTTGGTATGTTGCCAGAACGCATTTTTATTCCTAAAAAGGGAACCAGCATGGCTTATGAGAATGGAGACTTTGTTCCAGCTGGAGCGGTTTCAGCAGGGGATGTCTTGATTGACGGAAATGCCATTGGTGATGTTGGAAATGTGGTTCTTCGTGACCGTAAGGTCTTGTCAGAGGACGGAATTTTCATCGTCGCAATCACTGTTAACCGTCGTGAGAAGAAAATTGTGGCCAAGGCTCGTGTTCATACGCGTGGATTTGTTTATCTTAAGAAGAGCCGTGATATTCTCCGTGAAAGTTCAGAATTGATTAACCAAACGGTAGAAGACTATCTTCAAGGAGATGACTTTGACTGGGCAGATCTTAAAGGGAAGGTTCGTGATAATCTTACCAAGTATCTCTTTGACCAAACCAAACGTCGTCCAGCTATTTTACCAGTAGTCATGGAAGCGAAATAATCTTTGAAATAAACAGAGAGAAAGTCGAATTTCGGCTTTTTCTTATAGAAAAATAGAGGAAAAATTATGGCAGTAATGAAAATCGAGTATTACTCACAAGTTTTGGATATGGAGTGGGGAGTGAATGTTCTTTACCCCGATGCCAATCGAGTGGAAGAACCAGAGTGTACAGATATCCCTGTCTTGTACCTCTTGCACGGGATGTCTGGCAATCATAATAGTTGGCTCAAGCGGACCAATGTAGAACGCTTGCTTCGAGGAACTAATCTCATCGTTGTTATGCCCAATACCAGCAACGGTTGGTATACCGATACCCAGTATGGTTTTGACTATTACACAGCTCTAGCAGAGGAATTACCACAGGTTTTGAAACGCTTTTTCCCTAATATGACTAGTAAACGTGAAAAGACCTTTATCGCTGGTCTCTCTATGGGAGGCTATGGCTGTTTCAAACTGGCTCTTGCTACAAATCGTTTTTCTCATGCAGCTAGTTTCTCAGGTGCCCTTAGCTTTCAAGAATTTTCTCCTGAAAGCCAAAATCTGGGGACACCAGCTTACTGGAGAGGTGTTTTTGGGGAGATTAAAGATTGGACAGCTAGCCCTTATTCTCTAGAAAGTCTGGCTAAAAAATCGGATAAAAAGACCAAGCTTTGGGCTTGGTGTGGAGAGCAGGATTTCTTGTACGAAGCTAATAATCTAGCAGTGAAAAATCTCAAAGGACTGGGTTTTGATGTGACCTATAGCTATAGCGCTGGAACTCACGAATGGTACTACTGGGAAAAACAATTGGAACGTTTTTTAGCAACCCTACCAATTGATTTCAAATTAGAAGAGAGATTGAGTTAGTTTTTTATAAATGAATCACTATTTATAGTTATTCTTGGCTTTAAAACAATGATGGAAGTCTGTTTTCACTAGACTTTTCAAATGAAAGTAGTAGAATAGTAATAAGATACTGGAGGAAAGAGAGTAGGAAATGTACCGTTATCAAATTGGCATTCCCACATTAGA
Source organism: Streptococcus sp. Marseille-Q7156 (assembly GCF_965119495.1). The sequence goes on along the minus strand of NZ_CBCPLU010000001.1, from coordinate 1,355,911 downwards.
ATATGATCAGTTTGTTAAAGAACATGAATTAGCTAATGTATTACAAAGCAGTGCTTGGGAAAAAGTGAAATCTGATTGGAATCATGAGAAATTTGGTGTCTATGAAGAGGGGAAGTTGCTGGCTGTGGCTAGTATTCTCATAAAATCTCTGCCTTTAGGCTATAAAATGTTTTATATTCCAAGAGGTCCTATATTGGATTACAGGGATATAGAACTTTTAAAGTTTGTCCTGCAGTCCATTAAGTCTTATGCTCGCAGTAAGAGAGCGGTTTTTGTGACTTTCGATCCAAGTATTTGTCTATCTCAATATTTGGTCAATCAAGATAAGATAGAATATCCTGAAAATCTTGCTATTGTTGAGATTTTAGGGCAATTAGGAGTGAAATGGTCTGGGCGGACAACCGAGATGGATGACACCATTCAGCCTCGTATTCAGGCGAAAATATATAAGGAAAATTTTGAAGAAGATAAACTTTCTAAATCAACGAGGCAAGCTATCCGAACAGCACGAAACAAAGGGCTTGAAATTCAATATGGTGGACTGGAACTATTAGATTCATTTTCGGAGTTGATGAAAAAAACTGAGAAGCGAAAAGAGATTCATTTAAGAAACGAAGCTTATTATAAAAAATTATTAGATAACTTCAAAGAAGATTCCTATATCACGCTAACGAGTTTGGATGTTTCTAAACGTTTAAGAGAATTAGAAGAACAGTTAGAAAAAAATAGAGTAGTTGCAGAAAAATTTAATGATGCAACCAAACCTTCAAAAATTCAGGAAAATATAAAAGAAAAAGAACGTTTAGAAGAGGAAATAGATTTCTTGCAGGGATATATGAATATGGGAAAATCAAACATTCCGTTAGCGGCTACTTTGAGTTTGGAATTTGGTACTACCTCTGTCAATCTATATGCTGGTATGGATGATGATTTTAAACGTTACAATGCACCAATTTTAACTTGGTATGAAACGGCTCGCTATGCCTTTGAGCGAGGTATGTTGTGGCAAAATTTAGGTGGTGTTGAAAACTCTCTAAATGGTGGACTTTATCATTTTAAGGAAAAATTTAATCCAACGATTGAAGAATATTTGGGAGAATTTACAATGCCTACCCATCCTCTTTATCCTCTGTTAAGACTTGCTCTTGATTTCCGTAAAACATTAAGAAAAAAACATAGAAAGTAAGTATATGGCACTAATTACACTCACGAAAGAAGAGTTTCAGGCTTATTCTGGTCAGGTTTCTTCTCGTTCCTTTATGCAATCGGTCCAGATGGGGGACTTGTTAGAAAAAAGAGGGGCTCGAATTGTTTATCTTGCTTTGAAACAAGAAGGAGAAATTCAAGTTGCAGCTCTGGTTTATAGCTTACCCATGCTGGGTGGTCTGCATATGGAGCTCAATTCGGGGCCGATTTATACCCAACAAGATGCTCTTCCAGTTTTTTATGCGGAGTTAAAAGAATATGCCAAGCAAAATGGTGTATTAGAGTTGCTTGTAAAACCTTATGAAACTTATCAAACTTTTGATAGTGAAGGTAATCCAATAGATGCTGAGAAAAAAAGTATTATTCAAGATTTGACTAATTTAGGTTATCAATTTGATGGATTGACAACAGGTTATCCAGGTGGAGAACCAGATTGGTTATACTATAAAGATTTGACTGAATTAACTGAAAAGAATTTGCTTAAAAGTTTTAGCAAAAAGGGTAAACCCTTGGTGAAAAAGGCTGAAACGTTTGGTATTCGGTTGAAAAAGTTAAAACGTGAAGAACTATCGATTTTTAAGAATATAACTAAAGAAACCTCTGAACGTAGAGAATACAGTGATAAAAGTTTAGAATATTATGAGCACTTTTATGATTCATTTGGAGAACAAGCGGAGTTTCTCATAGCAACCTTGAATTTTTCGGACTATATGAGCAAATTGCAAGGTGAACAAAGTAAACTAGAAGAAATCTTGGACAAGTTGCGACTTGATTTGAGTAAAAATCCTCATTCTGAGAAAAAACAAAATCAACTGAGAGAATATTCTAGTCAATTTGAAACGTTTGAAGTTCGAAAAGCAGAAGCGCGAGACTTGATTGAAAAATATGGAGAAGAAGATATTGTTTTAGCCGGGAGTTTATTTGTTTATATGCCTCAGGAAACGACTTATCTCTTTAGTGGTTCTTACACTGAGTTTAATAAGTTTTATGCCCCTGCACTGCTTCAAAAATATGTTATGTTGGAAAGCATAAAACGTGGAATACCTAAATACAACTTCCTAGGCATTCAAGGGATTTTTGATGGTAGTGATGGTGTTTTGCGTTTTAAACAAAATTTTAATGGCTATATTGTACGTAAAGCAGGAACTTTCCGTTATCATCCATCGCCTTTAAAACACAAAGCTATTCAGTTATTCAAAAAAATAGTAGGACGTTAAGATGAAAAAGCCAGTATTTAGCTTTCTTTCAGCTTGTTTTAGTAAAATAGACTTTATTTGCTAGAAAGGTGGAGAGATATGCGTTGGCTTTTTCGTTTGATAGGGGCTTTCTTTTATTTTATTTGGCGTTTGTTTTGGCGTCTGGTTTGGATTGTTTTGCTTTTATGTACTCTTGCTTTTGGATTTCTCTGGTATCTGAACGGGGATTTTCAAGGGGCGCTGAAGCAAGCAGAACGGTCAGTAAAAATTGGTCAACAAAGTATCGACCAATGGGAAAGAACAGGGCAACTGCCTAAGTTGAACCAGACAGATAGCCACCAGCATTCTGAAGGAAGATGGCCACAGGCCTCTGCTCGTATTTACTTGGATCCGCAGATGGATTCACGCTTTCAAGAGGCATATTTAGAAGCAATTCAGAACTGGAATCAAACTGGTGCCTTTCATTTTGAACTTGTGACTGAGTCCAGCAAGGCAGATATCTTGGCTACGGAGATGAATGACGGAGGTACTCCTGTGGCAGGAGAAGCGGAAAGTCAGACCAATCTCTTGACGGGGCAATTCTTGTCTGTCACGGTGCGGTTGAATCACTATTATCTGTCCAATCCAGACTATGGCTATTCCTATGAGCGCATTGTCCATACGGCAGAACATGAGTTGGGGCATGCAATTGGCTTGGACCATACAGATGAGAAGTCTGTGATGCAACCTGCAGGTTCCTTTTATGGTATCCAGGAAGAGGATGTTGAAAGACTTCGAAAATTATATGAGACCAATGAGTAGGGGACTATCTTTCCCTACTTTTTTGTTATAATGGAATTATGAACAACTTGATTAAATCAAAACTAGAGCTCTTGCCTACCAGCCCTGGTTGTTACATTCACAAGGATAAAAACGGCACCATTATCTATGTAGGAAAGGCTAAAAATCTGCGTAACCGCGTGCGGTCTTATTTCCGTGGAAGTCATGATACCAAAACAGAGGCCTTGGTATCTGAAATTGTGGATTTTGAATTTATTGTTACGGAGTCTAATATTGAGGCACTTCTCCTAGAAATCAACCTGATTAAGGAAAACAAGCCCAAGTACAATATCATGCTCAAGGATGATAAGTCTTATCCTTTCATCAAAATCACCAATGAACGCTATCCTCGTTTGATTATCACTCGTCAGGTCAAAAAAGATGGAGGTCTTTATTTCGGACCTTATCCAGATGTGGGGGCGGCCAATGAAATCAAGCGGTTGCTGGATCGGATTTTCCCTTTTCGCAAGTGTACGAATCCACCGTCTAAGGTCTGTTTTTACTACCATATCGGCCAGTGTATGGCTCACACCATATGTAATAAAGATGAGGCTTATTTCAAGTCTATGGCCCAGGAGGTTTCTGATTTTCTGAAAGGGCAGGATGACAAAATTATCGATGACCTCAAGGGCAAGATGGCAGCGGCAGCTCAGACTATGGAATTTGAACGTGCAGCGGAATATCGTGACCTGATTCAGGCCATTGGAACGCTTCGAACCAAGCAACGGGTTATGGCCAAGGATCTCCAAAATCGCGATGTCTTTGGCTACTATGTGGACAAGGGTTGGATGTGTGTTCAGGTTTTCTTTGTCCGTCAGGGAAAACTCATTGAGCGCGATGTTAACCTCTTCCCCTACTATAATGATCCGGATGAGGACTTCTTGACCTATGTGGGACAATTTTATCAAGAAAAATCTCATCTGGTTCCCAATGAGGTACTGATTCCGCAGGATATTGACGAAGAAGCTGTCAAGGCTTTGGTGGATACTAAGATTCTCAAACCCCAACGTGGAGAGAAAAAACAGCTGGTCAATCTGGCTATAAAGAATGCCCGAGTCAGCCTAGAGCAGAAATTCAACCTGCTAGAGAAATCTGTCGAAAAGACACAGGGGGCTATTGAAAATCTAGGACGCTTGCTTCAAATCCCAACCCCAGTTCGTATCGAATCTTTCGATAATTCCAACATTATGGGGACCAGTCCTGTTTCAGCCATGGTGGTCTTTGTCAACGGCAAACCAAGTAAAAAAGATTATCGTAAGTATAAAATCAAGACTGTCGTCGGACCAGACGACTATGCCAGTATGAGAGAAGTCATTCGCAGGCGCTATGGTCGAGTACAGCGTGACGGCTTGACTCCTCCAGATTTGATTGTCATCGATGGGGGGCAAGGTCAAGTTAATATCGCAAAGCAAGTCATCCAAGAGGAGCTGGGTTTGGATATTCCCATTGCAGGTTTGCAAAAGAATGATAAGCACCAAACCCATGAATTGCTCTTTGGAGATCCGCTTGAGGTGGTGGAGTTGTCTCGCAATTCTCAGGAATTTTTCCTCCTCCAACGCATTCAAGATGAGGTCCACCGCTTTGCCATTACTTTCCACCGCCAACTGCGCTCCAAAAATTCCTTTTCATCACAATTGGATGGCATTGACGGCCTGGGACCTAAACGCAAGCAAAATCTCATGAAGCATTTCAAATCTCTAACTAAAATCAAGGAAGCCAGTGTGGATGAGATTGTCGAAGTCGGTGTGCCTAGAGCAGTCGCAGAAGCAGTGCAGAGGAAGTTGAACCCGCAGGAAGAAGTGGAATTGGCTCAAGTTGCGGAAGAAAAAGTAGATTATCAAACAGAAGGAGACCATCATGAACCATAAAATCGCAATTTTATCAGATATTCATGGCAATGCGACGGCGCTAGAAGCAGTGATTGCAGATGCTAAAAATCAAGGAGTCAGTGAATACTGGCTTCTGGGAGATATTTTTCTTCCTGGTCCAGGCGCAAATGACTTAGTCGCCCTGCTAAAGGACCTTCCTATCACAGCCAGTGTTCGAGGCAATTGGGATGATCGTATCCTTGAGGCCTTGGATGGTGAATATGGTTTGGAACATCCGAAAGAAATCCAGTCAATGCGCATGACCCAGTTTTTGATGGAGCGAATGGATCCTGCAACGATTGTCTGGCTACGAAGCTTGCCTTTGCTGGAAAAGAAAGAAATTGACGGATTACGCTTTTCTATCTCTCATAATTTGCCAAATAAGAACTATGGTGGCGACTTGCTAGTTGAGAATGATATAGAGAAATTTGACCAACTCCTAGATGAGGAAACTGACGTGGCAGTCTATGGTCATGTTCACAAGCAGTTGCTTCGTTATGGCAGTCAAGGGCAACAAATCATCAATCCAGGGTCGATTGGCATGCCCTATTTTAATTGGGAGGCGTTAAAAAATCACCGTGCCCAGTATGCCGTGATAGAAGTTGAAGATGGGGAATTGGTAAATATCCTATTTCGTAAAGTTGCTTATGATTACGAGGCTGAGTTAGAATTGGCCAAGTCCAAGGGGCTTCCCTTTATCGAAATGTATGAAGAGCTACGAAGAGAAGACAACTATCAGGGGCACAATCTGGAACTATTAGCAAGCTTAATAGAAAAGCATGGGTATGTAGAGGATGTGGAAGATTTCTTGGAGGTTATAAAGTCAGAGTATAAGATAGACTAGTTTCTTTAAGCCACTGAAAAATAGTTGGAACTGGATGAATGGATCCCTGATTTGAATGATGTGCTTCATTCGGTCGCTCATCCTTGTTCCAGTTTGTTTCTATGAAAAATCTCTGCAAGCTCTTTCAAAATATGGTAGAATGGAAGCAGTAGAATTAGAAAAGGAAATCGATTATGAAATTTCTTGAATTAAATAAAAAACGTCATGCGACTAAGCATTTCACTGATAAGCCAGTTGATCCAAAAGATGTTCGTACGGCTATCGAAATTGCAACCTTGGCACCAAGTGCTCACAACAGCCAACCTTGGAAATTTGTAGTGGTTCGTGAGAAAAATGCTGAACTGGCAAAGTTGGCTTACGGTTCAAACTTTGAGCAGGTATCATCAGCTCCTGTAACTATTGCCTTGTTTACAGACACAGATTTGGCTAAACGTGCTCGTAAGATTGCCCGAGTTGGTGGTGCTAATAACTTTTCTGAAGAGCAACTTCAATATTTTATGAAGAATTTGCCTGCTGAATTTGCCCGTTACAGTGAACAACAAGTCAGCGACTACCTAGCCCTCAATGCAGGTTTGGTTGCTATGAATTTGGTTCTGGCTCTTACAGATCAGGGAATCGGATCAAATCTGATTCTTGGTTTTGACAAATCAAAAGTCAACGAAGTTTTGGAAATCGAAGACCGCTTCCGCCCAGAACTCTTGATTACAGTGGGATACACAGACGAGAAATTGGAACCAAGCTACCGCTTGCCAGTAGATGAAATCATCGAGAAAAGATAGAAAGAAGAAAAAAATGACAGCAATTGATTTTACAACAGAAGTAGAAAAACGCAAAGAAGACCTCTTGGCTGACTTGTTTAGCCTTTTGGAAATCAACTCAGAACGTGATGATAGCAAGGTTGATGCTGAGCATCCATTTGGACCTGGTCCAGTAAAAGCCTTGGAGAAATTCCTTGAAATCGCAGCACGCGATGGCTACCCAACTAAAAATGTCGATAACTATGCAGGACATTTTGAGTTTGGTGATGGAGAAGAAGTTCTCGGAATCTTTGCCCACATGGACGTGGTGCCAGCTGGTAGCGGTTGGGACACAGACCCTTACACACCAACTATCAAAGATGGTCGTCTTTATGCGCGTGGGGCTTCGGACGATAAGGGACCTACAACAGCTTGTTACTATGGTTTGAAAATCATCAAAGAATTGGGCCTTCCAATTTCTAAAAAAGTTCGCTTCATCGTCGGAACAGACGAAGAATCAGGTTGGGCAGACATGGACTACTATTTCGAGCACGTAGGACTTGCAAAACCAGACTTCGGTTTCTCTCCAGACGCTGAATTCCCTATCATCAATGGTGAAAAAGGAAATATCACAGAATACCTCCACTTTGCAGGAGAAAATGCAGGTGCTGCCCGTCTTCACAGCTTCACAGGTGGTTTGCGTGAAAATATGGTACCTGAATCAGCAACAGCAGTCGTTTCAGGTGATTTGGCTGACTTGCAAGGGAAACTAGATGCCTTTGTTGCAGAACACAAGCTTAGAGGAGAACTCCAAGAAGAAGCTGGTCAATACAAGGTGACGATTATTGGTAAATCAGCCCACGGTGCTATGCCTGCTTCAGGTGTTAATGGTGCGACTTACCTAGCCCTATTCCTTAGCCAGTTTGACTTTGCTGGTCCAGCCAAAGACTACCTTGACATCGCTGGTAAGATTCTCTTGAACGATCATGAGGGTGAAAATCTCAAGATTGCTCATGTGGATGAAAAGATGGGTGCCCTTTCTATGAATGCTGGTGTTTTCCGCTTTGACGAAACAAGCGCTGATAATACCATTGCCCTTAACATCCGCTATCCAAAAGGAACAAGTCCAGAGCAAATCAAGTCAATCCTTGAAAACTTGCCAGTTGCTTCTGTTAGCCTTTCTGAGCACGGTCATACCCCTCACTATGTGCCAATGGAAGATCCACTTGTGCAAACCTTGTTGAATGTTTATGAAAAACAAACTGGTCTTAAAGGTCACGAGCAAGTCATCGGTGGTGGAACCTTTGGTCGCTTACTCGAACGCGGTGTTGCCTATGGTGCCATGTTCCCAGACTCAATTGACACCATGCACCAAGCTAATGAATTTATCGCCTTGGACGATCTCTTCCGAGCTGCAGCAATCTATGCCGAAGCTATTTACGAATTGATCAAATAAAACGATAGAAGTCTGAGATTGTATGCTTAGACTTCTTTTTGGAGGGAAAGTAGATGTCTCAAATTGAAAGAATCAAGCAGGCTATTATGGCAGATCCGCAGAATGTCAGCTATACAGAGCGTGGTATCGAGCCTCTCTTTGCAGCGTCAAAGACTGCTCGCATCAATATCATCGGTCAAGCGCCTGGTCTTAAAACCCAAGAAGCAGGCCTTTACTGGAAGGATAAAAGTGGTGATCGTTTGCGGGACTGGCTAGGTGTGGATGAAGATACCTTTTACAATTCAGGATATTTTGCTGTTTTGCCTATGGATTTCTACTTTCCAGGGCATGGAAAGTCAGGTGATCTGCCACCGAGAACTGGCTTTGCTGAAAAATGGCATCCGCAACTCTTGCAAGAATTACCCGATATTCAGTTGACCCTCTTGATTGGCCAGTATGCTCAAGCCTACTATTTACAGGAAAAAATCAGTGGCAAGGTAACAGAACGGGTAAAACATTACCAGAACTATTTGCCAACCTATTTTCCACTAGTTCACCCCTCACCACGCAATCAAATCTGGATGGCCAAAAATCCTTGGTTTGAGGCAGAAGTAGTGCCGGATTTGAAAAAAAGAATTAAAACTATTTTATAGTCAATGAAAATCAAAGAGCAAACTAGGAAGCTAGCCGCAGGCTGTACTTGAGTACGGTAAGAGGACGCTGACGTGGTTTGAAGAGATTTTCGAAGAGTATTAGGAGAAAAAGAATGAAAGAAATAACCTTTGACGCATTTTACCAGCTTTACCAAAATGACCAACTTTCTTTAGTGGACGTGAGAGAAGTGGATGAGTTTGAAGCTCTTCATTTAGAAGGTGCTCAGAATCTTCCTCTGAGTCAATTAGCTGATACTTATGATCAATTGGACAAGGATCAGTTACATTATGTTATTTGTAAATCTGGAATGAGATCGGCGTGTGCTTGCCAATTCTTATCAGAACAAGGTTATGAGGTTATCAATGTCCAAGGTGGCATGATGGCTTTTGAAGAACTTTAAACATTATAATTTTCTCTTGCTTGGTGTGGACTGGGTAGGAGAATTTTATTTTTAGACAATTCTCATTTTTGAGAATCTTGAAAACATTCAATATTTACTTCGTGATACTTTTTTCATACTCTTATTCATGATATACTAAGTCAGTATTTTATAAATATGAAGGAGATTTTCATGGCTAAAAAAGGTGCCCTAACAGGTTTACTCCTGTTTGGAATATTTTTTGGTGCGGGGAACTTGATTTTTCCGCCTTCTCTAGGTGCTCTATCTGGAGAACATTTTCTTCCTGCCATCGCAGGTTTTGTCTTTTCAGGTGTCGGTATCGCCGTCTTGACTCTTATTATTGGAACGCTAAATCCTAAAGGATATATCTACGAGATTTCTACAAAGATAGCGCCTTGGTTTGCGACTCTTTACCTCTCAGTTCTTTACTTGTCAATCGGTCCATTCTTTGCCATCCCACGTACTGCTACAACAGCTTACGAAGTAGGAATTAGCCCTCTTTTGTCGGATTCAAATAAAGGTCTTGGCTTGATTGTCTTTACGATTCTGTATTTTGCAGCAGCCTATCTAATTTCGCTTAATCCATCAAAAATCTTAGACCGTATCGGCCGTATTTTAACGCCAGTCTTTGCGATTTTGATTGTTATCTTGGTTGTTCTGGGAGCTTTCAAATACGGTGGAACAAGTCCTCAAGCTGCTTCAGCTGCTTATCAAGCTTCTGCCTTTGGGACAGGATTCCTAGAAGGTTACAATACCTTGGATGCTCTTGCTTCAGTTGCCTTTAGCGTAATCGCAGTTCAAACCTTGAAACAACTTGGCTTCTCAAGTAAGAAAGAATACATTTCGACTATTTGGGTGGTTGGTATCGTTGTAGCCCTTGCCTTCAGTGCCCTTTACATCGGTTTAGGTTTCCTTGGAAATCATTTCCCAGTACCAGCTGAAGCGATGAAGGGTGGAACACCAGGTGTTTACATCTTGTCACAAGCGACTCAAGAAATCTTTGGCTCAACAGCTCAACTCTTCCTTGCAGCTATGGTTACCGTAACCTGCTTCACAACAACAGTTGGTTTGATCGTGTCTACAGCTGAGTTCTTTAATGAGCGTTTCCCGCAAATCAGCTACAAGGTTTATGCGACAGCCTTTACCTTGATTGGATTTGCTATTGCCAATTTAGGTCTTGATGCGATTATCAAGTACTCAATTCCAGTACTGGTTATCTTGTACCCAATCACGATTGCTATCGTTATGATTGTCATTGTCAACAAATTTGTGGCTCTTTCAAAACCAGGTATGCAGTTGACAATTGCTGTTGTTACAGCCATTGCCATTGCAAGCGTACTAGGAAGCTCGTTTAAGGTTGAGTTTCTTGCAAATCTTGTCAACGCTCTTCCTTTTGCCAAGGCATCTCTCCCATGGTTGGTGCCTGCCATCGTTGGAATCTTGCTCTCATTGGTTCTACCAAACAAGCAAGAAAGTGATGTTTTTGAAATGGAATAATCACTAATACTCTTCGAAAATCAAATTCAAACCGCGTCAACGTCGCCTTGTCGTACACAAGTACAGCCTGCGGCTAGTTTCCTAGTTCGCTCTTTGATTTTCATTGAGTATAAAATCACTTTTGTAGCCAAGTCTACAGGAGTGATTTTCTTTTTTTATCCGATGATAAATGTGTTATAATAGGTAGCAAAAGAGGTGAAGAAATGAATCAAACAGTAGAATATATCAAAGAACTGACAGCCATTGCGTCGCCAACGGGTTTCACTCGTGAGATTGCGGACTATTTAGTCAAGACTCTAGAAGGTTTTGGTTATCAGCCAGTTCGCACAGCCAAGGGCGGTGTCAATGTAACTATTAAAGGTCAAAATGACGAGCAACATCGCTATGTGACTGCCCATGTAGATACGCTGGGTGCTATTGTCCGTGCTGTTAAACCAGACGGCCGTCTCAAGTTGGATCGTATCGGTGGTTTTCCTTGGAACATGATTGAAGGAGAAAACTGTACCGTTCATGTGGCTAGTACAGGTCAAAAGCTATCAGGAACCATCCTTATCCACCAAACTTCTTGCCATGTCTATAAGGATGCAGGAACTGCAGAACGCACACAAGACAATATGGAAGTGCGTTTGGACGCAAAGGTAACCAATGAAAAAGAAACTCGTGCCTTGGGGATTGAGGTCGGTGATTTTATCAGCTTTGACCCACGAACTGTTGTAACTGAGACAGGCTTTATCAAGTCTCGTCATTTGGACGATAAGGTCAGCGCAGCGATTTTGCTTAACCTGCTTCGTATCTATAAGGAAGAGAAGATTGAATTGCCAGTTACAACTCATTTTGCTTTTTCAGTCTTTGAAGAAGTGGGACATGGGGCTAATTCTAATATTCCTGCTCAGGTAGTAGAATATCTGGCTGTGGATATGGGAGCTATGGGAGATGACCAGCAGACAGATGAGTACACAGTATCCATCTGTGTCAAGGATGCTTCAGGTCCTTATCACTATGACTTCCGTCAACATTTGGTTGCTTTGGCTAAAGAGCAAGATATTCCTTTTAAGCTGGACATCTATCCATTTTATGGTTCGGACGCTTCAGCAGCCATGTCCGCAGGGGCAGAGGTTAAACACGCCCTTCTCGGTGCTGGTATTGAGTCTAGTCATTCTTATGAGCGTACCCATATTGACTCAGTCGTCGCAACGGAGCGTATGGTTGATGCTTACCTTAAGAGCGTATTGGTAGACTAATATGTGCCTAATTTGCCAGAGAATTGAGCTCATCAAGAAGGGAGAAAATCCCTATTTTGTCAAAGAGTTGGAAACAGGCTATCTTGTGATTGGAGACCACCAGTATTTTGAAGGCTATAGTCTCTTTCTAGCCAAGGAACACGTCACCGAATTGCACCATTTGAAAAAGGAGACAAGACTCCGTTTTCTAGAAGAAATGAGTTTAGTCCAAGAGGCAGTTGCCAAGGCCTTTGCTGCTGAGAAAATGAATATCGAACTGCTAGGAAATGGCGACGCCCATCTCCATTGGCATCTTTTTCCTAGACGAAGAGGTGATATGAATGGTTATGGTCTCAATGGACGTGGTCCAGTCTGGTGGGTTCCCTTTGAAGAAATGACAGCAGAAATCTGCCAATCAAAACCTGATGAGATTAAAAGATTAGTCGAACGTTTATCATCAGAAGTAGATAAACTATTAGAAATAAAGGAGTAGAAATGAAAAAAAGATACCTTATCTTGACAGCTTTACTAGCCTTGAGTCTAGCAGCTTGTTCACAAGAAAAAGCAAAAAATGAAGATGGCGCAGCTAAGACAGAACAAACAGCCAAATCTGATGGAGCAGTCGGCAGTAAATCTCAGGGAGCTGCCCAGAAAAAAGCAGAAGTGGTTAACAAAGGAGACTACTACAGCATCCAAGGGAAATACGATGAAATCATCGTAGTCAACAAACACTATCCATTGTCTAAAGACTATAATCCAGGGGAAAATCCAACAGCCAAGGCAGAGTTGGTCAAACTCATCAAAGCTATGCAAGAGGCAGGTTTCCCCATTAGCGACCATTACAGTGGCTTTAGAAGTTATGAAACTCAGACCAAGCTCTATCAAGATTATGTCAATCAAGATGGGAAAGAAGCTGCCGACCGTTATTCTGCCCGTCCTGGCTATAGCGAGCACCAGACAGGCTTGGCTTTTGATGTGATTGGGACAAATGGTGATTTGGTGACAGAAGAAAAAGCGGCCCAATGGCTCTTGGACCATGCGGCTGATTATGGTTTTGTTGTTCGTTATCTCAAAGGCAAGGAAAAGGAAACAGGCTATATGGCTGAAGAATGGCACCTTCGTTATGTTGGAAAAGAAGCAAAAGAAATAGCTGCAAGTGGTCTCAGTTTGGAAGAGTATTACGGCTTTGAAGGCGGAGATTACGTCGATTAAAAAATAAACTTTTCTCTTGCAATTCTAGATAAATAGTGTATAATAGATGGGTATGTGAAAAGCATACTTGTGGGAGGTAAAAATCTTTAATTACCGCCAAAACCACAAAGGAGGATTTAAAAATGGCTAAAAAAGTCGAAAAACTTGTAAAATTGCAAATCCCTGCTGGTAAAGCTACACCAGCTCCACCGGTTGGACCTGCTCTTGGTCAAGCTGGTATCAACATCATGGGATTCACAAAAGAGTTCAACGCTCGTACAGCTGACCAAGCTGGTATGATCATTCCAGTTGTTATCTCAGTTTACGAAGATAAATCATTTACTTTCATCACTAAAACACCACCAGCTGCTGTTCTTTTGAAAAAAGCTGCAGGTGTTGAAAAAGGATCAGGTACACCTAACAAAACTAAAGTTGCTACAGTTACTCGTGCACAAGTACAAGAAATTGCAGAAACTAAGATGCCAGATTTGAACGCAGCAAACGTAGAGTCTGCAATGCGTATGATCGAAGGTACTGCTCGTTCTATGGGATTCACTGTTGTTGACTAATCAATAACACAGTAGAAAATCTCACAGCAGTCTATTAGTTGCTTTTCATACTAGGCAAGTGACTGATGCTTGTACTTGGGTACAGCAAGGGAACTTAACGACGTAGGAAAAGAAAAATAATAGACTGATAACCCGCAAGACTTCATCATTTCGAGGAGTGACGTGGGAGATGAAAATCGATTGAACCACTTACAAGGAGAATAGAAAATGGCTAAAAAAAGCAAACAACTTCGTGCTGCTCTTGAGAAAATCGACAGCACAAAAGCATACAGCGTAGAAGAAGCTGTAGCACTTGCAAAAGAAACTAACTTTGCAAAATTTGACGCAACTGTAGAAGTTGCTTACAACTTGAACATCGACGTTAAAAAAGCTGACCAACAAATCCGTGGAGCAATGGTATTGCCAAACGGTACTGGTAAAACTTCACGCGTTCTTGTTTTCGCACGTGGTGCAAAAGCTGAAGAAGCAAAAGCTGCTGGTGCAGACTTTGTTGGTGAAGATGACCTTGTTGCTAAAATCAACGACGGTTGGTTGGACTTCGACGTAGTTATCGCTACACCTGACATGATGGCTCTTGTTGGACGTCTTGGACGTGTCCTTGGACCACGTAACTTGATGCCAAACCCTAAAACTGGTACTGTGACAATGGATGTTGCTAAAGCAGTTGAAGAGTCTAAAGGTGGTAAAATCACTTACCGTGCTGACCGTGCAGGTAACGTTCAAGCAATCATCGGTAAAGTATCATTTGAAGCTGAAAAATTGGTTGAAAACTTCAAAGCTTTCAACGAAACAATCCAAAAAGCAAAACCAGCTACAGCTAAAGGAACTTACGTAACAAACTTGACTATCACAACTACTCAAGGTGTTGGTATCAAAGTTGACGTAAACTCACTTTAATCAGTAGTTTATAAAAGAGGACGAGTACGAAAGTGCTCGTTTTTGTATGTAAGTTATAGTCTCTCTAAAATGGTCATCTTATTTGGCTTATAGGGTGAGGGCAAATGAAATACTGTTTTCTCTTCCTTCTTTACTAGAAAATATGGTATAATAGAGAGTAAAAACTTTGAAAGAAAGAAAAAGATGAATTTAAAAGATTACATTGCAACAATTGAAAATTATCCGAAGGAAGGTATTACTTTCCGTGATATCAGTCCTTTGATGGCTGATGGAAATGCTTATAGCTACGCTGTTCGTGAAATCGTTCAGTATGCTACTGACAAGAAAATCGATATGATCGTAGGGCCTGAGGCTCGTGGATTTATCGTGGGTTGTCCAGTTGCCTTTGAGTTGGGAATTGGTTTTGCGCCTGTTCGTAAGCCAGGTAAATTGCCACGCGAAGTCATTTCTGCTGACTATGAAAAAGAGTACGGTGTTGATACCTTGACTATGCATGCGGATGCCATTAAGCCAGGTCAACGTGTTCTTATCGTAGATGACCTCTTGGCAACAGGTGGAACTGTTAAGGCAACTATCGAGATGATTGAAAAACTTGGTGGTGTTGTAGCAGGTTGTGCCTTCCTTGTTGAATTGGATGAATTGAACGGTCGTGAAAAAATCGGTGACTACGATTACAAGGTTCTTATGCATTATTAATGAAAAACAGTCCCTAGGGCTGTTTTCTCTACATTAGGATATAAAAACAGACTATAGTTAGTTAGAGAAAAACTATAATTGAAAACTATATCTTCTTGCAGTATAATAAAAGGACTAAGTGTTTGAGATTTGGCTTCAAACATATGCAATTATTCCTGAAAGAGTACAGTTAGGAGAGGGTTATGCCGATTCGAATTGATAAAAAACTACCAGCTGTTGAGATTTTACGGACAGAGAATATCTTTGTCATGGATGATCAACGTGCGGCCCACCAAGATATCCGTCCTTTGAAGATTTTAATTTTAAATCTCATGCCACAGAAAATGGTCACAGAAACCCAGTTGTTACGCCATTTGGCCAATACACCTCTACAACTGGATATTGATTTCCTCTATATGGAGAGCCATCGTTCCAAGACAACTCGTTCAGAACACATGGAGACCTTCTATAAAACTTTTCCTCAAGTCAAGGACGAGTATTTTGATGGGATGATTATCACGGGTGCTCCAGTTGAGCATTTACCATTTGAGGAAGTGGACTATTGGGAGGAATTTACCCAGGTGCTTGAGTGGTCTAAGACCCATGTCTATTCGACCCTCCATATCTGTTGGGGGGCTCAGGCGGGACTCTATCTGCGTTATGGGGTGGAAAAATACCAGATGGACAGTAAGTTATCAGGTATTTATCCTCAGGATGCTTTAAAAGAAGGGCACCTTCTCTTTAGAGGCTTTGACGATAGCTATGTATCCCCTCATTCACGGCACACGGAGATTTCTAAGGAAGAGATCTTAAACAAAACCAATCTTGAGATTTTATCAGAAGGACCTCAGGTTGGGGTTTCGATTTTGGCCAGTCGTGATTTACGTGAAATTTATAGTTTTGGGCATTTGGAATATGACCGTGATACCTTAGCAAAAGAGTATTTCCGAGATCGTGATGCAGGTTTGGATCCACATATTCCAGAAAATTACTTTAAGGATGATGATGTCAACCAGACACCTTGTCTTTGTTGGTCTTCATCAGCAGCCCTCTTTTTCAGTAACTGGGTGAATTATGCAGTCTATCAGGAGACACCTTTTGACTGGAGAAAGATAGAAGATGATGCATCTGCATATGGGTATTTATAAGAGGAATTATGACATATTTAGACGCTTTTAAATCAGGGAACTTGGTTTTGCCGAGTGCCCTGCTCTTGCATTTTAAGGAACTCTTTCCTTCCAGCGACGATTTTCTGGTCTGGCAATTTTTCTATTTGCAAAATACGACTGGCTTAGAAGAAATGTCTCCAAGCCAGATTGCTGAAAGGATTGGTAAGGAAATTTCGGATGTCAACCAGTCCATTTCCAATCTGACGGAAAGGGGACTGCTCCAGTATCGTACTATCGAACTAAATGGCGAAATTGAATTGCTTTTTGATGCTAGTTTGGCTTTGGAACGTTTGGATGACTTGCTTGGAGCTCCTACTTCGAGTTCAGACCAGTTGACACCTCAAAACCAGCTTAAGGATTTGGTAGAAACCTTCCAGCAGGAATTAGGACGCTTGTTGACCCCTTTTGAGATTGAAGATTTGACTAAGACACTAAAAGAAGATGGGACCAGTGCTGACTTGATTAAGGAAGCTCTTCGTGAAGCTGTTTTGAATGGAAAACCAAACTGGAAGTACATTCAGGCCATTTTGAGAAATTGGCGCCATGAAGGTATCAAGAGTGTGGCTCAAATTGAGGCTAAGCGGGCAGAGAGAGAAGTCAGCAATCCTCAGTTGACACAGGTATCTGCAGATTTCAGAAATGCCATGGATCTCTGGAAGGATTAATCCATGCAAGCAGGCTTGAAATCCGAGTAAGATTTGCAAGCTGTGTCTAATTGTGATAAAATAAATAGAAAATAAATTGAAAAAAGAGGTATGTGAAATGTCACGTAAACCATTTATCGCTGGTAACTGGAAAATGAACAAAAATCCAGAAGAAGCTAAAGCATTTGTTGAAGCAGTTGCATCAAAACTTCCTTCATCAGACCTTGTTGAAGCAGGTATCGCTGCTCCAGCTCTTGATTTGACAGCTGTTCTTGCTGCTGCTAAAGGTTCAAACCTTAAAGTTGCTGCTCAAAACTGCTACTTTGAAAATGCAGGTGCTTTCACTGGTGAAACTAGCCCACAAGTTTTGAAAGAAATTGGAACTGATTACGTTGTTATCGGTCACTCAGAACGCCGTGACTACTTCCATGAAACTGACGAAGATATCAACAAAAAAGCAAAAGCAATCTTTGCAAACGGCATGCTTCCAATCATCTGTTGTGGTGAATCACTTGAAACTTATGAAGCTGGTAAAGCTGCTGAATTCGTAGGTGCTCAAGTATCTGCTGCATTGGCTGGATTGACTGCTGAACAAGTTGCTGCATCAGTTATCGCTTACGAGCCAATCTGGGCTATCGGTACTGGTAAATCAGCTTCACAAGACGATGCACAAAAAATGTGTAAAGTTGTTCGTGACGTTGTAGCTGCTGACTTTGGTCAAGAAGTTGCGGACAAAGTTCGTGTTCAATACGGTGGTTCTGTTAAACCTGAAAACGTTGCTTCATACATGGCTTGCCCAGACGTTGACGGTGCCCTTGTAGGTGGTGCGTCACTTGAAGCAGAAAGCTTCTTGGCTTTGCTTGACTTTGTAAAATAATCAGTAGCAAAAGCTAGGTGGAACAGCATTCAGATGTCTGTTCCATTTTTTATAGGAGAGGAAAGATTGAAAACAAAGATTGGAAAAATTGGATTAGCAAGTATCTGCTTACTAGGATTGGCAACTAGCCATGTCGCTGCCAATGAAACTGAGGTAGCAAAAACTTCGCAGGATGCAACGACAGTTTCAAGTAGTTCAGAGCAAAATCAGTCTTCTAATAAAACTCAAACGAGCGCAGGAGTAAAGACCAATGCTTCTGCCCACTGGGAGGGGGATTATTATGTAAAGGCTGATGGTTCCAAAGCAAAGAGTGAGTGGATTTTTGATAACTACTATAAGGCTTGGTTTTATATTAAGTCAGACGGTCGTTATGCTCAAAATGAGTGGCAGGGCAATTACTACCTAAAATCAGGTGGTTATATGGCTAAGAATGAATGGGTTTATGATAACGCCTATAAGAATTGGTTTTACCTGAAGTCCGATGGTTCTTATGCTAATCAGGAATGGCATTCTGTTGGAGGTAAATGGTACTATTTTAAAAAATGGGGCTATTTAGCTAAAAGCCAATGGCAGGGAAGTTATTTCCTAAATGGTCAAGGTGCCATGATGCAAAATGAATGGCTCTATGATCCAGCCTATTCGTCTTACTTCTATCTCAAGTCCGATGGTTCTTATGCAAATCAAGAGTGGCAAAAGGTAGACGGCAAGTGGTACTATTTCAAGAAGTGGGGTTACATGGCCAAAGATGAGTGGCAGGGTAACTACTATTTGACAGGAAGTGGTGCTATGGCGACTGGTGAATTAGTCATGGATGATGCTCGCTATATTTTTTCTGACTCAGGTGAGTTAAAAGAAAAGAAAGACTTGAATGTTGGCTGGGTTCACCGAAATGGTAGACGTTATTTCTTTAACCATCGTGAAGAACAAGTTGGGACTGATCAAGTTAAAAAGGTCATTGATGTCAGTGAACACAATGGTCGTATCAGTGACTGGAAAAAGGTCATTGATGATAATGGCGTTGATGGAGTCATTGTTCGTTTGGGCTATAGTGGAACTGAGGACAAGGAATTGGCTCATAATATTAAGGAGTTAAACCGTCTTGGAATTCCTTACGGTGTTTACCTTTATACTTATGCTGAAAATGAGACCGATGCTGAGAATGATGCTAATCAAACCATTGAACTCTTGAAAAAATACAAGATGAACTTGTCTTACCCTATCTACTACGATGTCGAGAACTGGGAATATGGCAATAAGACCAAGAGAGCTCCAAGTGATACTGGAACCTGGGTCAAGATTATCAACAAGTATATGGCAACAATGAAACAGGCTGGTTATCAAAATGTGAATGTTTATAGCTACCGTCAACTTTTGCAAACTCGTTTGAATCATCCTGATATTTTACAACATGTTAACTGGGTAGCAGCCTATACGGATGCGCTTGATTGGACAAATCCTCATTATTCAGGTGAAAAAGGATGGCAATATACCTCATCTGAATACTTAAAAGGAATTCGTGGTCGTGTTGACGTCAGTGTTTGGTATTAAGATATAAGTTTGAGAAAGGAGTGTGCAAGAAAATTGCATCCTCTTTTTCTTTATTTTGTCGCAGTTAATAATCTTTGATAATCAAATTCAAACCACGTCAACGTCACCTTGCCGTACTCAAGTACAGCCTGCGGCTAGTTTCCTAGTTTGCTCTTTGATTTTCATTGAGTATAAGAGAGGTGTAAGGGGACTGGGTTTCATTCTAAAAAATTCTTAAATTATCAGTCTATTGCAACTTTTCTCATGTGAGTCATTTGGCTTGCTATTGGTTATTCTTAGTAGTATACTAAGATAGTAATCAGTAAGAAGTGGTTACAAATAATAATGAATGAGGTAAAATAAAATGGTAGAATTGAAAAAAGAAGCAGTAAAAGATGTAACATCATTAACAAAAGCAGCGCCAGTAGCATTGGCAAAAACAAAGGAAGTCTTGAACCAAGCTGTTGCTGATTTGTACGTAGCTCATGTGGCTTTGCACCAAGTACACTGGTATATGCGTGGTCGTGGTTTCCTTGTATGGCATCCAAAAATGGATGAGTACATGGATGCTCTTGACGGTCAATTGGATGAAATCAGCGAACGTTTGATTACACTTGGTGGTAGCCCATTCTCTACTTTGACAGAATTCCTTCAAAACAGTGAAATCGAAGAAGAAGCTGGTGAATACCGTAATGTTGAAGAAAGCTTGGAACGTGTTCTTGCTATCTACCGTTACTTGTCAGAACTTTTCCAAAAAGGTTTGGATGTCACTGATGAAGAAGGTGACGATGTGACAAACGGTATCTTCTCAGACGCTAAAACTGAAACTGATAAAACAATCTGGATGCTTGCCGCAGAGCTTGGACAAGCACCTGGTTTGTAAGAAATAGAATAATCATATAAAAATCTGTAGGATTCCTCTTACGGATTTTTTATATTCTGTAAGCTATTCCAAACCAGTCTTTTTTTGAGTTTTTTGATAAAATAGTACTATCAGTGAAAAGGATGGAAGCATGACTAAGAAAATCGTAGCTATTTGGGCCCAGGATGAAGAGGGTGTGATTGGTAAGAACAATCGTCTGCCTTGGCATTTGCCAGCAGAACTGCAACACTTCAAAGAAACAACTCTAAATCATGCTATCTTGATGGGGCGCGTGACCTTTGATGGAATGGGGCGTCGCTTGCTTCCCAAACGGGAGACCTTGATTTTGACGCGTAATTCTGAAGAAAAGATAGACGGGGTTGCTACTTTTTATGATGTTCAGTCTGTCTTGGACTGGTATCAGGCTCAAGATAAGAATCTTTATATTTTAGGTGGAAAGCAAATTTTTCAAGCTTTTGAACCCTACCTTGACGAAGTGATTGTGACTCACATTCATGCTCGGGTGGAAGGAGATACCTATTTCCCTGAAGAGTTTGACCTGTCTATTTTTGAGACGGTTTCAAGCAAATCCTATACCAAAGATGAGAAAAATCCTTATGATTTTACCATCCAATACCGCAAGAGAAAGGAAGTCTAATGGAACGTAGTATATTTGGTTTTTTCACAGCCATGCTGTGTTTGGTCTGCTTGCTTGCAGGAGCACAGGCTTTTCGTAAAAAGCGTTATGGACTTTCTGTCCTGCTCTGGTTAAATGCCTTTACCAATTTGGTCAATAGTATCCATGCTTTTTACATGACCTTATTTTAGATAGAATGACAGTATAGAATAGAACGGAAGGAAATCATGCCTACAACTAGGAATAATGATATGATGGTTTATTGCTCATTTTGTGGCAAAAGCCAAGAAGAAGTACAAAAAATAATCGCTGGGAACAACGCCTTTATCTGTAATGAATGTGTGGAGTTGGCCCAGGAAATCATTCGGGAGGAGTTGGCTGAGGAAGTCTTGGCAGACTTGTCAGAAGTTCCAAAACCAATCGAACTCCTCCATATCTTGAACCACTATGTAATTGGTCAAGATCGTGCCAAGCGTGCCTTGGCAGTGGCGGTTTACAACCACTACAAACGCATCAATTTCCACGATACGCGTGAAGAGTCAGAAGATGTGGATTTGCAGAAGTCAAACATCTTGATGATTGGCCCAACTGGTTCAGGGAAAACTTTCCTTGCTCAGACCTTGGCTAAGAGCTTAAATGTGCCTTTTGCGATTGCGGATGCGACAGCTCTTACTGAGGCTGGTTATGTGGGTGAGGACGTGGAAAATATCCTTCTCAAACTCCTGCAGGCTGCTGACTTTAACATCGAACGTGCAGAGCGTGGGATTATCTACGTGGATGAAATTGACAAGATTGCCAAGAAGAGTGAGAACGTGTCTATCACACGTGATGTTTCTGGTGAAGGGGTGCAACAAGCCCTTCTCAAGATTATCGAGGGAACCGTTGCTAGCGTACCGCCTCAAGGTGGGCGCAAGCATCCACAACAAGAGATGATTCAAGTGGATACCAAAAATATCCTCTTCATCGTGGGTGGTGCCTTTGATGGTATCGAAGAAATTGTCAAACAACGTCTGGGTGAAAAAGTCATTGGATTTGGTCAAAACAATAAGGCGATTGACGAAAATAGCTCATACATGCAAGAAATCATCGCAGAAGATATTCAAAAATTCGGTATTATCCCTGAGTTGATTGGACGCTTGCCTGTCTTTGCTGCTCTTGAGCAGTTGACAGTAGATGATTTGGTTCGCATTTTGAAAGAGCCAAGAAATGCCTTGGTCAAACAGTACCAAACCCTGCTTTCTTATGATGATGTCGAGTTGGAATTTGACGACGAAGCCCTTCAAGAGATTGCCAATAAGGCCATCGAACGGAAGACTGGGGCGCGTGGTCTTCGCTCCATTATCGAAGAAACCATGTTAGACGTTATGTTTGAAGTACCGAGTCAGGAAAATGTGAAATTGGTCCGTATCACAAAAGAAGCTGTCGATGGAACGGATAAACCAATCCTAGAAACAGCCTAGAGGTGACTATGGAACTTAATACACACAATGCTGAAATCTTGCTCAGTGCGGCTAACAAGTCCCACTATCCGCAGGATGAACTGCCAGAGATCGCTCTTGCAGGGCGTTCAAATGTTGGTAAATCCAGCTTTATCAATACCATGCTGAACCGTAAGAATCTGGCTCGTACGTCAGGAAAACCTGGGAAAACCCAGCTTCTTAACTTCTTTAACATTGACGACAAGATGCGCTTTGTGGATGTGCCTGGTTATGGTTATGCCCGTGTTTCCAAAAAGGAACGTGAAAAGTGGGGGCGCATGATTGAGGAGTATCTGACAACTCGAGAAAATCTCCGTGCGGTAGTCAGTTTAGTTGACCTTCGTCATGACCCGTCAGCAGATGATGTACAGATGTACGAATTTCTCAAATATTATGAGATTCCGGTTATCATCGTTGCGACCAAGGCGGACAAGATTCCTCGTGGTAAATGGAACAAACACGAATCAGCAATCAAAAAGAAATTAAACTTTGACCCAAGTGATGACTTCATCCTCTTTTCATCTGTCAGCAAGGCAGGGATGGATGAGGCTTGGGATGCAATCTTAGAAAAATTGTGAGGAAAAGAAAATGGCAAAAACAATTCATACAGATAAGGCCCCAAAGGCTATCGGACCATATGTTCAAGGAAAAATCGTTGGCAACCTTTTGTTTGCTAGTGGTCAAGTTCCTCTCTCTCCTGAAACTGGGGAAATCGTTGGAGAAACGATCCAAGAACAGACAGAACAAGTTTTGAAAAACATCGGTGCTATTTTGGCAGAAGCAGGAACTGACTTTGACCATGTTGTCAAAACAACTTGTTTCTTGAGCGATATGAACGACTTTGTTCCTTTTAACGAGGTTTACCAAACGGCCTTTAAAGAGGAATTTCCAGCTCGTTCAGCAGTAGAGGTAGCTCGTCTTCCTCGTGATGTAAAAGTCGAAATTGAAGTCATCGCAGAGATTGGATAAGCTAGTTGAAGTTTGGTGTTGCCAAACTTCTTTTGATATAAGGAGAAAAAGATGACAAAGAAACAACTTCACTTGGTGATTGTAACAGGGATGAGTGGCGCAGGGAAAACAGTTGCCATTCAGTCCTTCGAAGATTTGGGTTATTTTACTATTGACAATATGCCGCCAGCTCTCTTGCCTAAGTTTTTGCAGTTGGTAGAAACAAAGGAAGATGACCATAAGTTGGCTTTGGTAGTAGATATGCGTAGCCGTTCTTTCTTTTCAGAGATTCAAGCTGTTTTGGATGAGTTGGAAAACAAGGAAGAACTGGACTTTAAAATTCTCTTTTTGGATGCAGCTGATAAGGAATTGGTCGCGCGTTACAAGGAAACCAGACGGAGTCACCCACTAGCAGCAGATGGACGGATTTTGGATGGAATCAAGCTGGAACGTGAGCTCTTGGCGCCTTTGAAAAATATGAGCCAAAATGTGGTGGATACGACTGAACTCACTCCACGTGAGCTGCGCAAAACACTTGCAGAGCAGTTTTCAGACCAAGAACAAGCCCAGTCTTTCCGTATCGAAGTCATGTCTTTCGGCTTTAAATATGGAATCCCAATTGATGCGGATTTGGTCTTTGATGTCCGTTTCTTGCCAAATCCATACTACCTTCCAGAGTTACGAAATCAAACGGGTGTAGATGAACCAGTGTATCACTATGTCATGAACCACCCTGAGTCCGAAGACTTTTATCAACATTTGTTGGCCTTGATTGAACCGATTTTGCCAAGTTACCAAAAGGAAGGTAAGTCCGTTTTGACCATTGCCATGGGATGTACGGGTGGACAACACCGTAGTGTGGCCTTTGCTAAACGCTTGGCGCAGGACTTATCCAAGAATTGGCCTGTTAATGAAGGGCATCGCGACAAAGACCGAAGAAAGGAAACGGTAAACCGTTCATGAGAAAACCAAAGATAACGGTGATTGGTGGAGGGACTGGGATCCCCGTCATTCTTAAAAGTCTGCGGGAAAAAGATGTGGAAATCGCTGCTATCGTAACGGTGGCGGATGATGGTGGTTCATCAGGTGAACTCCGAAAAAATATGCAGCAATTGACACCGCCAGGTGATCTTCGCAATGTCCTTGTGGCTATGTCGGATATGCCTAAGTTTTATGAGAAAGTCTTTCAGTATCGCTTTTCTGAAGATGCTGGAGCCTTTGCTGGCCATCCATTGGGCAATCTCATTATTGCGGGTCTGTCAGAAATGCAGGGTTCGACCTACAATGCTATGCAGTTGCTGAGTAAATTTTTCCACACAACTGGGAAGATTTATCCTTCCAGTGACCATCCTTTGACCCTGCACGCAGTCTTTCAGGATGGGACAGAGGTGGCTGGAGAGAGCCATATTGCAGACCATCCGGGCATGATTGACCATGTCTATGTGACCAATACCCTCAACGATGATACACCTCTGGCTAGCCGTCGAGTAGTGCAGACCATTCTTGAAAGTGACATGATTGTCCTAGGGCCAGGTTCCCTCTTTACCTCGATTTTGCCCAATATCGTGATTAAAGAAATCGGCCAGGCTCTTTTGGAAACCAAGGCAGAAATCGCTTATGTCTGCAATATTATGACCCAACGTGGGGAGACGGAACATTTTACAGATAGCGACCACGTGGAAGTCTTGCATCGTCACCTTGGCCGACCTTTTATCGATACGGTCTTGGTGAATATCGAAAAAGTTCCTCAGGAATATATGAATTCCAACCGGTTTGATGAATACTTGGTACAGGTGGAGCATGATTTTGCTGGTCTTTGTAAGCGAGTTCCGCGTGTGATTTCATCCAACTTCCTTCGTCTGGAAAATGGGGGTGCCTTCCACGATGGAGATTTGCTCGTGGACGAGTTGATGCGGATTATACAGGTGAGAAAATGAGTTTCACAGTAGCAGTTAAAGAAGAAATCCTAGGTCAGCACCATCTAAGCCGGCATGAATTATCTGCCATTATCAAGATGTCTGGTAGCATCGGTCTCTCGACCTCGGGCTTGACCCTGTCTGTTGTGACAGAAAATGCTAAGCTAGCTCGTCACCTCTATGAGTCTTTTCTCCATTTCTACGAAATCAAATCGGAAATTCGACATCACCAAAGAAGTAATCTTCGTAAGAATCGGGTCTATACCGTTTTTACAGATGAAAAAGTGCAGGACTTGTTGAGTGATTTGCACTTGGCAGACTCCTTCTTTGGTCTGGAAACAGGTATTGACGAGGAGATTTTATCAGACGAGGAAGCAGGTCGTGCCTATCTCTGTGGTGCATTCTTGGCAAATGGAAGCATTCGTGACCCTGAATCAGGTAAGTACCAGTTGGAAATCAGTTCTGTTTATCTGGACCATGCGCAAGGGATTTCCTCGCTTCTCCAGCAATTTTTACTGGATGCCAAGGTGCTTGAGCGCAAGAAGGGGGCTGTGACCTATCTCCAGCGAGCCGAAGATATTATGGATTTCTTGATAGTAATCGGAGCCATGCAGGCGCGTGATGATTTTGAGAGGGTTAAGATTTTGCGAGAAACCCGTAATGACCTCAATCGAGCCAATAATGCCGAGACAGCCAATATCGCTCGGACAGTTTCTGCCAGCATGAAGACTATCAACAATATCAGCAAAATCAAAGATATTATGGGATTAGAAAATCTGCCAGTGGATTTGCAGGAGGTAGCGCAACTGCGGATTCAGCACCCAGACTACTCTATCCAGCAGTTAGCGGATAGCCTCAGCAATCCCCTGACCAAAAGTGGTGTCAACCACAGACTCAGAAAAATCAATAAGATAGCGGATGAGTTATAAAGATATAAAACACCTCTTTCTTGACAATTAAACAGAGCATGTGAGATAATAAAGAGGAATTGAGAAGTTCTAGCATTTCAGTGCTATCAGAAATCCCCTCGGTACTGCAATACCAAGGGGATTTTTTCTGGGTTAGATAGCACTAACCAGGAAGGTTACTTGTCGAAGTGATCGTCTAACCAACGAGTCACTAGCCATGAGGTGATATTCTCGACGACTGCGATAAGTACTATTTTGAGAAGTTCTAGCATCTGTAATACCTCCTTTTCCAAGGCGTATTGTTAGTGCCGTCGTTATTATATCACATGCTTTATCAATTTGATAGGACATTTTTGATTTTTGAAAAAGAAGGGGAAAGGTATGAGCTGATCAGATCGTAGATGAATTTTAAAACCACGAATCCTATGTGGCTCGTGGTTCTTTTTTATAAACTAGTAGAGTGTTTTGGTTGTACTTTTTGCTCTGGGTCAATGTAGTTGATGGCATTGTTGACAGCGGTTGGTGCTTCTCCAAGCCCTGTCGCAATCAGATCAATTTTTCCGCCATAGTAGCAGCAGTCACCGATAGCATAGATACCTGCTTGGCTAGATTCTTGCTTACTGTTGACGATAATCTTGTGACGGTTGAGGTCCAGACCCCAGTTTTTAAGGTTACCGACAGAAGATTTGAAACCATAGTTGACAAAGAGGTGGTCTAGGTCAATAGTTTCTGTTTCATCAGATTTGACTTTTGTGATTTCAAGTTTATCGAGCGTTTTTCCATCTCCAAGGAGTTGGCTAGGGACGAATGGTGTCTTGATGGTCACAGATGATTCCTGTAAGGCTTGAACACTGTGTTCCAAGGCGCGGAAATTATCTCTGCGGTGAACAAGGGTAGTTGGCGCAATTTTTTCAAAAGCCAAAGCCCAGTCCACAGCTGAGTCTCCTCCACCAAGAATCGTCACTTTCTTACCAGCGTATTGCTGGATATTGGAAACGTGGTAGTGGATGTTTTCATAGCCCTCAACGCCTTCTAGTTCCAGCGGACGTGGTTTAAAGGCACCGCCCCCCATAGCGATGATAACAGTTTTAGACAGGTGACTTCCTTTAGAAGTTGTGATGACAAATCCTTCTTCTTGTTTTTCAATCTCAAGAACCGTTTCATTGAGATGAATAGGGGTATCAAAGCCGTTTAACTGTTCAATCAAGCGGTTGGTCAATTCTTCTCCAGTCAGATTTGGGAAACCTGGGACGTCTAGGATTTCCTTTTCAGGATAGAGAATAGCAGGTTGTCCACCTAGTTGGGGAAGGGAGTCGATGATTTGGACCTTGGCTTGGCGTAGGTGGGCATAGAAGGCTGCAAAAAGCCCGACAGGACCACCACCTACAATGGTAATATCATAGAGTTGAGACATGGTTTCTCCTTTGTTTTTTCTAGTCAATTTATTTTATCATATTTTTTCTTTAATTTAAAATGAAGTAGGATAGGGAAAAAAATGCCAGAAAAATGGTATAATAGAGAGGAACGTGTTTGGACAGAGAGGAGACAGCAGATGAACTTTCAACAATTATCCAACCTGCAATATTGGACTAGCTTGTTTTCTAGTCCTTGGAGTATTGCCATCAATCTGTTTGATATTTTGATTGTGACCTATGTTTTGTATCGTTTTACAAAAGCGATAGCTGGCACCAAGATTATGATTTTGGTGCGAGGGGTCTTGATTTTTGTATTAGCCCAGGTCGTGGCCAATATCCTTGGTTTAACAACGATTTCTTGGTTGATTAATCAGATTATCACCTATGGAGTTATTGCTGCGGTTGTTATCTTCTCTCCAGAGATTCGGACTGGTTTGGAACGCTTGGGAAGGGCGACAGATTTCTTTTCTACTACTCAAATTAGTGCAGAAGAGAAAATGATTCGTGCCTTTGTTAAGTCAGTTGAATACATGAGTCCCCGTAAGATCGGTGCTTTGGTTGCCATTCAACGAGTTCGGACCTTGCAAGAATACATTGCGACAGGGATTCCCTTGGATGCCAATATTTCAGCTGAACTCCTCATCAATATTTTTATTCCCAACACTCCTCTACATGATGGTGCTGTGATTATCAGAGAAAATCGAATAGCAGTCACCTCTGCCTATCTGCCCTTGACAGAAAGCACAGGGATTTCCAAGGAATTTGGGACCAGACACCGGGCGGCTATCGGTTTATCAGAAGTATCCGATGCCTTGACCTTCATCGTTTCAGAGGAAACAGGTGGCATTTCTATTACCTATAACGGTGTTTTCAAGCACGACTTGACGATTGAAGAATTTGAAGCAGAACTACGTGCAATTCTTGTGCCAGCTGTTGAGGAAAAAGTCAGTTTCAAGGATCGTTTGCTAGGAGGTTGGAAATATGAGAAAAAATAGTCTATATATCATTTCATCTCTCTTTTTTGCTTGTGTCTTATTCATTTATGCAACGTCGACCAACTTTCAAAATAGCAATACCACAAGGCAGGTCAAATCAGAAACCTACACCAATACGATAACGAACGTTCCTATCGATATTCACTATGATGATGACCAGTATTTCATCAGCGGATTTGCATCAGAAGTTTCAGTTGTGTTGACAGGTGCCAATCGTGTGACCTTGGCCAGTGAAATGCAGGAAAGTACTCGTAAGTTTAAGGTTACAGCGGATTTGACAGATGCTAGTGTTGGAACGATTGAAGTTCCCTTGAACATTGAAAATCTTCCTAGTGGATTGACCGCTGTGGCAACGCCTCAAAAGATCACAGTGAAAGTTGGGAAGAAGGTTAAGCGAGATGGGATGATTGTTGTGCCACAAGTTGACCAAAGCCAGATTGATCCCAAGCTACAACTTGATAGTGTAACCGTGTCAAATGAACGCGTTTCGGTCACGACTGACCAGGAAACATTAGCTAAGATTGACAAAGTTATTGCGCTTTTACCAACCAGCGAACGCATAACAGGTAATTACAGTGGTTCAGTACCTTTGCAGGCAATCGACCGCAATGGGGTTGTCTTACCAGTAGTGATCACTCCGTTTGATACAACAATGAAGGTAACTACAAAACCTGTGACACCAAGTTCAAGCACAAGCAGTTCGTCGGAGACATCTTCGTCAACGAAAGCAACTAGTTCAAAAACGAATTAAAAATAGAAAAAGGATTTTATAAAAATGGGTAAATATTTTGGGACTGATGGAGTCCGTGGAGAAGCTAACGTAGAACTAACGCCAGAATTGGCCTTTAAATTAGGACGTTTTGGAGGTTATGTTCTCAGTCAACATGAAACGGAAGCACCGAAAGTCTTTGTAGGACGTGACACACGTATTTCAGGAGAAATGCTAGAATCAGCCTTGGTGGCAGGTCTACTGTCCGTGGGAATTCACGTTTATAAACTAGGCGTTCTGGCAACACCAGCAGTAGCTTACTTGGTCAAAACTGAAGGAGCAAGTGCAGGTGTCATGATTTCTGCTAGCCATAACCCAGCTCTTGATAATGGGATTAAGTTCTTTGGTGGAGATGGCTTCAAACTAGACGATGAAAAAGAAGCAGAAATTGAAGTCTTGCTAGATGCTGCGGAAGATACTCTTCCTCGTCCAAGCGCAGAAGGCTTGGGAACCTTGGTAGATTATCCAGAAGGCTTGCGTAAGTATGAAAGCTATCTGGTTTCAACTGGAACTCCTCTTTATGGAATGAAGGTTGCCTTGGATACAGCTAATGGTGCAGCGTCTACAAGTGCCCGTCAGATTTTCGCTGATCTTGGTGCTCAATTGACGGTTATCGGGGAGACACCAGATGGGCTTAATATCAATCTTAATGTTGGTTCTACACACCCAGAAGCCCTTCAAGAAGTAGTCAAAGAAAGCGGG
This sequence comes from Streptococcus sp. Marseille-Q7156, assembly GCF_965119495.1. Next base: position 1,325,856 of record NZ_CBCPLU010000001.1, on the reverse strand, counting down.
TCAGCGATTGGTTTGGCCTTTGATGGAGACAGTGACCGTTTGATTGCTGTCGATGAAAAGGGCGACATCGTCGATGGTGATAAGATTATGTACATCATCGGAAAATACCTTTCTGAAAAAGGACAATTGGCTCAAAATACAATTGTGACAACTGTGATGTCTAATCTTGGTTTCCACAAGGCCTTGGACCGCGAAGGTATTAACAAGGCAGTTACTGCAGTTGGCGACCGCTATGTTGTTGAAGAAATGAGAAAATCAGGCTACAATCTTGGTGGTGAACAGTCTGGTCACGTCATCTTGATGGATTACAATACAACAGGTGATGGTCAATTATCTGCTGTTCAATTGACCAAAATCATGAAGGAAACTGGTAAGAGCTTGTCAGAGTTGGCTGCAGAAGTAACTATCTATCCACAAAAATTAGTCAATATCCGAGTGGAAAATGCCATGAAGGAAAAGGCCATGGAAGTGCCAGCTATCAAGGATATCATCGAGAAAATGGAAGAAGAAATGGCGGGGAACGGACGTATTCTTGTTCGCCCAAGTGGAACAGAGCTCCTTTTGCGTGTTATGGCAGAAGCGCCTACAACAGAAGAAGTGGACTACTATGTTGATACCATCGCAGATGTAGTTCGAGCTGAAATCGGGATTGACTAAATCCTAGAAAACTAGATGAAAATAAAAAATTATGGTACAATAGCTTATAATATTGTAGCCAAGGGAGAAAGACATGAATCTTAAACGTGAACAAGAATTTGTTAGTCAGTATCATTTTGATGCGCGTAATTTTGAATGGGAAAATGAAAATGGAGCTCCTGAAACTAAGGTGGATGTGAACTTCCAATTGCTCCAACATGATCAAGAAAATCAAGTGACTTCCTTGATTGTCATCTTGACCTTTATGATTGTATTTGATAAGTTTGTCATCAGTGGAACCATTTCACAGGTAAACCACATCGATGGCCGTATTGTCAATGAACCAAGTGAATTGAGCCAAGAAGAAGTGGAAACTTTGGCTCGCCCAAGTTTGAACATGCTCAACCGTTTGACTTACGAAGTAACTGAAATTGCATTAGACTTACCAGGAATCAATTTGGAGTTCTAATATGAAACTAGCTGTTATCACAGATTCTTCTGCCTATCTCAGTGCAGAGACCTTGCAAAGAGAAGATTTGTATGTCTTGGATATTCCTGTCAATATTGATGGTGAGGAGTATGTCGAAGGCATCAATCTGACTGCTGAGGAATTTTACCAAAAAATGGCTCAGGCTTCTGAATTGCCTAAGACTAGTCAACCAAGTATTGCCAAGTTAGATGAAATCTTAACTTCGCTCAAAGAACAAGGCTATACTCATGCTTTGGGGCTTTTCCTATCTTCTGGAATTTCAGGTTTTTACCAAAATATCCAGTATATGATAGATGAATATGAGGGCTTAACCATTGCTTTTCCAGACACTTTGATTACAAGTGCTCCTCTGGGTATCATGGTTGAAAGCGTCTTTAATTGGCGTGACCAGGGCGATGATTTTGCCAGCATTCAGGATAAGCTAGCCATTCAAATCAGCCGTACGTCAGCCTTTATCATGGTAGATGATTTGGATCATTTGGTGAAAGGTGGGCGCCTTTCAAATGGGGCTGCCATTTTAGGCAATTTGCTTAGCATTAAGCCAATCCTTTATTTCAACGACCAAGGTGTGATTGAAGTTTACGAAAAAGTTCGTACTGAAAAGAAAGCAACCAAACGCTTAATTGAAATTATCAAGGAAACAACGGCTTCAGGCCAATATCGGGTCATTGTCATTCATGGGAATGCTCCTGAAAAGGCTGAGGAATTGCGTCAGCACTTGCTTGAATCTGGAGTGGGTACGGATATTTCACTAGCTACATTTGGTAGTGTCATTGGGACACACCTAGGATCAGGAAGCATTGCTCTGGGTTATATTCCAGTGATTTAGTTGGCGCTTCTAGACTAGTTAAGATGCCTTGTATCTTAGCAATTGAACACGGACTACCTGCCTCATGAAAAAAGATGCCTGTCTTGCCTTTTGTGGAAAGTCAGCGTCATTCCCTATTTTCTTGTGCAGCTAACGTCCTTTGTATCTTGATAATTGAACACGCCTGGAACCCTGTGTGAAAAAGATAGTTCTTCCAAGGAGTAGACACTTCTTGATCAAAACTCCTATTTTCACTTTGTGTTCCTACAGGTTTTGTATCTTAGACAGGAGTAGAGATGAGTATTCGAGTAATTATTGCTGGTTTTAAGGGAAAGATGGGCCAAGCTGCTTGTCAGATGGTCTTGGCTGATCCAGACTTGGACTTGGTAGCAGTTTTGGATCCCTTTGAGTCTGAATCAGAATGGCAGGGTATTCCTGTTTTCAAGGATAAGGCTGATTTAGCAGGCTTTGAAGCGGATGTCTGGGTAGATTTTACTACTCCAACTGTTGCCTACGAAAATACACGCTTTGCTCTTGAAAATGGATTTGCTCCAGTAGTTGGAACGACAGGCTTTACTAGTGAAGAAATTGCAGAGCTAAAAGAATTTTCTCGCGCCCAAGATTTGGGTGGTTTGATTGCCCCTAACTTTGCCCTGGGTGCTGTCTTGCTCATGCAATTTGCAAAGCAGGCTGCCAAATATTTCCCACATGTGGAGATTATCGAGCTCCATCATGACAAGAAAAAGGATGCTCCGAGTGGCACAGCTATTAAAACAGCTGAGTTGATGGCAGAAGTTCGAGAGTCTATTCAGCAAGGTGCAGCAGATGAGGAAGAATTGATTACTGGTGCCCGTGGTGCTGACTTTGATGGCATGCGCATCCACTCAGTTCGTTTGCCAGGCTTAGTAGCCCATCAGGAAGTCATCTTTGGCAATCAAGGAGAAGGATTGACCCTCCGTCATGACTCCTATGATCGCAGCTCCTTCATGACAGGGGTCAATTTGGGAATTAAAGAAGTTGTCAAGCGTCATGAGCTTGTCTATGGATTAGAACACTTATTATGAGATTAACGCAAATGCCTTCTGAATTTCAGAAGGCTTTACCAGTATTAGAAAAAATTAAAGAAGCAGGTTTTGAGGCCTATTTTGTTGGGGGCTCTGTTCGAGACGCCCTCCTCAATCGTCCTATCCATGATGTGGATATTGCGACGTCTTCTTATCCAGAAGAAACCAAGCAGATTTTTCCGCGAACAGCCGATATCGGAATCGAGCACGGAACTGTCTTGGTCTTAGATGGGGACGAGGAGTATGAGGTGACTACTTTTCGGACAGAAGATGTCTATGTGGACTATCGTAGACCTAGTGCGGTTTCTTTTGTTCGCTCGCTAGAAGAAGACCTCAAGCGCCGTGATTTTACAGTCAATGCCTTTGCCTTGGACGAGACAGGGGAAATCATTGACTTGTTCCATGGGCTAGAAGATTTGGAAAAGCAAGTCTTACGAGCAGTTGGAGTGGCAAGTGAGCGTTTTAACGAAGATGCTTTGCGGATTATGCGTGGTTTCCGTTTTCAGGCCAGTCTTGGCTTTGAACTTGAGACAGAAACGTTTAAAGCAATGAAGACCTTGACGCCACTTTTGGAGAAAATTTCTGTGGAGCGTACCTTCGTTGAGTTTGATAAACTCTTGCTGGCTCCGTTTTGGAGAAGGGGTTTGGCTTCCATGATTGAGAGTCAAGCTTATGATTATCTCCCTGATATGGAATCTAGCCAGGACAAGCTCAATAGACTGTTTGATTTGGAGACTGATTTTATCTTTGAATCCTCTGAACAAGCTTGGTCGGCTCTACTGTCGGCTTTGGAGATTGAAAATGCGCAGCCATTTTTGAAAGCTTGGAAGACCTCACGTCAGTTTGCCAAGCAGGTTCAGGATTTGCTGACTATTTTGGCTCTGCGTGAAAAGGGAGAATTGAGCAAGCGCGATTGTTACCGCTTTGACTTGGATTTACTTTTACAGGCTGAAAATCTTCGTCAGGCCCAAGGAAAAGAAGTCAACCCACAAGCCATCACAGAAACCTACCAGAACTTGACCATTCATGACAAGAAAGAAATCCAAATCAACGGTGGTATTTTGATCAAGGAATATGGTTATCAGCCGGGCCCAGACTTGGGAGAGATTTTAACAGAGATTGAATATGCCATTGTCGATGGAGAATTGGAAAATGACCGTCAAGCCATCCATGATTATCTGAGGGAGAAAAAATGAGTGATTTTATCGTTGAAAAACTAAGTAAATCCGTTGGTGACAAGACCGTTTTTAAGGATATTTCCTTTATCATCCATGACCTAGACAGAATCGGTCTGATTGGTGTCAATGGGACTGGTAAGACCACTCTTTTAGATGTTCTTTCTGGTGTTTCTGGCTTTGATGGGGATGTTAGTCCCTTTTCGGCTAAGAATGACTACCAGATTGGTTACTTGACCCAGGATCCTGATTTTGATGATAGCAAGACGGTCTTGGATACGGTTCTATCTAGCGACCTCAAGGAAATCCAGCTCATTCGTGAGTACGAATTGATCATGCTCAACTATAGTGAGGACAAGCAGGCGCGTTTGGAACGTGTCATGGCAGAAATGGACTCTCTCCAAGCTTGGGAAATCGAGAGTCAGGTCAAGACCGTTCTCAGCAAGTTGGGTATTCAGGACTTATCTACTCCTGTTGGGGAATTGTCAGGTGGTCTAAGAAGACGGGTCCAGTTGGCGCAAGTTCTTCTTGGTAACCACGACCTATTGCTTCTGGATGAGCCAACTAACCACTTAGATATAGCGACTATTGAGTGGCTGACCCTCTTTTTGAAAAATTCTAAGAAGACCGTCCTTTTTATCACCCACGATCGTTACTTCCTAGATGCTTTGTCAACACGGATTTTCGAGTTGGACCGAGCAGGATTGACTGAGTATCAAGGGAATTATCAGGACTATGTTCGCCTAAAGGCGGAACAGGATGAGCGCGACGCGGCTCTACTTCATAAAAAAGAACAACTTTATAAGCAGGAATTGGTCTGGATGCGCAGACAACCGCAGGCGCGTGCGACCAAGCAGCAGGCTCGTATCAATCGTTTCCACGACCTGAAAAAGGAAGTTTCAGGCGGCGTTGCTGAGACAGACTTGACCATGAACTTTGAAACCAGTCGTATTGGGAAGAAAGTCATCGAGTTTCAGGATGTTTCCTTTGCCTATGAAAACAAGCCTATTTTGCAAGATTTTAATCTCTTGGTGCAGGCTAAAGATCGTATTGGAATTGTTGGGGACAACGGTGTTGGAAAATCAACTCTCCTTAACTTGATTGCAGGAAGTCTTGAGCCGACAGCAGGACAAGTTGTGATAGGAGAAACTGTTCGCATTGCCTATTTCTCTCAGCAAATTGAGGGCTTGGATGAAAGTAAGCGAGTTATCAATTACTTGCAGGAAGTGGCAGAAGAGGTCAAGACCAGCGGTGGTTCTACGACTTCGATTGCAGAGTTGCTGGAGCAGTTCCTTTTCCCACGTTCGACGCATGGAACCTTGATTGAGAAATTGTCTGGGGGAGAGAAAAAACGTCTTTATCTCCTCAAACTGCTCTTGGAAAAACCAAATGTTCTTCTCTTGGACGAGCCGACCAATGACTTGGATATTGCAACCTTGACAGTTTTGGAGAATTTCTTGCAAGGCTTTGCTGGTCCAGTTTTGACTGTTAGTCACGACCGCTATTTCTTGGATAAGGTGGCGACCAAGATTCTCGCTTTTGAGGATGGTAAGATTCGTCCTTTCTTTGGTCATTACACTGATTACCTTGATGAAAAAGTCTTTGAAACAGAGATGGCCAATCAAGTGCAAAAAGCCGAAAAGGAAAAAGTCGTCAAGGTTCGAGAAGTTAAGAAACGCATGACCTACCAAGAAAAGCAGGAGTGGGCAAGCATTGAAGGCGATATTGAATCCTTGGAAAACTGTATCGCTGCTATTGAAGAGGAGATGCAGGCCAACGGCTCTGACTTTGGCAAACTGGCTACTCTTCAGAAAGAGCTAGATGAGAAAAACGAAGCACTCCTTGAAAAATACGAACGCTATGAGTATCTAAGTGACTTTGATAGCTAGAAGAATAGAAAAATCCCGTCTCATGGACAGGATTTCTCTATTCTTTTTTGGTTTCCTGGTGGAAGATATTTTGCCAAGTTTCGTGGCGACGCCAGATACTGGTGTGGATGATACCATCTAACTCATAGCTGATGAGTTTGGTCTTTTGACTGATGGAAGTGATTTGGATGTCCTTGATAGCTGAATTCAAGTCTTTTTCGGCTTTATAGGCCTCTTTATCCATCTGTTTTCCATTTTGGCGAATATAAACAAAATCGTCAGCCAAGAGTTCTTCCAGTTGATTTCCTTGGTCAATCAACTGTTCACGCATAAGCAATTTTTTATAGACATTGTCTAAAACTTCATCTTCAGGGATAGGTGCTGGCTCGATATGGACATCGGTATCAAAGACTCCAAAACGTTCCTCCAGCATAGACTCGACCTGATCCGCAATTTCATGGCTTTCAAAAACAGACAAGTCAGGATTCATTTCTAGTGTAATATCAAGGTAAATGTTGCTACCGTAGGTGCGCCCTCTTTGGGACTTGACCTTGCTGATTTTGGGAATTTCCATAATGGCTTTTTGGTAATCTTCCAGTAGACGGTCATCAAATCCATCTGAAAGACTAAAGGAAGACTCGATGAAGATATCATAGGCAGTCTTCAAGATAAAGAAAGTGATGATGATAGCAACCAGTTTATCCACAATAGGATAATTGAAACTGCTCGCTAGGATGGCAATGGTAGTACCAAGTGAGGTGACAGCATCAGAAAGATTGTCCTTGGCGGCAGCCTTCAGTGCCTTGGAGTTGGATTTCTTACTGAGACGAGTATTGTAGAGATAGACCACAAACATGATTGCTGCAGACATAATTCCTAGAGTTGAACCAAGAGGATCAATAACCGTTTCTTCACGACTGAGAATCTTTTGAATGGTATCCCTTAGAACATCAAAGCCAACATAGAACATGATGATGGAAGTGATTAAGCTAGCCAAATCCTCAATCTTCCAGTGGCCAAAACGGTGGTCTCGGTCAGCAGGTTGGCGTGCCATTCGAATCCCAATCAAGAGGGCCACATTTCCAATGATATCCGATACGTTGTTAAAACCATCTGCTACCAAACTGGATGAATGGAGGAGGTGCCCAGTTGCTAATTTGGCTGCAGACAAGATCAAATAGGTTGAAATGCTGATAATGGCCCCACGCTCAGCTAACTTGAGATTTGAGATAGATTGCTTCATTCAACTTCCTTTCTAGTCACATAGCATTCTACCATTATACTGGTTTTCAAGAGAAAATTCAAACAAGGCAGTTTTTACTCTTTGAAAACTTTTCAAAATTTGGTATAATAGAACTACTCAAGGGAGTAGCTGGCAGAAACCTGTGATAGTGTCGTCATTCCGAATTTTATACTGAAAAGTATGCTTTCCGGCACTATCTTAAACAGCGAGACTTGTTATGATTAACAGGTCTCTTTTTGTTTGTCGTGAAAAGATACGATGAGGGAAAAGAGAGTCTGTTTTACACACAATGTCAAGGAGGAGACACATGTCAAAAGAACAAAAACGCCAAGCGTTTTACACTCAGAGTCCTGAAGAGGTCTTGAAGGCTGTAGATGCGACCGAGCAAGGTTTGTCATCGAGTGAGGCGGAAAAGCGCCTTGCCGAATTTGGCCACAATGAACTCGAAGAAGGCGAGAAACGATCAATACTGGTCAAGTTCATCGAGCAATTTAAGGATTTGATGATTATCATCCTAGTTGCGGCAGCAATCTTGTCAGTCGTGACTTCTGGTGGGGAAGATATCGCAGATGCCATTATCATCTTAGCCGTGGTAATCATCAACGCTGCCTTTGGTGTTTACCAAGAAGGAAAAGCAGAAGAAGCCATCGAAGCCCTCAAATCTATGTCAAGTCCAGCTGCCCGCGTTCTTCGCGATGGTCATATGGCGGAGATTGACTCTAAAGAATTGGTACCAGGTGATATTGTTGCCCTTGAAGCAGGTGATGTTGTACCAGCGGATCTTCGTTTATTAGAAGCTAACTCGCTTAAAATCGAAGAAGCTGCCCTGACAGGTGAGTCTGTGCCAGTCGAAAAAGATTTGACAGTTGAACTTGCTGCAGATGCTGGTATTGGTGACCGTGTCAATATGGCCTTCCAAAACTCAAATGTGACTTATGGTCGTGGTCTTGGTGTTGTTGTCAATACAGGGATGTACACGGAAGTTGGTCATATCGCTGGCATGCTCCAAGATGCGGATGAGACGGATACACCACTCAAACAAAACTTGAACAACCTTTCTAAGGTCTTGACCTATGCTATCTTGGTCATTGCCCTTGTTACTTTTGTAGTTGGTGTTTTCATTCAAGGCAAAAATCCACTTGGTGAGTTGATGACCTCTGTTGCCCTTGCCGTTGCAGCTATCCCAGAAGGGCTTCCTGCTATCGTAACTATCGTTCTTGCCCTTGGTACTCAAGTTTTGGCTAAACGAAACTCTATCGTTCGTAAGTTGCCAGCTGTAGAAACTCTTGGTTCAACAGAAATCATCGCTTCTGACAAGACTGGTACGCTTACTATGAACAAGATGACCGTCGAAAAAGTCTTCTACGATGCGGTTCTACATGACTCAGCTGATGACATTGAACTAGGTCTTGAAATGCCCCTGCTTCGTTCAGTTGTCTTGGCAAATGATACTAAAATTGATGTAGAAGGAAATCTGATTGGTGACCCTACTGAAACAGCCTTCATCCAGTATGTCTTGGACAAGGGCTACGATGTCAAAGGTTTCTTAGAGAAATATCCTCGTGTGGCTGAGTTGCCATTTGATTCTGAACGTAAGCTCATGTCAACAGTTCATCCACTTGCAGATGGACGCTTCCTCGTAGCTGTTAAAGGTGCGCCAGACCAACTCTTGAAACGTTGTGTTCTTCGTGATAAGGCTGGGGATATTGCTCCGATTGATGAGAAGGTTACAAACCTCATTCACACAAACAACTCTGAAATGGCCCACCAAGCCTTGCGTGTCCTAGCAGGTGCCTATAAGATTATCGATAGCATTCCAGAAAATCTCACTTCTGAAGAGCTTGAAAATGATTTAATCTTTACTGGTTTGATTGGGATGATTGACCCTGAACGTCCTGAAGCTGCTGAGGCTGTTCGTGTGGCTAAGGAAGCGGGAATTCGTCCAATCATGATTACGGGTGACCATCAAGACACTGCAGAAGCTATTGCCAAACGTTTGGGAATCATTGATGCAAATGATACAGAAGGTCACGTTTTAACTGGTGCTGAACTCAATGAACTGTCAGATGAAGACTTTGAAAAAGTCGTTGGTCAATACTCTGTTTATGCCCGTGTGTCTCCAGAACACAAGGTTCGTATCGTCAAGGCTTGGCAAAAACAAGGTAAAGTCGTTGCCATGACAGGTGACGGTGTCAATGATGCGCCGGCTTTGAAAACAGCAGACATCGGTATCGGTATGGGAATCACTGGTACAGAGGTTTCTAAGGGGGCTTCTGACATGATTCTTGCAGATGATAACTTTGCGACTATCATTGTTGCAGTTGAAGAAGGACGTAAGGTCTTCTCAAACATTCAAAAGACTATTCAGTACCTACTTTCTGCCAATACTGCTGAAGTATTGACCATCTTCCTATCAACCTTGTTTGGTTGGGATGTCTTGCAACCAGTTCATCTTTTGTGGATCAACTTGGTAACGGATACCTTCCCAGCAATTGCACTAGGTGTTGAACCTGCTGAGCCTGGTGTCATGAACCATAAACCACGTGGACGCAAGGCAAGCTTCTTCTCAGGTGGTGTTTTGAGTTCTATCATCTATCAAGGTGTACTCCAAGCAGCTATTGTTATGAGTGTTTATGCCCTTGCGATTGCTTATCCAGTACATGTGGGGGACAATCATGCCATTCATGCTGATGCCCTTACTATGGCCTTTGCAACCCTTGGTTTGATTCAGCTCTTCCATGCCTACAATGTGAAATCTGTTTACCAATCCATCTTGACAGTTGGCCCATTCAAGTCTAAGACCTTCAACTGGTCTATCTTGGTATCCTTCATCCTTCTTATGGCAACAATTGTCGTAGAACCGCTTGAAGGAATCTTCCACGTAACCAAACTAGACTTGTCTCAATGGGGAATCGTCATGGGCGGAAGTTTCTCAATGATTATTATTGTCGAAATTGTTAAGTTTGTTCAACGTAAACTCGGCTTTGACAAGAATGCGATTTAAAAAAAGTCATCTTCGGATGACTTTTTACTATAGTTGAGGGAAAGGGCTTGCAGTTATCGGCTTTTATGCTATAATTGCTATAATATAGTAAAAAGTAAGAGGAGTGTGAGGAAGTGGAAAAGAAAATTGTGAAGGATATCTTATTTTTATCTCAGGTGTCTCAACATGCAAGTCAGGAAGACCTGTATCTTGCCAGAGATTTACAGGATACGCTTTTAGCAAATCGTGAGACCTGTGTCGGTCTGGCTGCCAATATGATTGGGGTGCAGAAGCGCGTGATTATCTTTAATCTTGGCTTGGTTCCTGTGGTCATGTTTAACCCAGTGCTCCTGTCCTCTGAAGGACCTTATGAGACAGAGGAAGGTTGTTTGTCCTTGGCTGGGGTTCGACCGACGACCCGTTATGAAACCATAAGGGTTGCCTATCGTGACAGCAAGTGGCAGGAACAGACCATTACTTTGACAGGCTTCCCAGCTCAAATTTGCCAGCATGAACTGGATCACTTGGAAGGACGAATCATTTAGGAGAAAAGCAAATGAAACGAATAGTCTTTGAACTTATTTTTATCGCAACAACCTGGTATATCTTTTTACCGCCTCTTAACCTGACCAGCTGGGAATTTCTCTTTTTCTTCTGTGGGCATTTGCTGCTTGTAGCTATCTTATTTGGCTTTGGCAAGGGGATCAATCTGGTCAAAACAGTTCATGTGCGCCACGGTAAGGCGGAAGCTGCCTTAAATCTTGAGGGTTTTAAAATCAATCGGTTAGGGAAAATCCTTTTAGCTTCTATTGGAGGAATCCTTCTCTTGGCAGCTTTGGTTTCCTTGGTGACTTCTAGCATTTTTCAGGCTAAAAATTATGCCAATGTAGTTACGGTTACGGAAAAAGACTTTACTGAATTTCCTAAGAGTGATACCAGTAAGGTTCCTATTTTAGATAGAAGTACTGCTGAAAAAATTGGGGACCGCTACTTGGGTTCCCTAACGGATAAGGTGTCGCAGTACGTAGCGGCAGATACCTATACCCAATTAACAATTGATGGTAAGCCTTATCGAGTTACGCCACTAGAATATGCAGACCCTATCAAATGGTTTAATAATCAAGCCAAGGGAATCGGTGAGTATATCAAGGTGGATATGGTAACTGGAAATGCCAACTTGGTGGACTTGAAGACACCAATCAAGTATTCGGACTCGGAGTATTTTAACCGTGACGTCAAACGTCACCTACGCTTGAAGTACCCAACTAAAATCTTCAAGACTCCATCTTTTGAGGTGGACGATGAGGGCAATCCTTTCTATGTAGCAACGGTTTACCAAAAGCAATTTGGGCTTGCGGTTCCTCGTCCTGTTTCAGTCATTATCCTCGATGCTACAAATGGAGAAACCAAGGAATACAGCTTGGCAGATGTTCCAGAATGGGTGGACAGGGTCTATCCAGCTGAGGAAACCATTGAGCAAATTAACTACAACGGCAAGTACAAGGACGGTTTCTGGAATGCTATGATTTCCAAGAAAAATGTGACCCAGACTACCAAGGGCTATAATTACTTGTCTATCGGTAATGACATCTACCTCTACACAGGTGTGACATCGGCCAATGCAGATGAAAGTAATCTTGGTTTTATCCTTGAAAATATGCGAACAGGAGAAATCACTAAGTACAGCTTGGCTTCTGCGACCGAAGAATCAGCCCGTGAATCAGCCGAAGGTGCTGTTCAGGAGAAATCCTACAAGGCAACCTTCCCAATCCTCATCAACCTCAATGACAAGCCTCTCTACATCATGGGCTTGAAGGACAATGCTGGCTTGGTCAAAGAGTACGCCCTGGTAGACGCAGTCGAGTACCAAAACGTTATCGTAGCTACGACAGTGGAAGAGCTACTCAGCAAGTACGCCAATAAAAACGACCTTGAAATTGACAATGCAACAACAGAAAGCATTAAGGGAGTAGTAGCAGACCTTAAATCAGCTGTTATCAAGGGAGATACCGTCTACTTCTTTAAAGTTGATGGCAAGATATACAAGGTCAAGGCCTCAGTATCAGATGACCTTCCTTACCTTGAAAATGGTAAAACCTTCGAAGGTCAAGTAGGAAAAGATAACTATCTCAAGACCTTTAAAGTTCAGTAAAGACAGCTTTATTTAAGAAGTATATGTTATAATAAGGTAAATTAAGATTAATGGAGGACAAACAAATGGGTTTTTATGTGATGCTTGCTTCAATGCTACTCGGACTGCTCGCTTTGAAGATAGGTTTTTCTCAGTTCAAGGAGAAAAAAGATAAATTCTTATCTATCTTAACAAGTTTAGCTGGCATAGCCCTTGTTCTCGTGGCTGTCTGGTTAGGATGGCCCAAATAAATAGAGAAACCTCGGTCAAACCGAGGTTTTTCAGATGAATTTCTTGGTTGTGGCTAAAAAATATGCTACACTATTAATATGAAAATTTTAATCCCAACAGCAAAAGAAATGAACGCAGATTTGCCAAGTATTGAAGCCTCTCCTTTAAGACCAGAAAGTCAGGTGGTACTTGATGCCTTGGCCCTCTATTCTGCTAGTCAATTGGAGAGTTTTTACAAGGTATCAGCCGAGAAGGCGACGGAAGAATTTCAAAACATCCAAGCTTTGAAAAGGCAAACTGCTCAACACTACCCAGCCTTGAAACTTTTTGATGGGCTTATGTACCGTCATATCAAGCGAGACAAACTGACCGAGGCAGAACAAGCCTATCTTGAAAATCATGTCTTCATTACCTCGGCTTTGTACGGTGTTGTTCCAGCCTTGTCGCCTATGTCCCCTCACCGTTTGGATTTTTTGATGAAGTTGAAAGTTGCTGGTAAGACTTTGAAGAGCCATTGGAAGGCGGCCTATGATGAAGCTGTGAAGCAGGAAGAAGTGATTTTTTCTCTCTTGTCATCCGAGTTTGAGACCGTATTTTCTAAGGAAATCAGAGAAAAAATGGTGACCTTCAAATTCATGGAGGATAGAGGCGGCCAGCTGAAAATTCACTCAACCATTTCCAAGAAAGCGCGTGGTGCTTTCCTGACAGCCCTGATAGAAAATCAAGTTCAGAAGGTGGAAGAAGCTCGTCGCTTAAGCTTTGCAGGATTTAGCTTCCGAGAAGACCTGTCCCAGCTACAGGAATTGGTTTTTGTTAAGGAAGTATAGAAATCAGATAAGAGAAAAAGTCAGCAGGATTATGCTGACTTTTTTCTAGCTTATAAAGTATTGGACAAATGAATCTCATTTGATAAGGTGTTGAGGTGATTAACTAAATCCATAATTGACAGATGATTTTGACAAATAAACTTCTTGGTAATTCCTGGAATATAGAAATTAGACACGATGATATCATAACCTGTCTGATTTAAAATCTCAGGACTTGTTTTCAATTCATCCCAAGTATCGAAGGTGAAGCGGTTATTACAGTAATAGGAAAGCATATCAACAAAGGTAAGGGATATAGCATGGTCAAAGTTACTGATAATCAAAACCTTGATAGGTGGTCGATTTTCTAACAACTGAGTAGAGAGGTTTTCAGCATGGGTTAAGATAGTGTACATCAAGTGTTCCAACTGTTCAGGATGGTCATGCTGTCCAATTGCTTGACGGTATTGAGCCAGTTCTTGACGCGCACTCCCCATAAAGTCTGGGAAGTAAACTTCGAATTTTTTAATAGTCAATGCTTTTTGTTCAAATAAGATTGGGGTAGAAAAGATTTCCTGTCTTTCAAAGAAAGCAGTGTTATGTAAATGCCAAATAAGTTCATCGTGGTTGGCAAAAGTAATCTTATATTGTTTTGACAGGCATTCTAATATTTGACTAAGTAATTGGTAAGAGTATCTTGCTTCACTGTTCTCTTCTAAAGAGTTGAAGAATTCTTGAGGATCTAAGAAAATGTTACTTTGAATAAAGGAAATAAAAATTTGTGCGATTATATCAGGTGTCATTTCGAAGCCAAACTGTTTAGAGAAATAAGCAAGTGTCTCCTCAAAATTTGGGAAATTCATCAAAATAGGATAATAGTCTTGGAAAAAATGATTGGGTAGGTCGATGAAATGACCATTCCTGACACGATGGATGCTAATTGCCACCATTAACTTGTACATTCTATAAATAGAGAATCGCATTGGATAATTTGTAATTTTATAGAAGTAGTCGGCGAACTCTGTTAAGACTTCTTCAGAAATATCTGGGAAGGGCCAATCTAAAAAATAGCATCGCTCAGAAAAGTATTGGGCATAAAAATAGCGAATATCAATTTCATTTCCTTTGATAGAGGCTGGTGTAAAAGCTAGTTCAATTTGAAATTGCTTTGATAGGATTTGTGTAATTCGATTTCCTAGTCTATATAGATTAGCATTACTTGTGTGAAGGTTTTCAACTGTTCGATAAATAGGTAATCCTTCATTGTAAAACATATATTCTAGTAATTGGAAGGATTGTGAATGAGTAAGGAAATGATGATAAACATCTTCTACACTGGATTTAAAATCGAGATCAATCATAATACCGTTGACAGAGGATTGGATATCGATATCCGGAAAGGATGAGCGCAACTCATTTAGATCATTTTTTAAGATGCGTTCGGTACAGTCTAAGGTATGGGCTAATTCATGTAGACGAATCCATTTCCGTTTGTGAATGAGTATTTCCATTAGTCGTAATTGCCGTTGTTCTTTTGTAGATAATAGGGATCTCATACGTTTTTATACCTCCTAAGGATATTATATCACATTAAATAGGGAAAAATGCAAATATTGATATGTATAGTAAGTGGATTTATCTGTGTCCGATTTGTCTAAAAACTATTATTTTTTTGTATTCTTCGTACCAAAATTTGAGATTCACTTTATTGTTTGAACCGTTCATATAAAATAGAACAAATTAAGTGAATCTAGAGGGAAAAAACAGGATACAGTGATTGTGGTAACTATATTGAAATATCTAAAAATTAGATGTAAATTATATACTATAAAATGATAAAGAGGTAAGAAATATGAAACAAGCACAAAGAAAATCATTTGACTGGTATAAAATGCAACAACGTTTCTCTATTCGTAAGTATCATTTTGGTGCGGCGAGTGTTTTATTGGGAACAACTTTGATTTTAGGGATAGCTACTAATGTCCATTCTGTACAAGCAGAAGAAAAAAATTCAGCAGTAGTAAGTAAAGTTTTTATTGATAAGGGAGAAGAAGCTACTAAACCAGCCGAAGTATCTACACTTAAAAAAGAAACAAATTACGTAGCTCCAACTGTTGCTAATCCAGTAGAAGTAACTCCAACTAAATTTGATGATGCTAAAGCACCAGCAGAAAAAGTTGAAGAAGCAAAAGATAAAAAAGTAGAAGCAAGTCATCAAGATTCAGTTGACAAGTCAAAATTGTTAACGGCTCTTTCACTTGCTAAAAAATTAGAAAGCAAGTTATATACAGAAGCAAGTGCTGCTAACTTGCAGGCAAGTATGCAAGCTGGTCAAAGCTTGCTTGGAAAAGCAGATGCAACTGAAGCTGAATTATCTCAAGCAGAGTCATCTGTTCAATCAGCTATTATTGGGCTGGAACTTCGTTCTAACTCTGATAAAGGGACTGTATCAGAAACTCCTGTAGTGAAGAAAGCGGATGAAGTTGAAGCAAAAGAAGATGCAACAACGGCTGATCGTTCAGCTCTTGATAGTAGCGTTTTAGCAACTAATGTACCTGCGAAAGTAGAAGCGACTTCTGCTACAGAAACAACTAATGAAATCTTTAAACCTGAACATAGCCTTTCAGATGATCGTCAAAATTCAGCGATTCGTAAGGAAGATTTGGAAACTGGTTATAGTGGTTTCCGTAGTGCAAGAAGAAGACGCGAGGCAGGAAGTAATCCTGATGAAACACCAACTCAACCAGCACCAACTCAACCAGCATCAGGTGAATATGCGGGGACCGAAATAAAAGCATACTATGATAATAATCACAATGGTGTATTTGATGAAGGTGACGAATTAATATCAAGTACTGTAATTCCTCCCGCTCCAAAAGGAGAGAATGGTAATGATGGTAAAGATGCTGCAAGAGGAGCTGAATTATTAAGTGGAATTATTGCTCCAACGCCAGAAGATGGTAAAGATGGTGATACATACATTGATGCCACAACAGGAGATGTGTATAAAAAAAGAGATGGAGCTTGGGGAAAAATCGGTAACCTTAGAGGTCCGCAAGGAGAACAAGGTCAAAAAGGTGAAAATGGTAAGGATGGTAGAGCTCCGAAAATTAAAGTAGAAGATATAGCAAAATCTGCAGGAACAACAAGCGTATCAAGTCGTTCAGGAATTCGAATCACGGTTTATGATGATAAAAACAATAATGATGAATTTGATGAAGGCGATACGGTACTCAATACAAAAGAGGTATATAATGGGACAGATGGAAGAAACGGAGTAGACGGCCAAACACCAAAAGTTAAAGCAGAACGTGATGAAGCCAAGAAACAAACGACTCTAACCTTCTACATTGACAAAGATGGCGATGGTAACTATACCGAAGGAACAGATACTCTCGTTCAAACCTCTATTGTGAAAGATGGACAAGATGGAGCTGCAGGTCGTGATGGTAAAGAAGTTCTAAATGGGAAAGTAGATCCACAGGCTACAGATGGCAAAGATGGAGATAGCTTCGTTAATACTGCAACAGGCGATGTCTTCGTTAAGAAGAACAATGCATGGGAACCAGCAGGGAACATCAAAGGTCCTAAAGGTGACAAGGGTGAGAACGGAAAAGATGGCTTCACACCAGAAGTAACAGTGATAGACAATCATGATGGTAGCCATACGATTACCATTACCCAACCAGAAGGTCGCCCAGCCCTTACAACTATCGTTAAAAACGGTGAAAATGGCCAAACACCAAAAGTTAAAGCAGAACGTGATGAAGCTAAGAAACAAATCACTCTAACTTTCTACATTGACAAAGATGGCGATGGTAACTATACCGAAGGAACAGATACTCTCGTTCAAACCTCTATTGTGAAAGATGGACAAGATGGAGCTGCAGGTCAAGCAGGTCGTGATGGTAAAGAAGTTCTAAATGGGAAAGTAGATCCACAGGCTACAGATGGCAAAGATGGAGATAGCTTCGTTAATACTGCAACAGGCGATGTCTTCGTTAAGAAGAACAATGCATGGGAACCAGCAGGGAACATCAAAGGTCCTAAAGGTGACAAGGGTAAGAACGGAAAAGATGGCTTCACACCAGAAGTAACAGTGACAGACAATCATGATGGTAGTCATACGATTACAGTTACACAGCCAGAAGGACGTCCAGCTCTTACAACAGTTGTTAAAAATGGAGAAAATGGCCAAACACCAAAAGTTAAAGCAGAACGTGATGAGGCCAAGAAACAAACCACTCTAACCTTCTACATTGACAAAGATGGCGATGGTAACTATACCGAAGGAACAGATACACTCGTTCAAACCTCTATTGTGAAAGATGGACAAGATGGAGCTGCAGGTCAAGCAGGTCGTGATGGTAAAGAAGTTCTAAATGGAAAAGTAGATCCACAGGCTACAGATGGCAAAGATGGAGATAGCTTCGTTAATACTGCAACAGGCGATGTCTTCGTTAAGAAGAACAATGCATGGGAACCAGCAGGGAACATCAAAGGTCCTAAAGGTGACAAGGGTGAGAACGGAAAAGATGGCTTCACACCAGAAGTAACAGTGACAGACAATCATGATGGTAGCCATACGATTACCATTACCCAACCAGAAGGCCGTCCAGCCCTTACAACAGTTGTTAAAAATGGAGAAAATGGCCAAACACCAAAAGTTAAAGCAGAACGTGATGAAGCCAAGAAACAAACCACTCTAACCTTCTACATTGACAAAGATGGCGATGGTAACTATACCGAAGGAACAGATACACTCGTTCAAACCTCTATTGTGAAAGATGGACAAGACGGAGCAACAGGCCAAGCAGGACGTGATGGTAAAGAAGTTCTAAATGGAAAAGTAGATCCACAGGTTACAGATGGCAAAGATGGCGATAGCTTCGTTAATACTGCAACAGGTGATGTCTTCGTTAAGAAGAACAATGAATGGGAACCAGCAGGGAACATCAAAGGTCCTAAAGGTGACAAGGGTGAGAACGGAAAAGATGGCTTCACACCAGAAGTAACAGTGACAGACAATCATGATGGTAGTCATACGATTACAGTTACGCAGCCAGAAGGCCGTCCAGCTCTTACAACTATCGTTAAAAATGGAGAAAATGGCCAAACACCAAAAGTTAAAGCAGAACGTGATGAAGCCAAGAAACAAACCACTCTAACCTTCTATATTGACAAAGATGGCGATGGTAACTATACCGAAGGAACAGATACACTCGTTCAAACCTCTATTGTGAAAGATGGACAAGATGGAGCTGCAGGTCAAGCAGGTCGTGATGGTAAAGAAGTTCTAAATGGAAAAGTAGATCCACAGGTTACAGATGGCAAAGATGGCGATAGCTTCGTTAATACTGCAACAGGTGATGTCTTCGTTAAGAAGAACAATGCATGGGAAGCAGCAGGGAACATCAAAGGTCCTAAAGGTGACAAGGGTGAGAACGGAAAAGATGGCTTCACACCAGAAGTAACAGTGACAGACAATCATGATGGTAGTCATACGATTACAGTTACGCAGCCAGAAGGCCGTCCAGCTCTTACAACTATCGTTAAAAATGGAGAAAATGGCCAAACACCAAAAGTTAAAGCAGAACGTGATGAAGCCAAGAAACAAACCACTCTAACCTTCTATATTGACAAAGATGGCGATGGTAACTATACCGAAGGAACAGATACACTCGTTCAAACCTCTATTGTGAAAGATGGACAAGATGGAGCTGCAGGTCAAGCAGGTCGTGATGGTAAAGAAGTTCTAAATGGAAAAGTAGATCCACAGGCTACAGATGGCAAAGATGGCGATAGCTTCGTTAATACTGCAACAGGTGATGTCTTCGTTAAGAAGAACAATGCATGGGAACCAGCAGGGAACATCAAAGGTCCTAAAGGTGACAAGGGTGAGAACGGAAAAGATGGCTTCACACCAGAAGTAACAGTGACAGACAATCATGATGGTAGCCATACGATTACCATTACCCAACCAGAAGGCCGTCCAGCCCTTATAACAGTTGTTAAAAATGGAGAAAATGGCCAAACACCAAAAGTTAAAGCAGAACGTGATGAAGCCAAGAAACAAACCACTCTAACCTTCTACATTGACAAAGATGGCGATGGTAACTATACCGAAGGAACAGATACACTCGTTCAAACCTCTATTGTGAAAGATGGACAAGACGGAGCAACAGGCCAAGCAGGACGTGATGGTAAAGAAGTTCTAAATGGGAAAGTAGATCCACAGGCTACAGATGGCAAAGATGGCGATAGCTTCGTTAATACTGCAACAGGCGATGTCTTCGTTAAGAAGAACAATGCATGGGAACCAGCAGGCAATATCAAAGGTCCTAAAGGTGACAAGGGTGAGAACGGAAAAGATGGCTTCACACCAGAAGTAACAGTGATAGACAATCATGATGGTAGCCATACGATTACCATTACCCAACCAGAAGGTCGCCCAGCCCTTATAACTATCGTTAAAAACGGTGAAAATGGCCAAACACCGAAAGTTAAAGCAGAACGTGATGAAGCCAAGAAACAAACCACTCTAACCTTCTACATTGACAAAGATGGCGATGGTAACTATACAGAAGGAACAGATACACTCGTACAAACATCCATCGTCAAAGACGGACAAGATGGTAAATCATTAATTACTGTAAAAGAAGGTAAAGAAACAAAAGTTTACCAAGAAGATCCAACTCATCCAGGTCAACCATTGAACCCAGAAAACCCTCTTGCAGTCATTAAAGATGGTGTAGATGGAAAATCACCAACGGTAACAGCTATCCGTAAAGATGAGGAAGGGCATAAAGGAGTAGAGATTACTGTCGATAATCACGATGGTTCACAACCAACAAAAGTATTTGTTCAAGATGGAGAAAAAGGTGAAGCAGGAGTAGCAGGTCATGATGGACAAACTCCTACAGTAATAACTCAGCGTGGTGCAGATGGTCACAGTACTCTTGTAACCATTACAACACCAGGAAAAGAACCAGTAACATTCACAGTTAGGGATGGGTTAGATGGACATGATGGACGTGCACCAAAAATCGATTTGAAACCATTTAATCACGGAGTAGATTCATTTAGAAGAGCTAGAGTGTCTAGAAGTAGTGGAAATAATCCTGAAGAGGGAACTGCTAATGAAATTAACCAACCAATTTCCAACGAACATCCTTCAACAGGGACACACGTTACAGCTTATTATGATAATAATGGCAATGATGTCTACGATCCAGGTGTTGATGAGTTACTAAGTGAACGTGATGTCTTAGATGGAAATGATGGTGTAGACGGCAATCGTGGTAGAGATGGACGTAATGGTAGTGAACTTCTAAGTGGAAATGTTGCTCCAACTCCAAATGATGGTAAAAATGGTGATACTTATATTGATAGCAATACGGGTGATGTATATAAGAAAAACAATGGAACTTGGAATAAGACAGGTAATATAAGAGGGCCACAAGGTGCCAAAGGAGACAGTCCAGAAGTTACAGCTAAACCAGGTGCAGATGGAAATAGTACTGATATTACAATTACAACACCAGGAAAAGATCCGATTACTGTTAATGTTAAAAACGGTAAAGATGGTAAATCATTAGTTGCTAAAAAAGAAGGTAATGAAACTAAGATTTTTGTAGAAGATCCGGCAAATCCAGGTCAACCATTAGATGCTACAAAACCACTTGCTACAGTCTTAGATGGACTAAAAGGTGATAAAGGTGAAAATGGTGCAGATGGGAAAACACCAGTTGTTACTGTAACAGATAATGGAGACGGTACACACTCTATCACAGTTCGAAATGGAGATGGCTCTGAATCAACTACTAAAGTTAAAGATGGTAAAGATGGGAAAACAGCTACTATCACCACAACTGAAAATCCAGATGGAAGCCACACAATTACTGTAACAAATCCAGACGGAACGACCAAAGAAACTGTTGTTAAGAATGGTAAAGACGGTAAGACTCCAAAAGTTGAAGTGACGGATAACAACGATGGAACTCATACTGTTAAAGTTACAGATGGAGACGGCAATGTTACCAACGCTATCATCAAAGATGGTAAAGATGGTAAAGCTGCAACAGCAACAACTACTGAAAACCCAGATGGAAGCCACACAGTAACCATCACTAACCCAGACGGAACTAAGAATGAGTTTGTTGTGAAAAATGGTCGTGATGGAGTAGACGGACGTACTCCAACAGCCTCTGTTCGTGATAATGGAGACGGAAGTCATACAATCGTTATTACAAATCCAGAAGGTGTGACAACTGAAACTACAGTTCGTGATGGTAAATCACCAAAAGTTACCATTACTGATGAACAAAATGGAACTCACAAGATTTCAGTTTTAAATGGAGATGGAACAACTACTGAAACAATCATTAAAGATGGTAAATCACCAGTAGCGACCGTTAGAAATAACAAAGATGGTACTTACACAATTCGTGTAGAAAACGGTAATGGTACTGTTTCTGAAACCACAGTTCGTGACGGTAAATCACCAACTGCTAAGGTTGTGGATAACGGAGATGGAACTCACACTATCACAGTTGTGAACTCAGACGGTACAACTACAACAACTACAGTTCGTGATGGTAAAGAACCAAAACTTGAAGTGATTGATAACAACAACGGTTCACACACTATTAAAGTGACAGGAGCTGATGGTAAAGAAACTACAACTACAATCTTTGATGGTAAATCACCAAAAGCGAACATCGTTGATAACGGAGACGGAACTCACACATTAACAATCATAGATTCTGATGGTCGTCAATACAAATCTATTATCAAAGATGGTAAAGACGGTAAAGATGGCGTTTCACCAACTGTAACTGTTAAAAATAATAACGACGGAACTCACGTTGTTACAATTACTAACCCAGATGGAAGCAAGACAGAAATGGTGATTAAAGACGGAAAAGATGGTAAATCACCAAAAGTTTCTGTTGAAGATAATGGTGATGGTAGTCATACAATCACAATCATCAATTCTGACGGAACTGTGACAAAAACAGTTATTAAAGATGGTAAAGATGGACGTGATGGACGTGATGGTCGCGACGGCAAAGATGGTAAATGTGGATGCCAAGACAAACCAGTAACACCATCAAATGACAAACCAGTTCCTCCAACACCTAATGTACCAGAAAGACCAACGTTTGCAATGCCAGAACCACCAGTTTACGAATTGCCAGAATTTAACGGTGGTGTGCCAGGAATGCCTGAAGTACAAGAGGTACCAGAATTAGATATTCCAACAGTACCAGCACAACCAACACCAGAAGTACCGGTTAAACCTGTGCCAGCGCAACCAAAACCAAATGTACCGACACCAGAAGTGCCAGTACAACCAACTCCAGTTGTTCCAACACCAGAAGTACCGGTTAAACCAGTACCAGCGGTTCCAGAACAACCAGTAGTACCAACACCGGCTCAACCAGCAACTCCAGTAAATGCTAACCCAGTAGTACCAACTACAGTTAAAGAAAACCATGGGGACAAACTACCTGAAACTGGAAGCCAATCTGATTATATCTCTGTTCTTTTAGGTAGCGGTATTCTATTGAGCCTATATGTAGGACGAAGAAAAGAAGATTAATCAGCCAAAAGCAGTCACTAATTTCTCGAAAGAAGATGATAAGTGATAGATCTCGGATGAAAGAATATTCTTAGAATGATTTTCCTATGATGGAAAAGACTGCTAAAAACCTTGAGTGGTAAGGCTCAAGGTTTTTTTGGATGACTGATGTTTGTCTGAAAATCTTGATTGAGTCTAAAAATGCCACCCTATTAGGTGGCGATAATTGATTTAGACTTGAAAATTTTCTATTTTTTACTGAACTGCTGCAACCAAGTCTTCCGCTTGTTTCTCAAGTGAGTTTAGGACTGTTTCTTCGAGAACCAATTTTCCGTCTGCCCAAGCAGAGTCATTGACACGTGCAGCAGTGAAATCACCAACGACTTGTGTACGGATAAATGGCAAGAGGTCTTTGTAAATAGCGAAGAGTTGATCGTGACCGGCATTGGCTACAGATGATACGGTGACAAACTTGTCTTGAAGAGCAGAAGCACCACGTGTATCAGACAGGTCAAGGGCACGAGATAGCCAGTCAAGCAAGTTTTTCACTGTTCCAGGGATAGAGAAGTTGTAGACTGGAGAGGTGACGGAGTGTAGAAATTCTCATTAAAATTTAGTTGAAGCGCCGTATGCTGATAGAGAGATAGACTAGCAAATATCTCCCGCCTTGCTTGATGTTAGTAATTTGATGAACATATGAATATAAGTTCAAGTCGTGAAAAAAACTTTCATATATTAAATGAAACTGTTTGCATTTGTGGAAATAATAGAATATAATATATAGGAAAAATAATTGCTTGGTTTAATGAGGAGTTCTCTATGTTTTTTAATCGAAAAGGAATCAATCAAAAGAATTGGCGGATGATAAAGAAAGGGAAGCATTTTCTTTTTGGGTGCACTCTTTTTTTGGCTACAGGAGCAGTAATGATACAGAATCCACATCTTGTTCATGCTGATGAAATGGTTGCGTCTCTGAATGATTCAACTAAAGCCAAAGATGAAGATCCGAATAGTGAAAAGGTTCCAAACGATGAGGAAAATCATCCACAGGTAGAAAATCATGTTAAAGAATCAGATAAGATTTCTGAAAATGTGCAAGAAGATAAAAGTGCTGAAAAGGCTGTAGAGAATACAGTCAAAACTGTGAATAAAACTGCTTTAAATGAATTAATTGAAAAGATTAGGAACACTGATTTACAGACTAAAACAGTCAAATCAGTTGAAAATCTTAATCTCTCTTTGTCGCGTGCGCAAGCAGTCTTGGATAAGGCAGGTGCTAGTCAGGATGAGATAGATAAAGAAGTTCAAGTTTTGTCGGACTCATTTGCCCAACTGGAAGAGAAAAGCAATGACATAGACAAAAAAGAAAAGCAAGCAGACAAAGCAAACGATAGTGATGAAAAGAAAAATCTTTTAACAGAAAAGATCGCTAAGGTTCAGGCTCTTGTTTCAGAAATTAACCAATTAGCAGGAGAAATTAGCTATGAATTTAGTGAATCTGAAAGCAAATCTCTTCAAGTATTTGGTGATTTGTCTGAGGAAAAATCCACTGATAGTGAAGTTGATGGTGCTCTAAATGAAGCGAAAAGCCTCCGCAACAAAGTGGCTAATAGAGTAACACGAGCACATTCTGGAAAACGTGACCCACGCAATGGGAAACCGATTGATGGTAGGGGAGAGAGCGGGTTTAGAGGGATAGTATACACTCCCAAGGAAAATAGAAGAGATGGTAATCTTATTGAAAATGGAAGTACTGCTGTTTATTATAATTCAGATGAAATTTGGAGTTTAATCGAGATAAAAGGCGAAAGAGTAGGGAATGAAAGAAAGTTCACTACGTATGCTCGAGGAAAAGTAGTAGAAGATGTAACCCCGTATTATATTGTTACAGTAGGTTTTACCGCAAATTCTCCTATTAAAGGATTAAAAATGCAAGTTGCATACTGGGATAAGAAGGCAGGAGTTCAAAGAGTACGTGAAATAGAGTATGGTAGAACTGAGATCAATAATCCTATTACGAATGCTGCTATTAGAGGGGTTGTAGGAGAAGGAGCAATAGTTCAACCTGGTAGATATGAAGTTCATATTGCTTCGAATACAAGAGTAGCTCCAAATCAGTTAAAACCTTATACATTTACTTTTATTATTAAACCGCAAAGTGATCGTAATACAGTAAAGGATTTATCGCAGACATATGTAGATGATGTTCGTCATTTAACTGAAAATGAAAAAACAGCTTTAATTGAGAAATTTAAAGCAGAACATCCAGATATTATGAAACCTTCAGGTCATAAAAGTGACTTTGAGCGCGCTGAAATTTCTGCTGATGGAACAACGATGACAATCCATTTTAAAGATGGATTTAATCCTAAAACCATTCAGACAAATGCAACAAATGATGTTGAAGCAAAACATTCTAGTTTGACGGCTTATTTTGGGGATTCAAAAGAATTATATACGAATCCAAGGGAATTAGTACGCTCAAAAACAGGACACGAAGTACCAGCAACGGCTCAAGTAACCTATAAAACCCCTTTTAATTTGCAACAAGCAGGCACAAGAAACGTTGTCGTAACGACCACTTATCAAAATGGGGTAAAAAAAGATGTAACAACTCCTTATACTGTTTTAGATTTTATAGGAAAAGAAGATAAGAAAATTAATCAAAATCAATCTGGTCAATTAGGAGATGCTAGAAATTACGTAACAGTTTCAAATAATTCAGCGGTTCCCGGAGAGTTAACCGTTCGTTGGAAAGGTGGGTCATCTAATGTAGATACTGCTGCAGCAGGTATCCAGCATAAAGAAATCGAAATTCTTCGTGGCAACCATTTGATGAAAACTGTGAATATTCCGGTTGAGATTGTAGATAATATTAATCCAACGATTACTGCGCCTGACACTGTAACTCTAACAAGAGCAGAAGGATTGCCAACTAATATTTCCGTTGATGCACAGGATAATACTAGAGGTATTGGTCTTAAAGATGCTAATCCGATTGTAGTTGAAAATTTAGCCAATCCTTTAAGATATAATCCTTCAACAAAAAGAATTGAATTATCTGGTGTAATTCCAAATCAATTACAAAGTTTTCAAGCTACTGTTAAAGCAGTGGATAAAAAAGGAAATACGGCTACTAAAGCAATTAGATTCAATGTTCAAGCTCAGACAGATAAATATACAGCAGTTGCGAATCCACAAACACAAACAGTAAGTTATAGAGCTGAACCAAGTGCAGAAGCGAGTGTGAGTACTACAGGTTTACCATCTGGAACAACATATGCTTGGAAAACAAAACCGGACACATCTAGTCCAGGTAACAAATCTGGGGTAGTAGAAGTAACTTATCCAGATACTTCAAAAGATACAGTGAATGTAACAGTAGCTGTACGAAAATTAAGTGACGAATATGTTCCTACAGGAACCAAAATTGTTAGAAATCAGAATGTTCCTGTTACAAATAATGATTTAAAAGCTGCTGTAAGTGTGAATAATAGCGGTAATAGTAAAGTGAAATCTGTTACTGGATCTTCTATTAGCACTGTAAATGCAGGTACACAAACAATTAGAGCAACAGTGACGTATTTAGACAATACAACTGATCCTGTTGATATTCCACTTGAAGTAAAAGATGTAACAGCACCAACAATTCAAACACCAAGCGATAGACAAAATTGGGATTTAATTGCATTGGATAGAACATTACCTTCAATCAAGGTGACTTCTGTGGATAATAACGGAGGAACTGGGGTTAAATCAACAACGATAACAGGTTTGCCAGATTTCTTAGTATATGATGATGTAACTAAAACAATTAAGTTTAAAAATGGAGTTCAAGAAGTAACGAAACTACCTGTTGGGCAAGATAGTAAAATTTATAATGCTACTATCCAAGTTACCGATAATTCAAACAATTCAAGTCAAAGACAAGTAACCATTACTGTGAAGTCAATGACAACGAAATATACAGCGACTCCAAATTCACAAAAACAAACAGTAAGTTATGGAGTAACTCCAGATGCAGGAACAAGCGTGAATAAGAACGGCTTACCTACAGGGACTGCATACACGTGGGCAACAACTCCAAGTACAACAACAGGACCTGGAGATAAATCAGGCGTAGTAACGGTAACATACCCTGACGGTTCAAAAGATACCGTGAATGTTATTGTAAATGTTCGAAGACTAGCTGATGAACACGAACCAACAGGGAATAAAATCGTAAGAGAACAAAATGCTCCTGTGACAAATGAATCCCTAAAAGCAGCAGTAAGAATTAGCAATAATGGTAATAACAAAGTTAAAGCTGTTACTTCTGAGGGTACAATAAGTACTTCGAAATTTGGTAATAAAACAATTAATACCACAGTAACATACCTTGACGATACGACAGATTCAGTAACAATTCCTCTAGAAGTAAAAGACGTAACTGCTCCAACGATTCAAACACCAACAGAAGGTAAAACATGGGAAATCACAGCGTTAGATAAGACATTGCCTCCTATTAAAATAGCAGTTTCTGATAATCCTGGAGGAAGTGGAATTAAAAGTATTTTTCCAATTAACTTACCAAGTTTCTTGAAATACGACAAAACAACAAGTAGCATCGTTTTCCAAGATGGAGAACGTGAAGTTCCGAAATTGTCTGGAATTAATCGTACGACAAGAAATATAACGTTACATGTGGAAGATAATGCAGGAAATAGTAGTGAACGAACATTTAGTATTACTCACATAACTATGGCCGAAAAGCATAATCCACAAGCGAATGCAACGATTCAAGAAGTGAGCCATGGTGAAACTCCTAATCCGAAAACAAGTGTGAATACAGCAGGATTACCAACTGATGCTCAATATACATGGCAATCAACTCCGGATACGAGCAGACCTGGAAATAAAACAGGAGTCGTGAAAGTTACTTATCCAGATGATTCAGTAGATGAAGTAACAGTTACTGTAAAAGTTCGTAAGCTAGGTGATGAGTACGATGTTTCAGGAGCGCAAATAGAAGTAAATCAAAACACTCCAGTTACAAACGATGACTTAAAAGCTAAAGTAACCGCAACTTCAACAGTAGGCAATGTAAATGGAACAGATAAGATTTCAACAGTTACAGCACCTGAAATCAGCACAGCTAACTATGGTGAACAAAACATTACTGCCACAGTAACTTTCAAAGATGGAACAACCAAACCTGTGACAATTCCGTTGAAAGTTAAAGATGTAACGAAACCAACGATTGAGTCACTAACGGATAGACAAAATTGGGACTTAATCGCAGTAGAAGGATCAAACCCAGAAATCTCTGTAACAAGCGAAGACAATACAGGAGGAAGTGGTGTTAAGACAACGACAGTAACAGGTTTACCAGATTTCTTAGAATATAATGAATCAACTAAGAAGATTCAGTTCAAAGCAGGAGTGTCGGGTGTACCAAGTTTATCAGAAGGAACAGATGTACAACCTCATAATGTAACTATCACAGTTGTAGATAACGCAGGAAATGAAACAACAACAAACGTAACAATAACTGTGAAATCAATGACTACAAAATATGATGCAACAGCTAATCCTCAAAAACAAACAGTAAGTTATGGAGCGACTCCAGATGCAGGAACAAGCGTGAATAAAACCGGCTTACCAGAAGGAACAAGTTACGCATGGAAAACAACTCCAAGCACGACAGAAGGGGCTGGGGATAAAGCAGGAGTGGTTACTGTAACATATCCTGACGGTTCGAAAGATACAGTAGATGTGACAGTAAATGTAAGCAAATTAAGTGACGAGTATAATGTAACGGGATCACCAATCGAAGTTAATCAAAATACTCCAGTAACAAACGATGACTTAAAAGCTAAAGTAACCGCAATTTCAACAGTAGGAAATGTTAGTGG
This sequence comes from Streptococcus sp. Marseille-Q7156, assembly GCF_965119495.1. The sequence goes on along the minus strand of NZ_CBCPLU010000001.1, from coordinate 1,296,944 downwards.
AACGGATAAGATTTCAACAGTAACGGCCCCTACAATCAATACAGCTAATTATGGTGAGCAAAACATTACTGCCACAGTAACTTTCAAAGATGGAACAACCAAAGAAGTGACGATTCCGTTGAAAGTTAAAGATGTAACGAAACCTACTATGTCAGCCCCAACTAACGGACAAAATTGGAACTTAATCGCAGTAGAAGGATCAAACCCAGAAATCCCTGTAACAAGCGAAGACAATACAGGAGGAAGTGGTGTTAAGACAACGACTGTTACAGGCTTACCAGATTTCTTAGAATATAATGAGTCAACTAAGAAGATTCAGTTCAAAGAAGGCGTAACAGGAGTACCAAGTTTACCAGAAGGAACAGATGTACAACCTCATAATGTGAAAGTCACAGTAGCTGATAACGCAGGAAACGAAGCAACAACAAACGTAACCATTACTGTGAAATCAATGACTACCAAATACGAAGCTACTGCAAACCCAGACAAACAAACAGTAAGTTATGGTGAAATTCCAGATGCAGGAACAAGCGTAAATAAAACAAACTTACCTGAAGGAACAAGTTATGCTTGGAAAACAATACCAAGTACAACAACACCTGGAGAAAAAGACGGAGTAGTAGAAGTAATCTATAAAGATGGTTCGAAAGATACAGTAGATGTAAAAGTTACAGTAAAAGAATTAAGTTCAGAATATGAAGTAACTGGAGCACCAATTGAAGTAAATCAAAATGATCCAATTTCTAACGACGACTTAAAAGCGAAAGTAACCGCAACTTCAACAGTAGGAAGCGTGAATGGAACAGATAAGATTTCAACAGTTACAGCACCTACAATCAGCACAGCTAACTATGGTGACCAAAACATTACTGCCACAGTAACTTTCAAAGATGGAAAAACGAAAGAAGTAACAATTCCATTGAAAGTTAAAGACGTGACGAAACCAACTATCTCAGCACCGGCGGAAAATACAAACTGGGAGATGACTGCTTTAGATAAAACATTGCCTCCTATGAAGATTGAAGCAGAAGATAATGCAAACGGTAGTGGAATTAAAAACGTCACGGTGACTGGATTGCCTGATTACTTAGAATATGATAGTACAACTAACGCTATTAAATTCAAATCAGGAAAACAAACAGTAGAAAAACTAGCTGAGAATACACCAAGTCAAGAATTTACTTTAAACATTCGAGCAGAAGACAAAGCAGGAAATGTCAGCGAAAGAACTGCGAAAATCACTGTATCTTCAATGAGTGCGAAGAATACTCCAACGCCAATTCCACAAAATACAGGTTATGGACAAGTGCCAGATCCTAATGCAAGTGTTGATAAAGCAAGCTTACCTGATGGAACAAAAGTAACATGGAAAACTCCACCTGTAGTTAACATACCTGGTGCAACAACTGGTGAAGTCGAAATTACTTATCCAGATGGTTCAAAAGATGTAGTGACAGTAAATGTAACGGTTAGAAAAGTAAGTGAAGATTTTACAGCAACTGGAACACAAATTGAAGTAAATCAAAATGTATCAGTTACTCCAGAAATGTTAAAAGGAGCAGTAACTGCGACAAATGCGCAAGGTGAGAATGGAAATCCTAAAATTGCAACCGTGGAATCCAAAACACCAATTAACACTGAGGCGTATGGAGACCAAACAATACAAGCAAAAGTAACATATATTGATGGTTCAGAACAAGACGTTACAATTCCATTGAAAGTAAAAGATGTTACGGATCCAACAATTCAAACACCAGCAGAAAATACAAACTGGGAAATGACGGCTTTAGATAAAACATTGCCTCCTATGAAGGTTGAGGCAAAAGATAATGCAAATGGTAGTGGAATTGCTGCTATTGAAGTGAGAAATATGCCTTCATTCTTAACATTTGATCAAGCTTCTGGAACAATTGTGTTCAAAGAGGGTGTTCTAGAAGTACCGAGAATTGATTCTGATAATGTAATGCATGGTGTAACGATAGTAGCTAGAGATAAAGCTGGGAATTCGACATCAATCTTAGTAAATATTACAGTTTGGTCAATGCGTGGAAAATACAGCCCAACCGCAATAGCGCAGGAAGTGGACAATGGACACGTACCAGATCCAGAAACAAGTGTAAACAAAACCGGCTTACCAGAAGGCACAAGAGTCACATGGAAAGACACGCCAGTTGTGAATACACCAGGAGATCATCCAAGTGTAGCCTTAGTGACATATCCTGACGGAACAATCGACGAAGTCACAGTACCAATTACGGTGAAAGAACAAAAAGATACGTTTAACCCAACGGCAAAAGATCCAGCTCCAACTGCTAAACACGGTAGTGACCCAAGTGCAGAAGGAAGTATCAATACTGATGGCTTACCAAGTGGCACAACGTATAAATGGGTAGAAAAACCAGATACCAATACAACTCCAGGAAGCAAACCAGGAAAAGTATTAATCACCTACCCAGACCATAGTACGGAAGAAGTTCCTGTAACGGTTGAAGTAACGCCACAAAAAGATGATTATGATCCACAACTAAAAGCACAAACGGTAGATAACGGAACAGTGCCAAAGGCAGAAGACAGTGTAGATAAAACCGGCTTACCAGATGGAACAAGAGTCACATGGAAAGAAACTCCAGTTGTGAATACACCAGGAGATCATCCAAGTGTAGCCTTAGTGACATATCCTGACGGAACAGTCGATGAAGTCACAGTCCCAATTACAGTTAAGGAACAAAAAGAAACGTTCAATCCAACTGCGAAGCAACCAGCTCCAACCGAAAAACACGGCAGTGAGCCAAGCGCAGAAGGAAGTATCAATACAGACAACTTACCAAAAGGTACAACCTACACATGGGTAGAAAAACCAGATACCAATACAACACCAGGAAACAAACCAGGAAAAGTATTAATCACTTACCCAGATAATAGTACGGAAGAAGTAACCGTAACGGTTGAAGTAACGCCACAAAAAGACGATTACGATCCACAACCAAAAGCCCAAACGGTTGACAATGGTCACGTACCAGATCCAGAAACAAGTGTAACCAAAACTGGCTTACCAGAAGGCACAAGGGTCACATGGAAAGACACACCAGTCGTCAACACCCCAGGAAGTCATCCAAGTGTAGCCTTAGTGACCTATCCAGACGGAACAGTCGATGAAGTCACAGTCCCAATCACGGTGAAAGAACAAAAAGATACGTTCAACCCAACGGCAAAAGAACCGAACCAAACCGTAAAACACGGAGGTGACCCAAGCTCAGAAGGAAGTATCAATACAGATGGCTTACCCAAAGGTACAACCTACACATGGGTAGAAAAACCAGATACCAATACAACCCCAGGAAACAAACCAGGAAAAGTATTAATCACCTACCCAGACCATAGTACGGAAGAAGTTCCTGTAACGGTTGAAGTAACGCCACAAAAAGACGATTACGATCCACAACCGAAACCACAAACAGTGGACAACGGAACAGTGCCAAAGGCAGAAGACAGTGTCGATAAGACCGACTTACCAAGCGGAACAAGAGTCGCATGGAAAGAAACACCAGTCGTCAACACCCCAGGCAGTCATCCAAGTGTAGCCTTAGTCACCTATCCAGACGGAACAGTCGATGAAGTCACAGTACCAATTTCGGTGAAAGAACAAAAAGATACGTTTAACCCAACGGCAAAAGATCCAGCTCCAACTGCTAAACACGGTAGTGACCCAAGTGCAGAAGGAAGTATCAATACTGATGGCTTACCAAGTGGCACAACGTATAAATGGGTAGAAAAACCAGATACCAATACAACCCCAGGAAGCAAATCAGGAAAAGTATTAATCACATACCCAGATAAGAGTACGGAAGAAGTGACAGTCACTGTAGAAGTAACGCCACAAAAAGATGATTACGATCCACAACCAAAAGCACAAACGGTAGATAACGGAACAGTGCCAAAGGCAGAAGACAGTGTAGATAAAACCGGCTTACCAGAAGCCACAAGAGTCACATGGAAAGACACGCCAGTTGTGAATACACCAGGAGATCATCCAAGTGTAGCCTTAGTGACATATCCTGACGGAACAATCGACGAAGTCACAGTACCAATTACGGTGAAAGAACAAAAAGATACGTTTAACCCAACGGCAAAAGATCCAGCTCCAACAGCTAAACACGGCAGTGAGCCAAGCGCAGAAGGAAGTATCAATACAGACAACCTACCAAAAGGTACAACCTACACATGGGTAGAAAAACCAGATACGAATACAACTCCAGGAAGTAAGACAGGCAAAGTATTAATCACCTATCCAGACCATAGTACGGAAGAAGTTCCTGTAACGGTTGAAGTAACGCCACAAAAAGATGATTATGATCCACAACTAAAAGCCCAAACAGTGGACAACGGGACAGTGCCAAAGGCAGAAGACAGTGTCGATAAGACCGACTTACCAGAAGGTACAAGAGTCGCATGGAAAGAAACACCAGTCGTCAACACCCCAGGCAGTCATCCAAGTGTAGCTCTAGTAACGTACCCAGACGGAACAGTCGATGAAGTCACAGTACCAATTTCGGTCAAAGAACAAAAAGATACGTTTAACCCAACGGCAAAAGATCCAGCTCCAACTGCTAAACACGGTAGTGAGCCAAGCGCAGAAGGAAGTATCAATACAGACAACTTACCAAAAGGTACAACCTACACATGGGTAGAAAAACCAGATACCAATACAACACCAGGAAACAAACCAGGGAAAGTATTAATCACCTACCCAGACCATAGTATAGAGGAAGTGACGGTAACTGTCGAAGTAACGCCACAAAAAGATGATTACGATCCACAACCGAAACCACAAACGATGGATAACGGAACAGTGCCAAACGCAGAAGACAGTGTCGACAAAACCGGCTTACCAGAAGGTACAAGAGTCGCATGGAAAGAAACACCAGTCGTCAACACCCCAGGCAGTCATCCAAGTGTAGCCTTAGTGACATATCCTGACGGAACAATCGACGAAGTCACAGTGCCAATTATGGTTAAGGAACAAAGAGAAACGTTCAACCCAACTGCGAAAGAACCAGGTCAAACGGTCAAACACGGCAGTGAGCCAAGCGCAGAAGGAAGTATCAATACAGATGGCTTACCAAAAGGTACAACCTACACATGGGTAGAAAAACCAGATACCAATACAACACCAGGAAACAAACCAGGAAAAGTATTAATCACTTACCCAGATAAGAGTACGGAAGAAGTAACCGTAACGGTTGAAGTAACGCCACAAAAAGACGATTACGACCCACAACCGAAACCACAAACAGTGGACAACGGAACAGTGCCAAAGGCAGAAGACAGTGTAGATAAAACCGGCTTACCAGAAGGCATAAGAGTCACATGGAAAGACACGCCAGTTGTGAATACACCAGGAGATCATCCAAGTGTAGCCTTAGTGACATATCCTGACGGAACAGTCGATGAAGTCACAGTACCAATTACGGTGAAAGAACAAAAAGATACGTTTAACCCAACGGCAAAAGATCCAGCTCCAACAGCTAAACACGGCAGTGAGCCAAGCGCAGAAGGAAGTATCAATACAGACAACCTACCAAAAGGTACAACCTACACATGGGTAGAAAAACCAGATACGAATACAACTCCAGGAAGCAAACCAGGAAAAGTATTAATCACATACCCAGATAAGAGTACGGAAGAAGTGACAGTCACTGTAGAAGTAACGCCACAAAAAGATGATTATGATCCACAACCAAAAGCCCAAACAGTGGACAACGGAACAGTGCCAAAGGCAGAAGACAGTGTAGATAAAACCGGCTTACCAGATGGAACAAGAGTCACATGGAAAGAAACTCCAGTTGTGAATACACCAGGAGATCATCCAAGTGTAGCCTTAGTGACATATCCTGACGGAACAGTCGATGAAGTCACAGTACCAATTTCGGTCAAAGAACAAAAAGATACGTTTAACCCAACGGCAAAAGAACCAGGTCAAACGGCAAAACACGGTAGTGAGCCAAGTGCAGAAGGAAGTATCAATACAGATGGCTTACCAAAAGGTACAACCTACACATGGGTAGAGAAACCAGATACCAATACAACCCCAGGAAGCAAACCAGGAAAAGTATTAATCACATACCCAGATAAGAGTACGGAAGAAGTGACAGTCACTGTAGAAGTAACGCCACAAAAAGATGATTATGATCCACAACCAAAAGCACAAACGGTAGATAACGGAACAGTGCCAAAGGCAGAAGACAGTGTAGATAAAACCGGCTTACCAGATGGAACAAGAGTCACATGGAAAGACACGCCAGTTGTGAATACACCAGGAGATCATCCAAGTGTAGCCTTAGTGACATATCCTGACGGAACAATCGACGAAGTCACAGTACCAATTACGGTGAAAGAACAAAAAGATACGTTTAACCCAACGGCAAAAGATCCAGCTCCAACAGCTAAACACGGCAGTGAGCCAAGCGCAGAAGGAAGTATCAATACAGACAACCTACCAAAAGGTACAACCTACACATGGGTAGAAAAACCAGATACGAATACAACTCCAGGAAGCAAACCAGGAAAAGTATTAATCACATACCCAGATAAGAGTACGGAAGAAGTGACAGTCACTGTAGAAGTAACGCCACAAAAAGATGATTATGATCCACAACCAAAAGCCCAAACAGTGGACAACGGAACAGTGCCAAAGGCAGAAGACAGTGTAGATAAAACCGGCTTACCAGATGGAACAAGAGTCACATGGAAAGAAACTCCAGTTGTGAATACACCAGGAGATCATCCAAGTGTAGCCTTAGTGACATATCCTGACGGAACAGTCGATGAAGTCACAGTACCAATTTCGGTCAAAGAACAAAAAGATACGTTTAACCCAACGGCAAAAGAACCAGGTCAAACGGCAAAACACGGTAGTGAGCCAAGTGCAGAAGGAAGTATCAATACAGATGGCTTACCAAAAGGTACAACCTACACATGGGTAGAGAAACCAGATACCAATACAACCCCAGGAAGCAAACCAGGAAAAGTATTAATCACATACCCAGATAAGAGTACGGAAGAAGTGACAGTCACTGTAGAAGTAACGCCACAAAAAGATGATTATGATCCACAACCAAAAGCACAAACGGTAGATAACGGAACAGTGCCAAAGGCAGAAGACAGTGTAGATAAAACCGGCTTACCAGATGGAACAAGAGTCACATGGAAAGAAACTCCAGTTGTGAATACACCAGGAGATCATCCAAGTGTAGCCTTAGTGACATATCCTGACGGAACAATCGACGAAGTCACAGTCCCAATCACGGTGAAAGAACAAAAAGATACGTTTAACCCAACGGCGAAAGAACCAGCTCCAACCGCCAAACACGGTAGTGACCCAAGCGCAGAAGGAAGTATTAACACAGAAAATCTGCCAAAAGGTACAACCTACACATGGGTAGAAAAACCAGATACCAATACAACTCCAGGAAGCAAACCAGGAAAAGTATTAATCACCTACCCAGACCATAGTACGGAAGAAGTTCCTGTAACGGTTGAAGTAACGCCACAAAAAGACGATTACGATCCACAACCAAAAGCACAAACAGTGGACAACGGAACAGTGCCAAACGCAGAAGACAGTGTCGACAAAACCGGCTTACCAGAAGGTACAAGAGTCGCATGGAAAGAAACACCAGTCGTCAACACCCCAGGCAGTCATCCAAGTGTAGCCTTAGTGACATATCCTGACGGAACAATCGACGAAGTCACAGTGCCAATTATGGTTAAGGAACAAAGAGAAACGTTCAACCCAACTGCGAAAGAACCAGGTCAAACGGTCAAACACGGCAGTGAGCCAAGCGCAGAAGGAAGTATCAATACAGATGGCTTACCAAAAGGTACAACCTACACATGGGTAGAAAAACCAGATACCAATACAACACCAGGAAACAAACCAGGAAAAGTATTAATCACTTACCCAGATAAGAGTACGGAAGAAGTAACCGTAACGGTTGAAGTAACGCCACAAAAAGACGATTACGACCCACAACCGAAACCACAAACAGTGGACAACGGAACAGTGCCAAAGGCAGAAGACAGTGTAGATAAAACCGGCTTACCAGAAGGCATAAGAGTCACATGGAAAGACACGCCAGTTGTGAATACACCAGGAGATCATCCAAGTGTAGCCTTAGTGACATATCCTGACGGAACAGTCGATGAAGTCACAGTACCAATTACGGTGAAAGAACAAAAAGATACGTTTAACCCAACGGCAAAAGATCCAGCTCCAACAGCTAAACACGGCAGTGAGCCAAGCGCAGAAGGAAGTATCAATACAGACAACCTACCAAAAGGTACAACCTACACATGGGTAGAAAAACCAGATACGAATACAACTCCAGGAAGTAAGACAGGCAAAGTATTAATCACCTATCCAGACCATAGTACAGAAGAAGTTACGGTAACGGTTGAAGTAACGCCACAAAAAGACGATTACGATCCACAGCCAAAAGCCCAAACAGTGGACAACGGGACAGTGCCAAAGGCAGAAGACAGTGTCGATAAGACCGACTTACCAAGCGGCACAACAATCGCATGGAAAGAAACTCCAGTTGTGAACACACCAGGAAATCATCCAAGTGTAGCCTTAGTGACATATCCTGACGGAACAGTCGATGAAGTCACAGTCCCAATTACAGTTAAGGAACAAAAAGAAACGTTCAATCCAACTGCGAAGCAACCAGCTCCAACCGCCAAACACGGTAGTGACCCAAGCGCAGAAGGAAGTATCAATACAGACAACTTACCAAAAGGTACAACCTACACATGGGTAGAGAAACCAGATACCAATACAACACCAGGAAGCAAACCAGGAAAAGTATTAATCACCTACCCAGACCATAGTACGGAAGAAGTTCCTGTAACGGTTGAAGTAACGCCACAAAAAGACGATTACGATCCACAACCAAAAGCCCAAACAGTGGACAACGGGACAGTGCCAAAGGCAGAAGACAGTGTCGATAAGACCGACTTACCAAGCGGCACAACAATCGCATGGAAAGAAACGCCAGTTGTGAATACACCAGGCAGTCATCCAAGTGTAGCTCTAGTAACGTACCCAGACGGAACAGTCGATGAAGTCACAGTACCAATTTCGGTCAAAGAACAAAAAGATACGTTTAACCCAACGGCAAAAGATCCAGCTCCAACTGCTAAACACGGTAGTGAGCCAAGCGCAGAAGGAAGTATCAATACAGACAACTTACCAAAAGGTACAACCTACACATGGGTAGAAAAACCAGATACCAATACAACACCAGGAAACAAACCAGGGAAAGTATTAATCACCTACCCAGACCATAGTATAGAGGAAGTGACGGTAACTGTCGAAGTAACGCCACAAAAAGATGATTACGATCCACAACCGAAACCACAAACGATGGATAACGGAACAGTGCCAAACGCAGAAGACAGTGTCGACAAAACCGGCTTACCAGAAGGTACAAGAGTCGCATGGAAAGAAACACCAGTCGTCAACACCCCAGGCAGTCATCCAAGTGTAGCCTTAGTGACATATCCTGACGGAACAATCGACGAAGTCACAGTGCCAATTATGGTTAAGGAACAAAGAGAAACGTTCAACCCAACTGCGAAAGAACCAGGTCAAACGGTCAAACACGGCAGTGAGCCAAGCGCAGAAGGAAGTATCAATACAGATGGCTTACCAAAAGGTACAACCTACACATGGGTAGAAAAACCAGATACCAATACAACACCAGGAAACAAACCAGGAAAAGTATTAATCACTTACCCAGATAAGAGTACGGAAGAAGTAACCGTAACGGTTGAAGTAACGCCACAAAAAGACGATTACGACCCACAACCGAAACCACAAACAGTGGACAACGGAACAGTGCCAAAGGCAGAAGACAGTGTAGATAAAACCGGCTTACCAGAAGGCATAAGAGTCACATGGAAAGACACGCCAGTTGTGAATACACCAGGAGATCATCCAAGTGTAGCCTTAGTGACATATCCTGACGGAACAGTCGATGAAGTCACAGTACCAATTACGGTGAAAGAACAAAAAGATACGTTTAACCCAACGGCAAAAGATCCAGCTCCAACAGCTAAACACGGCAGTGAGCCAAGCGCAGAAGGAAGTATCAATACAGACAACCTACCAAAAGGTACAACCTACACATGGGTAGAGAAACCAGATACCAATACAACCCCAGGAAGCAAACCAGGAAAAGTATTAATCACATACCCAGATAAGAGTACGGAAGAAGTGACAGTCACTGTAGAAGTAACGCCACAAAAAGATGATTATGATCCACAACCAAAAGCACAAACGGTAGATAACGGAACAGTGCCAAAGGCAGAAGACAGTGTAGATAAAACCGGCTTACCAGATGGAACAAGAGTCACATGGAAAGAAACTCCAGTTGTGAATACACCAGGAGATCATCCAAGTGTAGCCTTAGTGACATATCCTGACGGAACAATCGACGAAGTCACAGTCCCAATCACGGTGAAAGAACAAAAAGATACGTTTAACCCAACGGCGAAAGAACCAGCTCCAACCGCCAAACACGGTAGTGACCCAAGCGCAGAAGGAAGTATTAACACAGAAAATCTGCCAAAAGGTACAACCTACACATGGGTAGAAAAACCAGATACCAATACAACTCCAGGAAGCAAACCAGGAAAAGTATTAATCACCTACCCAGACCATAGTACGGAAGAAGTTCCTGTAACGGTTGAAGTAACGCCACAAAAAGACGATTACGATCCACAACCAAAAGCACAAACAGTGGACAACGGAACAGTGCCAAACGCAGAAGACAGTGTCGACAAAACCGGCTTACCAGAAGGTACAAGAGTCGCATGGAAAGAAACACCAGTCGTCAACACCCCAGGCAGTCATCCAAGTGTAGCCTTAGTGACATATCCTGACGGAACAATCGACGAAGTCACAGTGCCAATTATGGTTAAGGAACAAAGAGAAACGTTCAACCCAACTGCGAAAGAACCAGGTCAAACGGTCAAACACGGCAGTGAGCCAAGCGCAGAAGGAAGTATCAATACAGATGGCTTACCAAAAGGTACAACCTACACATGGGTAGAAAAACCAGATACCAATACAACACCAGGAAACAAACCAGGAAAAGTATTAATCACTTACCCAGATAAGAGTACGGAAGAAGTAACCGTAACGGTTGAAGTAACGCCACAAAAAGACGATTACGACCCACAACCGAAACCACAAACAGTGGACAACGGAACAGTGCCAAAGGCAGAAGACAGTGTAGATAAAACCGGCTTACCAGAAGGCATAAGAGTCACATGGAAAGACACGCCAGTTGTGAATACACCAGGAGATCATCCAAGTGTAGCCTTAGTGACATATCCTGACGGAACAGTCGATGAAGTCACAGTACCAATTACGGTGAAAGAACAAAAAGATACGTTTAACCCAACGGCAAAAGATCCAGCTCCAACAGCTAAACACGGCAGTGAGCCAAGCGCAGAAGGAAGTATCAATACAGACAACCTACCAAAAGGTACAACCTACACATGGGTAGAAAAACCAGATACGAATACAACTCCAGGAAGTAAGACAGGCAAAGTATTAATCACCTATCCAGACCATAGTACAGAAGAAGTTACGGTAACGGTTGAAGTAACGCCACAAAAAGACGATTACGATCCACAGCCAAAAGCCCAAACAGTGGACAACGGGACAGTGCCAAAGGCAGAAGACAGTGTCGATAAGACCGACTTACCAAGCGGCACAACAATCGCATGGAAAGAAACTCCAGTTGTGAACACACCAGGAAATCATCCAAGTGTAGCCTTAGTGACATATCCTGACGGAACAGTCGATGAAGTCACAGTCCCAATTACAGTTAAGGAACAAAAAGAAACGTTCAATCCAACTGCGAAGCAACCAGCTCCAACCGCCAAACACGGTAGTGACCCAAGCGCAGAAGGAAGTATCAATACAGACAACTTACCAAAAGGTACAACCTACACATGGGTAGAGAAACCAGATACCAATACAACACCAGGAAGCAAACCAGGAAAAGTATTAATCACCTACCCAGACCATAGTACGGAAGAAGTTCCTGTAACGGTTGAAGTAACGCCACAAAAAGACGATTACGATCCACAACCAAAAGCCCAAACGGTGGAACATGCTCAAGTCCCACTAGCAAAAGATAGTATTCATAATGTTAAAGATTTACCAGAAGGTTCAACATTTGAATGGAAAGATAGTAAAGTTCCAGATACTTCTAAACATGGTGAGAAAAAAGGAGTAGTAACTGTAACTTATCAAGACAGAAGTACAGAAGACGTTGAAGTTACAATTACAGTTAATCCTAAAGACTTTACTCCAATGGTTCCTAAAGAAAAAGTACCAGTGAAAAATCCTGATAACTTAACACAAGATGAACAAGATAAAGTTAAGAAAAATGTGAAAAAAGCAAATCCAGGAAAAGATGTAATTGTTGCTTCAGATGGAAATGTAATAATCACTGATCCAGAAACAAATGTCAGTCATAACATTCCTCGTGATGAATTGTTATTTGCATATGCAAAAGGTGAACCAGAAGTTTTGAAAATTCCGGAATTTAATGGTGGAGTAAACACTCCAGATGCTCCGGCTCATGAGATTCCAGAGTTTGCAGGTGGAGTCAATGGAGAACCAGAGGTACAACCAGAAAATCTAGGATACAACGGCCCAATTGGAACGACAGGAGTGGATGAAAACGGGAACTTAATAGATCCTCCAACAGTTGACATCCCAGAATTCCATGGTGCAGTAAATGGAGAACTTCCAGATCCAGTACAATTACCTAAAGTTCAGTTAATCATTACTAAATGGGTTGATGAACAAGGTAATGAATTGAAACCAGCGGATGCCAAAGCTCCATCGGTATTAGGTGAAGCCAATGAAGCATTTGAACATGGTGAAATTGAAGGTTATGTATTTGTAAGAACAGAAACTAAAGGTGATGTTGTAATTCACGTCTTCAGGAAAGTGAGTCCAGTTAGACCAACAGGTGACGGCCAACAAGGACCAGCTACGCCATCTGACGATACAAATCGTAGACCAGATACTGCTACCCCTGCTGAGGTGCCAGCTGCTCAACCGGCTGGACAACCAAGTCAAACAGTTGAAGTACCTACTCAATTGCCGAATGAAGTATCAGAAACTGCTTCATCAGTTTCTCAACCGCAAGCAGTATTGCCAAATACTGGTACGAAAGCAGATCGTGCTACAGGTGCATTAGGAGTTCTATCTCTTCTTGGCGCATTTGGTTTGCTATTTGCCAAAAAGAAAAAAGACGATGAAGAGGAAGCTTAAATAGATGATCTCATCTGATCCTTAGTAGCTTTCCCTGCATAAAGTCTTTGTAAATCAAAAAGAACTAGAAACATCACTCATTTGTGAGAACTCTAGTTCTTTTTTTCGTATTTCAAGAACTAGTCATTCAATTGTTGATGAATTGTCTAGTTCTTTTATATAGAGGGCTAAAAGTCTGTCCGATTGTCTGTTTTAGAATAGCGATTAGTGATGACTAGATCGCATTGACCAAGTCTTGAGCTTGTTTTTCAAGTGAGTTTAGGACTGTTTCTTCGAGAACCAATTTTCCGTCTGCCCAAGCAGAGTCATTGACACGTGCAGCAGTGAAATCACCAACGACTTGTGTACGGATAAATGGCAAGAGGTCCTTGTAAATAGCGAAAAGTTGATCGTGACCTGCATTGGCTACAGATGATACGGTGACAAACTTGTCTTGAAGGGCAGAAGCGCCACGTGTATCAGACAAGTCAAGGGCACGAGATAGCCAATCAAGCAAGTTCTTCACTGTTCCAGGGATAGAGAAGTTGTAGACTGGCGAGAAGATCCAGATGGCATCCGCAGCGAGAACCGCTTCACGAGCAGTCGCTACAGCTGGATGAGTTGGAACTTCCAAATCTTGGCTGAAGAGAGGAAGGGCTGAATAATCAAGATAGCTAACTTCCGCTTTCTCAGCAAGTGCTTTCTCAGCTTCGAGAGCCATTTGGTGGTTAAAAGAACCTTGACGTAGTGATCCGACGATAAATAATACTTTTTTAGACATGATGTGTCTCCTTTTTCTTAAATTTTCGAGAACTCTCTCGTTGTTATAAAACATATTACAACAAAACAAAAGGACTTGCAAGAAATTTGCTCAAAGATAATTAAAACTATAAAATTGTAGAAACTCTAATCACTTGCGACTGGAATGCATTTGATTTTCGAAGAGTATTCTAACATTCTCTTGTAATATGATGACATAAGTGCTAAAATAAACAAGAAAACTCGCAATAGAAACCGCAGAACAGCTATTTTCCGGTATCATTTCATAAATCATTAAAGGAACAATAATGGCATTGAAGAATGCTTCTAAAAGGGGTGGAGATCATGTAAGGCAAAGATTAACAAGTGACGGACAAAAGAAATAATAATACACTTGTTAAAGGAGAAAATATGTTAATAAGAAATTATCGGAAAAATATTGGCCTGATGGCCGGAGTTGAGTTTTTTGCATTTCTAGGGATTACCAGTTTTTGGATTCTCTTTCTCAGTCAAAACGGAATGTCTCTTTGGCAGATTGGACTTCTGGAGAGTATCTTTCATGCGACCAGTCTTCTCTGTGAAATTCCATCTGGTATGTTAGCTGATCGCTATTCCTATAAGACCAACCTTTATTTAAGCCGAATAGCAGGGATTGTGTCTTCCATTCTCATGTTGACAGGGCAGGGAAATTTTTGGATTTATGCACTAGCGATGGCTGTGAGTGCCTTGTCTTATAATTTTGATTCGGGGACGAGTGCAGCAATGGTCTATGACTCGGCTGTAGAGGCTGGACTAAGGGAGCGTTATCTATCCATTTCAAGTTTCCTATCAGGAGTAGCAGAAGGAACTCGGTCTTTGGGGACCGTTTTGGCAGGATTTTTTGTCCATGGTCAATTGCACCTGACCTACTATATCATGATTGCCACTTCTATCATAGTTCTTTTCCTGATTTGGATGCTGAAAGAACCTAGTGTCAAGCTAGAAAAAGCTGATAGTGTGACCATGAGACAGATTATTTGGACTGTTAAGGAAGAGTTGGAGCGTAATCCCATGCTGTTCAACTGGATGGTTTTGTCTCAGATTGTCGGAGTACTCATGTGCATGTTTTATTTTTACTATCAAAATCAGTTACCAGATTTAAGTGGTTGGCAAATTTCAGCAGTTATGCTACTTGGAAGTCTCTTAAATATCGTCGCAGTCTATCTAGCGAGTAAGATTGGAAAGAACTATGCTGCCTTGAAGCTTTTCCCTGTCCTAGTTCTGCTGACTGGAGTTACCTATATGCTGTCCTACTTTGGAACACCTCTAATCTATATTTTGATTTATTTGATGAGTAATGCTCTATATGCTCTTTTTCAGCCGATTTTTGACAATGATTTGCAAGAGCGACTCCCAAGTGAAGTAAGGGCAACCATGCTGAGTGTCTACTCTATGATGTTTAGCCTGAGTATGATTGTCTTCTTCCCACTGACAGGCTGGTTGATTGACAATTTAGGCTTTGTAGTAACATTTCTTTATCTAGGATTCTTTTTAGTCATGATTGGCCTTCTACTTCCTATCTTTTTAGGAAAAATGGCTAAAAGAATGGATGATAAAGTGATTCCATAGATCAAAAAAAATTACGAAAACTTGAGTGTCAAGCTCAGGTTTTTTAATAGGTTGATTTTGGATCTGTCTTTACTTTTCTTGCTCGGTTTTAATCAAGAAAAATCGGTTTGCTTTGAAGGAAGAAATAGAATTGGTTGCTTATACTCAATGAAAATCAAAGAGCAAACTAGGAAGCTAGCCGTAAGCTGTACTTGAGTACGGTAAGGCGAAGCTGACGTGGTTTGAATTTGATTTTCGAAGAGTATTCTTGCATTCACTTGTAATAAAGCTTAATAGATGGTAAAATAGACGAGTGAAAAAAAGACAAAACAAAGCAAAAAATAATCTACTGTGGCAGTATGGTCTAGGGATGACGATTTTGCTTGTGGTTATCAGTGCTTCCTTTCTGTATCTGGTTTCTCTTAGCATGAAACCCTATCAAACAGCTAAAAGTGAAGGAGAAAAATTAGCTCAGCAGTATGCAGGATTAGAGCAGGCTGATCAGGTTGACTTATACAATGGCTTGGAATCTTATTATAGCGTTCTTGGTCGCAATAAAAAACAAGAATCGCTTGCTGTCCTGATTGGAAAAGATGACCATAAGATTTACGTTTATCAGCTAAATCAAGGTGTTTCACAAGAAAAAGCAGAAGCTCTTTCTAAGGAAAAAGGAGCTGGCGAGATTGACAAGATTACCTTTGGCCGTTATCAAGATAAGCCAATCTGGGAAGTCAAGTCAGGATCTGATTTTTATCTAGTAGATTTTGAAACAGGAGCATTGGTTAATAAGGAGGGCCTATGAAACTATCCAACCGTGTTTTAGAAATGGAAGAAAGTGTCACTCTAGCTAGTGATGCGAGAGCAAAAAAATTAAAAGCTCAAGGTAAGGATGTCCTTTTCTTGACCTTGGGACAACCAGATTTTCACACTCCTGAAAATATTCAGGATGCAGCAGTTAAAGCTATTCGAGAAGGACAGGCTTCCTTCTATACAGTAGCTTCAGGTCTACCAGAATTAAAAGCTGCAGTGAATACCTACTTCGAGCGCTACTACGGCTATTCTGTCGCAAGTAATGAGGTTACCTTTGCCACAGGTGCCAAGTTCTCCCTCTATACTTTCTTTATGGCTGTAATCAATCCTTTAGATGAGGTTATTATTCCAACTCCATACTGGGTCAGCTATGGAGATCAGGTTAAGATGGCAGAGGGTGTGCCAGTCTTTGTTCCTGCTAAGGAAGACAATCACTTTAAGGTGACCGTAGAGCAGTTAGAAGCAGCTCGCACAGACAAGACCAAGGTTTTGGTGCTGAATTCACCATCTAATCCGACAGGTATGATTTACACCCGTGAGGAACTCTTGGCAATCGGAAACTGGGCTGTAGAAAAGGACATTCTCATCCTTGCAGATGATATCTATGGTCGCTTGGTCTATAATGGTCATGAATTCACACCGATTTCTAGCCTATCAGAAGCGATTCGCAAGCAAACAGTGGTTATTAATGGTGTGTCTAAAACTTATGCTATGACTGGTTGGCGGATTGGCTATGCCGTCGGAGAAGCAGACATTATCGCTGCCATGTCCAAGATTGCAGGTCAAACAACTTCGAATCCGTCAGCAGTAGCCCAGTATGCAGCAGTTGAGGCTTTATCAGGGGAGCAAGATACTGTAGAAAACATGCGTCAGGCTTTTGAGGAGCGACTAAATACCATCTATCCCCTTCTTGCTGAGGTTCCTGGATTTGAAGTAGTCAAACCGCAAGGAGCCTTCTACCTCTTCCCAAATGTCAAAAAGGCAATGGAGATGAAAGGATATACGGATGTGACAGACTTTACAACTGCTATCTTAGAAGAAGCCGAAGTGGCCTTGGTAACAGGAGCAGGCTTTGGAGCTCCAGAAAATGTCCGCCTCAGCTATGCGACAGACCTAGACACGCTTAAAGAAGCAGTTAAACGCTTGAAAGCATTTATGGAAAAATAAAAAAGAAAAAGATAAGGAAACATAATGACAAAACGTGTAACGATTATTGATGTAAAAGACTATGTTGGTCAAGAAGTGACAATTGGCGCTTGGGTTGCCAACAAATCAGGAAAAGGGAAAATCGCCTTCTTGCAATTGCGTGATGGAACAGCCTTCTTCCAAGGTGTAGCCTTTAAACCAAACTTTGTAGAAAAATTTGGTGAAGAAGTGGGACTTGAAAAGTTTGATGTTATCAAACGTTTGAGCCAAGAAACTTCTGTTTATGTGACAGGTATTGTCAAAGAAGACGAACGTTCTAAGTTTGGCTATGAGTTGGACATTACAGACATCGAAGTGATTGGTGAATCTCAAGACTACCCAATCACACCAAAAGAACACGGAACAGACTTCTTGATGGACAACCGTCACTTGTGGCTTCGTTCTCGTAAGCAAGTGGCCGTGATGCAAATCCGTAACGCTATTATTTATGCAACTTATGAGTTCTTTGACAAGAACGGCTTCATGAAGTTTGATAGCCCAATCCTTTCAGGAAATGCGGCAGAAGATTCAACTGAACTCTTTGAAACGGACTACTTCGGAACTCCAGCTTACTTGAGCCAATCAGGTCAGCTTTACCTAGAAGCAGGAGCGATGGCCCTTGGCCGTGTCTTTGACTTTGGTCCAGTATTCCGTGCTGAAAAATCAAAAACACGCCGTCACTTGACTGAGTTCTGGATGATGGACGCAGAGTACTCATACTTGACACACGATGAGTCACTTGACTTGCAAGAAGCTTATGTAAAAGCTCTTCTTCAAGGTGTTCTTGACCGTGCGCCTCAAGCCTTGGAAACCTTGGAACGTGATACAGAACTCTTGAAACGCTACATTGCAGAGCCCTTCAAACGTATCACTTACGATCAAGCCATTGACCTCTTACAAGAGCATGAGAATGATGAAGATGCTGACTACGAACATCTTGAGCATGGTGATGACTTTGGTTCACCACATGAAACTTGGATCTCAAACCACTTTGGTGTGCCAACTTTTGTTATGAACTATCCAGCAGCCATCAAGGCCTTCTATATGAAACCAGTTCCTGGAAATCCAGAACGTGTGCTTTGTGCAGACTTGCTTGCTCCAGAAGGCTATGGAGAAATCATCGGTGGATCTATGCGTGAGGAAGACTACGATGCATTAGTTGCTAAGATGGATGAACTTGGCATGGATCGTACAGAGTATGAATTTTACCTTGACCTTCGTAAATACGGTACTGTACCACACGGTGGATTTGGTATCGGTATCGAGCGTATGGTCACCTTCGCGGCAGGAACAAAACACATCCGTGAAGCTATTCCATTCCCACGTATGTTGCACCGTATCAAACCGTAAGAATAGAAAAACGCCTATGTGGCGTTTTTTTCTATAGAAATCTCTAGAAACGAAAGGAAATATTATCAGGTTTTCAAAATCGGCTCTTGATAATATGCGCTTTTCGTGAAAATATAGTGTATTGAATCTAGAACAGTACACTGTGTCTGCTAAAATATTTCTAGAAATTAATTTGCCTTTCTTAATCAGTTTGTTCATATCTTATTTTAATCCACTATATTTACTTCCTTTTCTTATAAAATTGAATTTGTGCTAGAAACATACTATTAGTTGTTTAGAATAGAATTTCGTATCTTAGTACATTGATCTTATTGTTTAAAAACTGATGTATGTACTGGTTTCTTCAAGGAAGTATTAAATTGAAACAATAAATATATATAGACATGAAACTTGAATTAATAATAGTGGCATGATACAATATTAAGTGATATTGATAATTATTGGGCAACCTTTTTAAAATGATAACCTCTTAATATTACTAAAAAATTCGAGGGGGGGGGCTTTTTATTTGTCTGTATATTTCAATTCAATATTAAAAAAATATGCATAAAGGAGGTTGTGACTCTAAATGAAGGGTAAACAACAAGATTTTAGAACGGAAAAGTATATTCGTTACGGTATTCGTAAATACAGTTTTGGAGCAGCATCAGTAGCGATTGCGGCTGGTTTAATGTTCTTAGGAAATGGAGCAGTTTCAGCTACTGAACAAAATCCAGTTTCAGACTCTAAAGAAAATATTCAAAAAGTAGAAAATTCTTCTCCAGAATTAGGAGAAAGTAATATCCAGTTGGTTGATATGACAACTGAAACACCCAAGAAAGAAGAAGTTAAAGTAAATAAGTCACTTCTTGAAACGAGTATTTCAAATTTAGAGGCTGCATTATCCAATGCTAAGTATGCGGATGCCTCAGTTGTAGCCAATGTTCGTGAAGCTTTAGCTACTGCGAAAGCTGTTTTGGCAAATGAAGCTGCCAAGCAAGAAGAGGTAAATGTTCAAAAAGAGATTCTTTCTGCATTGGGAACAGTTGTAACTGAATCAAACAAACTAGGACTAGAGAAAGAACAGGCTGATAAGGATAAGGCGGCTAAAGAAGAAGTTGAAAAGAAAGCTACTCCAGCTGAAAAAGCTCTTTCAGAAGCTAAATCGGAACTCGATAAAGTTACATCAGAAGCAGATGTAACCAATACACTTGCGGTTACAGAACTCCGTAAGAAGGAAGTAGCAGAAGAGAATCGAGCAGCAATTGAAGCGGCGGTAGCCAAGAACCAAGCTATACTTAACGAATCAAAAGTACTTTTAGCTGATAAGAGTGTCACAAAGGAACAAGTGGATGCTCAACTTTCACGCTTGAATGAGTCTATCCTTGCAGTTTATAGTGAACTGAAAAAATCAGGAATTGGTCGTGATGGGAAATTTGCTGTAGCGTTGGCAGCACAAAATTTTTATGTTGAATCAACCGTTAATGCAAACGGTACGCGTGCCACTCATGCCACGGTTGTAACTGCAGCAACTGCTACAGGTAAAGATATCTATAAATTCAATCCTGATGGGAAAGCGTCTACTGACGGTTTTGCAAGTGCAGGAGAGTTGAATGCCTATACTCGTGTAACTGGTGGGACTGCTGAAGGTTTAGAAGTTGTTGTCTATTCTAACCAACGTGATGGCTCAGAAACTAACCCTGCAAATGGTTTAACGTCTGACCAGGGTGGTTCAACAGGTCACAATAACAAGGGACGTATGGATTATCCCCTTTCTCCAGAAATGGCTAAAAAACTAGCCAAAGAAGCAGAGCTTTGGAAAGGTCAACTTCGTCCAAGTGGAATGCGAATCTCAGGTGGTTCTGCTAGTATATTCTCAAATAATGGAGCTTATGAATTCCTTGCAACAGAAATTTATAAATTAGCATATGAACAAGGTGTTGATCGTGTTTATATTCCAGGTCTAAGATCACGATTTGGAGTGACAGATGAAGCGGCTGAAAAAGGTTGGTCTTTAACAGGTATTGATGGATCAGTAGGTGCTGCTACACCTTATAACCTACCTAATGGTCTTGTATATGATGCTACAAATGATGTCATTGAAGGGATTGTTACAAGTAATCTTGAAAATGGGGTACAAGATCTCAAAGTTAACGCAACCTTTACAAACAGCAAAACAGGTGCGGTGGTGACAACTCGATTTGTAAATATGCGTATGGGTTGGGTAGGCTGGATGGATACAACTCCACCAGTTATCGCGACAGATAATGCAGTTTACGAACGTACAGTTGGTCAAGACATTAATATTGACATCAAGTATCAAGATCCATCAGGGGCGCGCACAATGCGTGGACAAGGAGCAAATGTACCTTATACCAAAGCTAATGGTACAACGACAACTATACGTCAACAATATGGAACTGCTGTAACTGGTATTGCTGGTGTCAATGTAGATAATAGAAGTCAAGTTCTTGATGAAACAGCAACAACAATTCCTGGTGTTAGCTACCAGATGGATCCAAAGAACCAACCGCAGTCTGTATCTATTGATGGTCAATCGTCATATAACTCGTCTGGCCAATTATCAGGTACTTTGACAGAAGCAGGGGTCTACTATGTATCAACATTTGCTAAAGATTACAACAGTGTTAATGGATCAAATGTACAATGGATTCAATCTGGTCAGGAAGCTCAAGGGAATATTACAGTTGTCGTTAAACCAAAAGTAGAAGCTTTGAATATTGAAACCTACTCAGAAACTGTTCCTGTGACTATTTCTAAAGGTGCAACAAACGCTGTAGTTACCATGCCAGATGGAACGAAGACTGTTCTTCAAAATCAAAATGGAAGTTGGGTTGTAGTTGCATCAGGAGAAGATGTAGATGGCAATGCAGTAACAACAACCAATACGGCTGCAGCAGTAGGGACAAATTTGGGGACAGTAGGTGGAAAAATTAATATTCCAGTTACACAAGCTGCAACTGCAACAGCTGGAGTGGATAACATCAAGGTTGAAGCAATTACTGAAAATATCAAAGGTACTTTCCTACGTAATAAAGTAACACTAACAGATGTAGATAATACTACTCATGTAGCTACGTTGAATTCTAAAACAGGTCACTGGGAACTTCCAGCAGATTATACTACAGTTCAGACAACGAATGCAGACGGGACTTATACTTTGACAAAACGTCAAGTTTATGCTGAAGCTCAATTGGATGGTTCTCAAAACTTCTATATTTATACATATACGCGCACATTTGAAACTGACGGAACAATTAAGAGTCTTGATGCGGTAACTCGTCATAAAACAACAGTTGCAAGTAAAAATGAAACATCTAAAGATGGGATGTCTGTGACAGTAACTTATGATAAGTATACAGATGCATGGACTGCTTCAGATGGTTCTACTGTGACAGCTACTAAACTTGGAGATAAATCATGGGATATCATGACTTCATCAGGATTTGGCGGTGAAATTCGAGGTCGCAAAGCTACTAATACAGATGTTGCAACTATCATCAACACAAAACCAACTGCAACATCAACAAGCTATGAATCAACTAAGGGGATAACTGTTGACCTTCGTAATGCGGCACAAGCTGCAGTTACGATTGCAGATAAAGAAGATACTGCTCATAGTAAAACGACTTACATTACTCGTTTGACAGTAACATCACCATCTGGAGCTCAAAAAGTATATGATACAAAGACAGATGCTGCAGCTTACACATTAGCTAGTAATTATGTTTTATCAGAAGTGGGTGTGTATACAGTTGTTGTAGATGTTATTGATAGTAACGGAAATGTTGTTACGGCTACTTTGGATGGTACAGATTCAGGTACAGATTCAGGTGCAGGTTCTTCAATTGCTACAACTACTTACCACATTACAGTAACAGACACGATTAAAGGTCACAACGTTACATCATCTGATATCCAAGGAGCTACTCAAACAGGAACACCAACCTTTACTTCTGTAGGTGACGGTTCAACCATCTCACCAAGTGCAACATCACCAGCTAAGTTGGTTGCCGCTGATGGTAGTCTAGTTGATACTTTAACAGTTGAAAATGAGGGAACTTATACAATTGACCCAGCAACAGGTGTTGTAACCTTTAAACCACTTCCAACATTCAAAGGAACAGCAACTCCAGTAACTGTTAAACTAACTGCAATTCTAGGTACAGATGCTAACAATGCTAATATTACTGCAACTGCGACAGCTACTTACACACCAACAGTAGTTCCAGTAACACCAACCGCAGTAGCTTCTCAAACAACTGGACCTCAAGGGAAAGCCCAAACTTCTGCTATTAAGTTTGACGCAGCAGATACAGATGATACAACTGTAAACTTTGCTAAAGGAACAGTTTCTATTGATGCAAATACAACAAAATCTGTTGATCTTAATACAGCATCAGTAACTCTTCTTAATGCAAACGGTGATGCTGTAACATCTGTAACAGTTGAAAATGAGGGAACTTATACACTGGATAAAGCGACAAATGTTATTACATTCCAACCAGTCGCAACATTCACAGGAACTGTTACAAAACCAGTTAGTGTACGTATTGCAGATGCGAATGGCACTACTGTAACAACTACTTACACTCCAACTGTCACAGATGTAACTATGACAGCTAAGAACGCAACATCTAAAGACGTTCAAGGTAAAACACAAACTGGAACACCAGAATTTGAAACGTCAGATTCATCAGTAACGATTGCAACACGTCAGTTGGTTGATCCATCAACGATGCAACCAACTACTAGTGTTACAATTGCAAATGAAGGAACATACACAATTGATCCAACAACAGGTGTTGTAACCTTCGTACCAGTCCCAACATTTACTGGAGAAGGGACAGGAGTAACTGTTCAAGCAACAGATTCAAATGGTGAGACAGCAACAGCTACTTATAAACCAACAGTAACACCAATCACGATTACTGGTAAAAATGTAACATCTAAGAATATCCAAGGTGAACAGCAGTCAGAGACACCACTATTCTCATCATCAGATGAGAGTGCTCCAGTATCAAATTACAAACTTGTAGATCCAGCTACTGGAAATCCAACGACTGCAACTTCAATGACTGTTGAAAATGTTGGTACATATACAATTGATTCAACAACAGGTGTAGTAACATTCCAACCAGTTGCAACTTATAAAGGAACACCAGCACCAGTAACAGTTCAAGCATCAGCTACTATTACTAATGAAAAAGGTGAATCAACAGTCATCACAGGTACAGCTACTTATACTCCAACAGTAGTTCCTGTAGTCCCAACAGCTAAAGAATCAGCGACAGCTGGTAAGCAAGGTCAAGCGCAAACATCACAAATTGTTTTTGACATTCCTGATACAGATGCTACGACTTTGAACTTCGCCAAAGGAGAAACATCTGAAGTATTAGGCGAAGATGGTCAACCAAAATCAGTAGCTCTTGATAAGAGTACTTTGACACTTCTTGATGCGAATGGAAATGCTGTAACTACAGTTACGGTTGATGGTGAAGGAACTTACACTCTTGATAAAACAACTAATGTCATTACATTCCAACCAACTGAAGAATTTACAGGCAAAGCTACACCAGTACGCGTACAAATTGCAGATATCAACGGTACTACTGTAACAACTAATTACACTCCAACTGTTGTTGCTGAAGATGGAACAGTCATTGTTGAGTATAAGGATGAAGAGGGTAACGTTATCTCTCCTTCAACAACTCCAGTAAATAACGAAAAAGTGACGACTCCGTTTACAACTGAACCAAAAGAAATTCCTGGTTACACTCTTGTTAAAGTGGAAACAACAAACGGTCAGGTTGATGAAGGTACTAAGAAGGTTTCAGGTAAGGTTACAAATGAGCAAACTACTGTGACATATACTTATAGAAAGAATGTTCAAACAGCAACTATTTCTTACTATGATGTGACAACTGGTGCAGAAGTTGCTATAGATTCAGCTAAAATTCCAGAAGCAGCTGTTGAGACAGTAGAGGGTGTTTATAAAGGAACTATCGACTTTGTTAATCGTGAAAAAGCAATTGCAGCTCTTGAAAAAGCTGGCTATACGTTAGTAGAAGATGGTTTCATTGTAGCAACGACAGCTGATAAGCTTTTTGATAACGACACAGCGGTGAATCAAAACTTTACGGTAATAGTTAAACAACGTGTGGAACCTGTGACTCCAAATGATGAGAAACCTGTTCCAGGACAACCAGTGGATCCAGAAAATCCAAACTCACCTGTATGGCCAAGTACTGCAGAAAATCTTGAGTTAACTAAGACAGTTACTCGTACAATCAAGTACCGCTACAACGATGAAAATGGTAAAGAAGTAACAGCTGATAAAGTTCAAACAGTAACCTTCACACGTAGCGCAAGCATTAACTTGGTAACAGGAAATGTGGAATACACTGACTGGTCAGCAGCACAAACTCTTGAGGCAGTAGTTTCTCCAGAAGTAGCTAATTATACTTATGATAAGAAAACTGTTACAAGTCTTGAGGTAACAAACGAGTCAACTGATAGTACAGTGTATGTTATTTATACACCAGTAGCTCCAACTACAACACCTGCTACATCAACTGATATACAAGGTAAGACACAGACAGGTACTCCAACATATAAACATGCTGATGGAACTGAGTTGAAACCAACAACAGATAATCCAGCTAAGTTCGTTGGAACTGAGGAAACAACTATCCCAGCTACTAAGGATGGTAAGACAGTCGGTACATATACAATCGATCCAACTGGTACAGTAACCTTCACGCCAAATAAAGACTTTGTTGGCACACCAGACCCAGCTAAAGTAGTTGTAACAGATCCTACAAATGGTACAACTGTTGAGTCAAGTTACACTCCAACTGTAACACCAGTTACACCAACAGGTGTGGATACAAGTTCTACAGGTCCTAAGAACACTCTTCAATCTGGTACACCAACATTTGTACCTGGTCATAAAGATGTACCAATGGACAATACTGTTCCTGCTACATTTGAAGATGGTACAACAAGTAAAACAGTTCCAAACGAAGGAACGTATACTGTTGATGCAACAGGTAAGGTAACCTTCACACCAAATAAAGATTTCGTTGGAACTGCAACAGGAGTAACTATTGTACGTAAGGATACTAATGGCGCTGTAGCGAAAGCTAAGTATACACCAACTGTTTATGAAGTGAAGTCTGATACACAAGTTGCAACTGTAACTTACAAAGATACTAACGGAATAATTCTTGGTGAAGTGGATATCCTTCAAGGTGATTCTGGTTCTGAAATGAACTACTCTACTGCAGAACGTATCAACGCACTGAAAAAACTTGGCTACGAACTTGTGTCTGACGAGTTTACAAAAGCTGATGGCAGCAAGCAATCATTTGATAATGATACAAAAGCTATTCAAAAATTTGTTGTTACTGTTCAACCACGCCTTGTTCCAGTTATTCCAAGTGATGTGATACCAGTTCCAGGTCAACCAATTGATCCAGAGGATCCAAATTCACCAGTATGGCCTGAAAGCGTTAAGGAATTGACAACTTCAGAAGAAGTAACTCGTACAATTACTTATGTTGATGGAGATGGTAAAGAGGTTACTACTTCTGTGACTTCATCAGTTAAATTTACTCGTGATGCTAAGGTGAACTTGGTGACAGGTGAAGTTACTTACGGGGAATGGAAAGAAGCTACAATTGATGTTCTTTCTGGTAATAAACTTCCATTTGTTAAAGGTTATATTGCAGTAAGTGGAGATATTGAGGCATCTACCAAGGATCAAACTGTTAAGGCTGAAGACAAAGATATCATTCAAAAAGTTGTCTATAAGAAACTTGGAGCCTGGATTCCAAACGTGCCAGGACAAACAAATCCTCCACGTATTGATTATCCAAATGATCCAAACGGTGATCCAACTAAACCGGGTGTACCAACAGAAGATATTGTAATTCCTTATGTTCCAGGTTACATTCCAAGAGATAAAGATGGAAATCCGTTGAAACCAGTTGATCCAGAAGATCCAACTAAAGGTTATGTGCCACCAACATTACCAACTGATCCGAGTCAAGATACCCCAATCAACTATACTAAGATTACAACGTCTTATGTGACAGTTGATTCAAATGGTAAAGAAGTATCTATTCCAAATTATCCAAGAGAAGACGGCGAACAACCTAAGAAAGATATCCCAGGTTACCGCTTCGTAGAAACGAAGAAACTGCCAAATGGAGATACAGAACACGTCTACGAAAAAGTAAATACATTCTTCAAAGATAAAGAAGGTAATGAGATTCCGAAATATCCAAGTGAGCCAGGCACAGTAGATAAGAAAGACATTCCAGAGTACAGATTCGTAGAAACGAAGAAACTGCCAAATGGAGATGTAGAGCATGTCTATGAAAAAGTAACAACATTCTTTAAAGACAAAGATGGAAATGAAATCAAAGAAAAAGAAAGTGGTTCAGTAGATAAGAAAGACATCCCAGAGTACAGATTCGTAGAAACGAAGAAACTGCCAAATGGAGATACAGAACATGTTTACGAAAAAGTAACACCACCAGCTCCAACACCTTTACCTGTTCCTCAACCAAATCCAGGTAAGCAAAATACAACTACTTGGACTGATGAGAATGGAAATCCATTGAAACCAACTGAGCCAGGTTCTAAAGAACCGGGAACAATTCCAGGTTACGAATATGTGAAGACTGTGACAGGTTCAAAAGGAAATATCAGACATATCTTCCGCAAAGTTGAGATGCCAACTCCAACACCGGTTGAACCAGTACAACCAGTTTCTCCACAAGAGCCAGAGACCCCAGAGCAACCAGTGACTCCGGAAATGCCAACAGTACCTGAGCAACCAAAACAACCAGCAACACCTAAATTTGTTGATGGTCAAAAAGAATTGCCTAACACAGGTACAGAAGCTAACGCTAGCCTCGCAGCGCTTGGACTTCTTGGAGCCCTAAGTGGATTTGGACTTCTTGCTCGCAAGAAAAAAGAAGACTAAAAACTCATAGTTTTTGAGAAGATGATTCGTCATCTTCTTTTTTTATTTTGGTGTTTTTACTTGCGTAAAAACATTTTTTCTAGTATAATAGTTTATTGTGAGCGAACCTCACTTACCCCTTGCAAAGTCTTGGGGTCATTAGACCAAAAGGAGGAACATATCAATGGCTAAATACGAAATTCTTTATATCATTCGTCCAAACATTGAAGAAGAAGCTAAAAACGCTTTGGTAGCACGTTTTGACTCTATTTTGACTGACAACGGTGCAACTGTTGTTGAATCAAAATCTTGGGAAAAACGTCGTCTTGCATACGAAATCAAAGATTTCCGTGAAGGACTTTACCACATCGTTAACGTTGAAGCAAACGACGACGTAGCTCTTAAAGAGTTTGACCGTCTTTCAAAAATCAACGCTGACATTCTTCGTCACATGATCGTCAAAACTGACGCGTAAGAAGGTAAACTATGATTAACAATGTTGTACTTGTAGGGCGTATGACACGTGACGCTGAGTTGCGTTATACCCCATCAAATGTAGCAGTTGCGACTTTTACTCTTGCAGTAAACCGTACATTTAAGAGTCAAAATGGCGAACGTGAGGCTGATTTTATCAATGTCGTTATGTGGCGCCAACAGGCTGAAAACCTTGCTAACTGGGCTAAAAAAGGCTCACTTATCGGGGTGACAGGTCGTATCCAGACTCGTAGTTACGATAACCAGCAAGGACAACGTGTCTACGTGACAGAGGTCGTGGCTGAGAATTTCCAAATGTTGGAAAGCCGTAGTGTGCGTGAGGGTCACACAGGCGGAGCTTATTCTGCACCAAGTTCAAACTATTCAGCACCTACAAATTCAGTACCAGACTTTTCACGTGATGAAAATCCATTTGGAGCAACAAATCCATTGGATATTTCAGATGACGATTTACCATTCTAATGGACAACTAAAATTATAAAGGAGAAAAAACATGGCTCAACAACGTCGTGGCGGATTCAAACGCCGTAAAAAAGTTGATTACATCGCAGCAAACAAAATTGAATATGTTGATTACAAAGATACTGAGCTTCTTAGCCGTTTCGTTTCAGAACGTGGGAAAATCCTTCCTCGTCGTGTAACAGGAACTTCAGCTAAAAACCAACGTAAAGTAACAACAGCTATCAAACGCGCTCGCGTAATGGCTTTGATGCCTTTCGTAAACGAAGATTAAAGAAAAGACCCCGACGGGTCTTTTTTTCACGAGCCTTGAAATGAGAGAGCGAGTTGGGGTCCAGTGGACCTTTTTTTCAGACTTTTCCAGGACTCTGTTAGAATGGAGTCCCCTTTTGACCTAGTAAGATTCTTTTGTCTTACTAGGTTTTTTCTTTTAATCTTTATTATCGTGCTATAATGGTAGGAGAAAGCTTTAAAGGAGCAACTTATGAAGACGACATGTTCAATTAGAAAAATGCAAGAATCTGACATTAAAGATCTATCTCGAGGATTTATGAATCAAGGTTGGCCTGGTAGAGAGGAAATTTTGGCTAGATATTTTCTGGAACAGGAAAGTGGGGAGAGAGAAGTCTTAGTTGCAGAGATTGATGCTGCTGTAGCGGGCTACGTTACTATTTTGCCCTCTGCTAAACATGGTCCTTTTGCAGAAGTCTATCCAGAATTATCAGA